>QHZB01000357.1 GCA_003224525.1 Acidobacteriota bacterium | reverse complement strand
CTGGGCTCTATTGGTCTCCTCGCTGAACTGGACACCGAACCCGCTGTTGACCACCAGGAGATATCGGCCCTTGCCGCCGTGTCCGAGGGCGTCCGGGCTGCGAAGCATCGTCATAGGCATGGCCCCGACAACCGGCAGATGCGTCGTCCGATCGATCACCAGCGTACCGGCTGGCGTGATGGGCCGCCCCTCTCCGGCCGGCTCTTGCTGGCACCAGGCGCGCCCGCAAAAACACAAACAAATCATAAGAAAACTACCCGTCATGGTTCGCGATTTCATATGACTGCTTCTCCGATCCTCGAAGATGATGCTCAATATTCCACCGTGCGGCTATAAATCTACATTCAACGGAGTCTAATGGAAAATTGTTTCGCTAACTTTACAACACACTTATACTTGATGTGCGGCCCCGCATGGCAACGCATTCGGCCCAAAACGCTTGTACTCCAAGGATGAATCTGGCGCCGCCCCCACTCTTTGACAAGCCGCCAGCGAGTCACAAATGAAAACCAGAATCCTCTCCGTCACTCTACTCTTGTTCTTGCCGCTGACCCCAGCGGCTCAGACCGCCGACGAAATCGTCAAGAAAGCGCTCGACGCCCGCGGGGGAGTCGACAAGCTCAAAGCCGTCCAAACCGAGCGCGTAACCGGCCGTATCACCTTCTCGCGAGACGTGGAAGGCACCTTTGTGGTGGAGCTCAAGCGTCCCCTGAAGATGCACGTCGAGATCTCCATCGAAGGGCAAAGAATTGTCCGTGTTTACGATGGCAAGTCTTCCGGCTGGATGATCAACCCTTTCGCGGAAACCAAAGACGTCCAGCCGCTGTCTTCCGAAGACCTCAAGAATATCTCCGATGAATCCGACTTTGACGGCCCGCTGGTAGATTACAAGGCCAAGGGCAACCAGATCGAACTAGCCGGCAAAGAAAACCTGGACGACAAGCCCGTCTATCGCCTGAAAGTCACGAATAAGAACGGGGACATCCGCTTTTACTTTTTTGATGCCACCTCTTTTTTGCTTTTGAAGTGGGAAGGCACCCGCAAGACCGGAGGCCAGGAGCTTCCATGGGAGTCCTTCTTCTCCGACTTCCACGAGGTCCAGGGCCTGAAATATCCATTCCGGATCGACCAGGGCAGTCCGGGCACTGACATCAAGCAGACTCTCACCGCCGAAAAATTTGAAATCGATCCGCAGATCGATGATTCTCGCTTCACTAAACCATCTCAACCGGACGCTTCTGCGGCCCCAGCGCCAACCGTACCCCCGGCGCCAGCCGGTCCTCCACCCTCGAACTAGCTCGCGCACGCCGAGCGATGCTTCTCCCTTCTTGGCAAGTTGACCGCTAGTTCTTCGAAGCCCGGTGTGTCGAATGCAAGTCGTATAGATTTGCGATGGAATAGGTCAGGCCTGCAAATACTGTAAACCGTGGCAATTGTCCGTATGCGGCGATGTACGCTCCTCCGTCCAACACCAATCGGGGCGACATGTTGTACGTCGCGGCGTTCAGCAGCGTCATGGTTGCCGGCGTCGTCGCGTTCTGCCGGCTAAATCCCGCAATCTCCCCCGTGTACCCCCATTTTCCCTTCAGGGGACGGGAATAAGAGAGCGCAGTGAAATATCGGCGGTCAAATCCGCTCAGCTGGGCTCTCCCCACAAACTGCACCCCTTCGTTGACGTCAAAGTGATGCTTGCCAATATCCTTGCTCACGAGGAGTTGCACCAGGTGCGCCATCGCTCCGGCGCCGAGCTCAGGCCTCGCTGTCGGCAGCGTCGCTAGGTAGAGAATCGCCACGGTGGGGCGGGCCTTCACCTGCGGAAATAATCTGTACTTGAAGCCCGCTCCAGAGTCCCCCAGCCCCGCGGTACCCGCGTCCCGCTCGACGGGATTGTTGAGAAACCATAGCTCGAGGTTGTTGACCGCACCCCATTTCAGAAGGCCGTTTACGTTCTGGTGCCCCTTTCCCGCCTCAAACCCATATTCGATCTCGAATACTCCGAGCTGCACCATCTCTGCAGTCGACGCGAACGTCGGCCGGTTCGGCACGGCCGTGATCTCATCCGTGTTTTGATTTTTTTGCTGGTTCTGCGGAGTGGTTTGGGGCGTATCCGCTCTCTGGCCGAGCACATTCATTCCTGTAGCGAGCAGGCCCAAACCCACTAGTGCAATCCGCACTGCAACTCGCATTCGCAAATCCTTCTAAGACACGTCCGAGCTGCATTTCATTCTAACAATCGCCGCGCTCACACACTGCGCTATCCTTACTTTCATGTCTGACGCACGGCAACAGACGCATAATTCCCTGGCTGCTGGCCTCTGTGCCGATTGTCTTCATTCTCGCCACATCGAATCTGCCCACGGCTCCGTCTTCATCCTGTGCAATCTCTACCTCACCGATCCCCGCTACCCCAAATACCCCCGTCTCCCGGTTCTCTCCTGCGACGGCTACAAAAAGAAGCCCTGACGCCAATCCACAGATCAGCGATGCGCATTTTCTTTATGAGGTTATTTAACTTTATGGTGATTTACGAATGGTTTTATCCTCTCCAACGGCCAGCAGCTCGAAGCCAAAGTCGTTCACATCGATCCCGATCTCGACATCGCCCTCGCCAAAGTCGAACGCCCCGCCGGCAAAAGTGACTTTCCTCATCTCACCCTTACCGACGCCTCCAGCGTCCGCCAGGGCGAAAACGTTCTGGCCCTCGGCAATCCGGGCGACGCCATGCTCTTCAGCGTCACGAAAGGCATCGGCTTCGTCGCCCTCAGCGCTACGGATCTTCTCGAGGTTCTCCATCGCTTCTATTCCAACGCCGTGCCGCTCACCGAAAAACTCTCCGCCCCCGCGCGTCAACAAGCCGCTGGAGACCGCAGGCCAGCCTCTTGCCAGCGAGGGCACCGAATCCTCCGAGTCGTCGAAGATCTCTTCATCGTCCGCCCCCGATGGCGTCGGCACCGTCACTGTTTCCTCGGATCTCGACGGCGCCGAAATCTTCATCGATGACAAATTCCTCGGCAACGCACCCGCCACTCTGAAGCTTTCCCCCGGCAGCCACGCGGTCCTTTTGAAATTACCCGGCCACACCGACTGGCGCCGCACTCGAAGTTCTCAAGTCCAGTAAAGCGTCTCTCTCAAGGCCACTCTCGAAACCCATCTCCTGAAGCACACTCTTGCGCGCGATCGCTCACCCTTCGCCGGAAGAATTCCCTACCAGCCCATCGTCGCCGTCGCATTTCTGCTCTTCATCCGCCAAACCTCCGCGCATTGCCCTGACCAAACCCCCTGTGCTAGCATCCGCTTCGTCAGGAGAGCGGACCAGGGGATTCTTCGTTTCTCCTTCGCCTCGCTTCGCGGGACCCAGAGAACGGGCCGCGCTCTCCTTCCTCAACCAAATGACCAGGCGCAGGCCCGCGTCTGAAGCTTTCAGGACGGACCTCGCCAGTTGACGCCGGCCGCACCGGAGGCACCAAAACCAGGAGGTTTGTATGAAGAGCTATCTCACCACGGACATTCGCAACGTAGGCATTGTCGGCCACGGCGGCACCGGCAAGACGCAACTGGTGTCGTCGTTACTCTTCACCGCGGGCATGACTCCGCGTTGGGGAAAAGTTGCGGAAGGCACCACCCCCACCGACTGGGACGAAGAAGAAATCGCCAGGAAAATCTCCATTCAAACCGGTCTCGCCCATGCCGAATGGCCCGCCACCCCGACGGGACCCTCCGGTTCTTCCGAGAAAGTCAAAATTAATTTGGTCGACCTCCCCGGCTATTCCACTTTCATCACCGAAGCGAAGGCCTCTCTCATCGCCGCTGATGCCGCCCTCATCACCGTTGATGCCCACGTCGGCTCTCAGGTCACCACTGAAAAAGTTTGGGACTATTGCACCGAATACGACATTCCCCGCGCTTTCGTTCTCACCTGGATGGACCGCGAGCTTTCCAGCTTTGAGCGCTCCATGGAATCTCTCGAACAAGTTTTCGGCCGCAACATCGTCGCGCTCCAATTGCCGATCGGCGCGGAAAGAGGTTTCCGTGGCGTCATCGATCTGGTGGCCATGAAAGCTCACCTCTACAATACCGATGGCGACGGCAAACCTTCCATTGAAGAGATTCCCGCCGCTCTTGCCGGCGACGCCAAAGAAGCTCACGAAAAACTCGTCGAGATGATCGCCGAAGGCGACGACGAAATGATGGAAGAGTTTTTCCGCGAAGGCACCATTCCCATTCACGACCTGATCCCCGCCGTTCGCAAAGCCATCGTCGCCGAAAAAATCTTCCCCGTCTTGATGGTCTCCTCGCTTCACAACATCGGCACCGCCAGCCTGCTCACTTTTCTTGCCGACGCTTTTCCGCACCCCGATGAGCACGCCCAGGTGGGCTTCAAAGACCCCGGTGGCAAAGGCGACCGCCTCGAGCGCAAGTATGACGACGGCCAGCCGCTCTCTCTCTTTGTCTTCAAAACGCTTGCCGATCCTTTCGCCGGCCGCATCAACTACTTCAAGATAAAAAGCGGAATCCTGAAAAATGACGCCACTCTCACCAATTACAATCGCAACATTACGGAACGCTTCCAGCATATCCAGGTCGTTCAAGGCAAACAGCTCATCGAAGTCGGCGACCTTCGCGCCGGAGATATCGGCGCCATCGCCAAACTGAAGGAAACCACCACCGGCGAAACTCTTGGCGACAAAGCTTCGCCCATCTTTTACTCACCCGCCCAGCTTCCCGAGCCGTCCATTACCTTTGCCATCGAGCCGAAAACCCGCGCTGACGAAGACAAGATCGGCGTCTCGATTCATAAAATCCTGGAGGAAGATCCCGCGCTCCGCTTTTCCCGCGATCCGCAAACCAAGGAATTTCTGCTGGCCGGCTCCGGCCAGCAGCACATTGAAGTCGTCGTCGCCAAGCTCCACAAGCGCTACCATGTCGATCTCACTCTCAAACCACCCAAAGTCCCGTACCGTGAAACCATCCGCGGCAAAGCCGACGTCGAAGGCAAGCACAAGAAGCAGTCTGGCGGCCACGGCCAGTTCGGCGTTTGCCGCATCAAGATGGAGCCGGTCGAGCGCGGCAAGGGCGTCGAGTTCGTCGACGACGTCTTTGGCGGCGCCATCCCCAAGAACTGGATTCCCTCCGTCGAGAAAGGCATCCGCGACGCTGCCGCCCGCGGATTCCTGGCGGGATTCCCCGTGGTGGACTTCCGTGCCATCCTCTACGACGGCAAGTATCACGATGTCGACTCGTCGGACATGGCATTCAAGATTGCAGGCTCGCTGGCTTTCAAAGAAGCCATGAAGCAGGCTCGGCCAGCCCTCCTCGAACCCGTCATGCACGTCGAAGTCTATGCCCCCGATCAATACTCTGGCGACCTGATGGGTGACCTCAGTGGGCGCCGCGGGCGGATCGCTGGCAGCGAAAGCCGCGGCCACAACGTCATCATCAAAGCACAGGTGCCCTTCGCGGAAATGCTCACCTACGCCAACGACCTCATCTCAAAAACACAGGGCCGTGCCACATACTCCATGGAGTTTTCGCACTACGACTACGTGCCTAACGAACTTGCGGAAAAGGTCATCGCCGCCCATAAGGCCGCTCACGGCGAACAACTCGTCGAAGAAGAAGCCTAGTTGCTATTTCTTTTCCCCGTTGTACAGGCTCGGTTCTTTTCTGAGCGTTGGCGAAGGACCGCTGCAGGGCCTTCGCAGCGGGATCGCGACCGCCCACGATCCTGATTACTGATGCTGTAAGTCGCCCCCTTAATTTTCTGACCGGCGCAACAAGAAAGTGATATGGTCAGGCTGTTTGTCGGCTCCCCTTGCGGCCCCTAGACAACGAACGTTTAGATCGCGGCTCGTCCGGCCCAGCGCCAAGGAAACGCCTTCTAAATGGAGAAGAGCACATGCGCATTTTGCTGTACAACCCCGACAACGGGGTCACTCGTAATTTCATGCCCCATCTTTGGATGTTCCTGCTCCAGTCGCTGACTCCAGTCGGCCACGAAGTAGTGCTGATTGACGGCAACGCGCAACCTATGGATGAAGCCGGCATCGCCCGTTTTGTGCGCCAACAAAATATCGAACTTGTCGGGATCGGCGCGATGACCCGCATGATCGCCAAGGCCTACCGCATGGCCGATGCAATCCGCGCCGTTGGTGTGCCGGTTGTGATGGGCGGACCTCACGTCACGGAGGAGGCCGACGAAGCCCTCGGTCGAAACGGCGGCCCGCGCCATGCCGACGCTGTAGCTCTCGGTGAAGCCGATGAAACCTGGCCAAAAATTGTCGAGGATGCCGCGCGCGGCCAGCTCAAAGATATTTATGCACCGGTAGATGACTTCGGACAGGAGCGCAAACCCAGTCTCAAAGAATATCCGGCGATTCCCTGGGACAAAATAAATCTCGACCAGTTTAATCTCGTTCCACAATTGGCCAAGCGCACCCTCCAGCGTATCAGTGATGGCTGGGGCACATTTCGCATCATTCCGATGGAGTCCGGGCGCGGCTGTCCTTATGGCTGCGAGTTCTGCACGGTAACCGGCTTTTTTGGCGACTCCATCCGCTTTCGCACCAACGAAAGCGTGGTGAATGAGCTACTCCTTTTGAAAGCTCGGGCCAGAAGGGAAGGCGGGCAGATTGCCGTCTTCTTCATCGACGATAATTTCGCCATCAACATCAAACGCACGAAATCCCTGCTGCGCGACATTATCGCCGCCGGCGCCCAGGTGCATTGGGTCGCGCAGATCAGCGCCAATCTGTTGCGCGATGAGGAACTCGTCGATCTGATTGCTGCCTCAGGAGGGAAGTGGGTCTTCATCGGCATGGAATCCATCGACCCTACAAACCTTGCCGACGTAAACAAGGGCTTCAACAAACCGGGTGAGTATGCCGCCGTGCTCCAGCGGCTCGCCCAGCGCAACGTTTATGCCATCACGTCCTTTATTTTCGGCATGGACAACGACACCGTTGGCGTTGCGGAGCGGACACTTAAAGAGATTCGCACTTGGCCCGCAGGTCTGCCCATTTTTGGATTGCTGACTCCGTTACCCGCGACGCCGCTTTACAAACGACTGGAGGCCGCCGGACGATTGACGCGCCCGAAGCACTGGCAAGAGTTCATCCCGTTTGCGATGGCTCACACGCCGCTGAAGATGACCATTGCGGAAGCTCATGCCGAGGTGAAAGCCGGGTGGGCTCATGCGTATAGCCCCGAAGCCGTTGCTCAAGCTGTCGATTCTCTCAAGGACAAGCCGTTGGGCTATCGGATAAACATTTTCATCGCCCGCATGTGTTTCCGGGGAATCTATTTCCCCCAAATGGGTCCTTTGGCGTGGCTGAAATTGATTTATCAAAATCGCCGTACCATCTCGAGCCTCGTCAAGGAGGGTTTGTCCACCTGGCGCGGCCGGCCCACCAACCCTGTTGCCAACGGAAGCCTCCAAACCGGAGTCGGTGCCACGTAGCAAATTCTTGTCAAGCTCAAAATCCGGAGGTACCTACAGGCGGTGCATCTGCGGTGACAATCTTCCTGTAGGGGCGTAGCATGCTGCGCCCCAGCTTGTGAGTTTGACCCGTCGATTCAAAGCGCGCGCTGCGCCGCGCTCGCAAGCCCTCATGGATACTGTCCGCGAACCGGTCACAACCGCGACGTGCGTCGCTACATCAACTCTTCGATGAACGAGCGGCCCACGTTGGGGGGCACATTGGGGTCAAGATGGACCAGCGGGCCTTCGTTCAACACTGGCTCCGCGCCGTGGAGGGTGGGAACGTCGGTACGCTCGAAGAATTTCCCAATCGGGATCTCATCGCCCCAAAGCAGCGATTTCTCCATCGCCGCCGTCCAGACAGCCGCGTCGTAAGCAGCGTCATCTTCAAGCTTCTTCACGCGCGGACGGAACCACTGGTAGGTATTGTCGTGATTATACGTGACACAGGGGCTGAAGACGTCCAGGAACGAGAATCCAGGATGCTCGATACCTTGCTTGATTAGTTCAGTGAGATGCTTCTGTTCGCCGCTGTAGCCGCGTGCGACATAGGTGGCGCCCGCGGCTAGCGCAAGGGAAATGGGGTTGATCGGTGCTTCGATGTTGCCGAAGGGCATGCTTTTCGTCTTCATCCCCACGCGGCTTGTCGGTGAAGTCTGGCCCGTAGTTAGGCCGTAGATCTGGTTGTCCATCACGATATAGAGCAGGTCAACGTTGCGGCGCATCGAGTGGACGAAATGGTTCCCGCCGATCCCGAAGCCGTCCCCGTCGCCACCCGTCACCAGTACCGTGAGTTCATGATTGGCAAGCTTCAGACCGGTGGCCACCGCCAGGGCACGGCCGTGCAGGGTGTGCATGCCATAGGTATTCATGTACCCGGGGAAGTTGGAGGAACATCCGATGCCGCTGATGGTGACGACGTTATGGTTAGGTATGCTCAGTTCGACCAGCGCTTTCTGAACGGCAGCGAGCACGCCGAAATCGCCGCATCCGGGACACCAGTCGGGATCGACTTTGCCTTTCAAGTCTGCCATGCTCAGTTGACTGGCACGCTGTACGCTTGTCGCCATCGGCGTTTCCTCCTCAGACCATAATCTCGTGCATGGGAACGGAGAGTTTCGTGTGCCCGGCGAGTTGTTCTTTCACTGCCTCCACAATATGGTGCGGCATGAAGGGTTCGCCGTCGTATTTGCGGATGTGGCCGTTTGGCACGAAGCTGGTTTCGCTGCGCAGATAGCGCGCAAACTGGCCGCTGTAGTTGTTCTCCACGATGATGGTGTGGCGCGAGTCTTTCAGAATTTCGAGAATCGCATCGCCATGCAACGGCACAAGCCAACGGATCTGCAGCTGATTCGCCGAGATTCCTTCATCATTGAGAATCTCGCAGGCTTCCTCGATTACACCTTTCGTCGAACCCCAGCCGATCAAGGTAACATCGGCGTCGCGAGGACCCGACAGCGTTGGCGGCGGCACTGCGGCCTCAATTCCGGCCACCTTGCGCATGCGCTTTTCCATCATGGCGCGGCGCTTGATCGGATTGGTGAATTCGTCGCTGATCAGCACGCCGTCCTCCATGTGTTCGTCCGTCGCAACCGTGTGGATATGGCCGGGAACACCGGGAACAGCGCGCGGTGAAATGCCGCTGTCGGTGATCTTGTAGCGCTTGTATCCTCCGTTCGTGGTACCCGCGGCAGGCGATCCGTTAGTACTTATAAGTTCCCCACGGTCGATGCCCGGGCTGAAATCCAGATCTTTCGGATGGACACTAAGGCGGCCCTCGGAAAGCAAGAGATCGCAAAGCACCAGACCGGGGCACTGGAACCGGTCGGCAAGGTTGAAGATCTCAGGGATAAGCTTGAAGCAATCGCCGATTTCTAGCGGAGCTGCGATCACTCGCGGATAATCGCCAAAAGCCGCGCCGAGCATCTGCCAGAGGTCGCCTTGCTCGGTCTTCGTGGGAACGCCTGTGGACGGGCCGGCTCGCTGGCAGTTGATCACCACCACCGGGGTTTCGATCATCGCGGACATGCCCAGGCCCTCGCTCATCAAGGCGAATCCGCCGCCCGATGTAGCGCACATGGCGCGGACGCCGGCATGAGCCGCGCCGATCGTCATGTTGATCACGCCAATCTCGTCCTCCACCTGGCGCACCATGATCCCCGCTTTGCGCGCGTGCGCCGCCATCCAGTGCAGCACGCCGGTCGAAGGACTCATCGGGTAGGCACAATAGAATTTCACACCAGCTGCCGCCCCGCCCATGGCCATCGCGATATTCCCGCTCATGATCGCGTATCGATTCTCCGTCTTAGGCATGGGATTCGGAAAATCCGTAAAGTGAGCCGCCGCATAATCGTAGCCGGCCCGCGCGACTCCAACGTTTTCGCCCACTACGGCATCGCCTTTTTTCTTGAACTGTTCTCGAAGAACTTCCTCCAATGCCTGGAAGCCGATACCGATCATGTGAAGGGCGGCGCCGACCGCCAGCGTGTTCTGCGCAACTTTATTTCTGGTGATGTCGGCTAACTCCGAAACCGGAAGAGGGCAAAGCTGTACGCCGCTAGCCGCAGTGCCTGGCTTAATAGTGTCCGAATTATAGATACATGCCGCGCCCGCAGTGAGCAGCCGCAAGTGCCGATCCATGGTGTCCTGGTTTAGGGGAATCAGGAGATCGATACGGTCACCCATGTTAGTGACCTTTTCCGTGCCCGATCGAATCGTCAGTAAGGTATGGCCGCCGCGAATGATGGATTGGTAGGCGTTGTAAGCATTAAGGTGCAGGCCCCGCCGGCTGAAAATCTTTGCGAAAATGTCACCCGGCGTGGCAACACCCTGTCCGGCCGCGCCTCCGATACCGATAGCGAAGGTCTGCTTCATTGCACCCTCTCTAGCTCCAGAGCCGGCCTATCCACAAAGCCCCAGCGCTCGGGCCGGGGGCCGCCGGGCTCAAATCAAGGTTTTTGACATCCTCCTCTCCCTAAGGGGAGAGGATTCCTACGGAGCCGGATGTTGGTCCGGTCTCTTCGGTGGGTTCCTCCCACAGCGCCCTTACTTCAGGCGAGGACAACGAAGAGGCTTAACTTTTGGGCTATCCGCCCATAGGTCTTTTGGACGCGAGGATGATAGAACGAACCGAAGAAAAAAGAAAGTAGCCTTATATCCCCGGCCTGAACGCCGGGGCTTTACGGCTAGTCCTTTCTAGAGGGTGGCGTTAGTGGCGTTAGACCGGCCCTTGCATCCGCCATGGCCTAGACGTAAGATTTCCTCCCTAACCACATCGAGCATCGTAGCCATTCGGCAGGGTGGTGATTCATCACGCTTGCCATTCATGGCTCTCAAGGAGGTCCCCGGCATGCCCATCACCAAGGAATTGACCATGCGCATGGACAATCGTTCTGGATCGCTCGGAAAAGTCTGCCGTTCGCTCGCCGACCAGGGCATAAACATCCTGGCTTTTCAATCGATTCCTTCGGAGAGAACGATTCTCGTGTGCATCGTCGTCGATAAACCGGCAGCTGCGGAAGCCGTCCTGGAGAAGGAACGGATAACATACACGGAAGGGGAAGTGGTTCAAGTCAAGCTTCCGCACACGCCTGGCGAGCTGGCACGCGCTGCCTCCAAACTGGGCGACGCCAATATCAACATCAACTACGCGTACTGCGGTGTTGAGCCAAGTACGAATTCGCCGTTGGTGATTTTTGGGGTGACGGAAGTAGGCCGCGCCGCGTCAATTCTGGACCAATCTGTTGCGGCCGCAGCCGCTATGTAGAACCACAATTGGACATCTCCTTCGCGCAAGCGACCGGGGCTCTGCTTCGCAATGATAGAAGCAATCAGGGCGCCGCCCGTTTTCTGCTCCCTCTCTACTGACATGCCAGCCCACGCAAATTGTCTTCGCGCCTGCCAATTCATCTAGGCCGCAATTTCTCACACGCGCGGCAGAAACATCCCGGTGTGTTTGGCATGGACTTCAAATCCCGCGCCGAATTCCCGCAACCGGAAAACTTCTTCCTTGCGGGCCTTGAGGTAGGAACCGAGCCCCAAGATGAAAAGCGCCAGGAGACTGCGGACCTCGCCCACGAGGACGGCCGTACCCAGAAGGCCCAGCAACATGCCCGTGTAAATGGGATGGCGCATGATGCAGTATGGACCCACGCGAATCAGTTCTTGGTTCTTGCGGATACTGACTGCTGCGCTCCAGTTCTCTCCGGGGACCAAACGTGCCCACATCGCAAGGGCAACGCCCGCCGCCGTCAACACAATTCCAGCGACCGCGATCGTGTCCGGCGCAAAACGCCTGCCGAGCCAGGAATAGTGAGCGCGGGGATTAAAGAGCAGAGTAACGCCGAGAGCGAGGGGAAGCACATAACCCAGCCATTGCCCCAAGGATTCGCGTGACCTCACCGGCTCGGTCCGCAGAGCGGACAACATCCAATAAAGGCACAACACCGTCCAGATATCGCAGGCTATGGGAAAGAAGAACTCCGAGGGAACGCTGGAGCGATACCAAAACATGCGAACCAGGAATTTCAAAGCTCCGGCGAGCACATCCATCCAACTGATACTCATGTTGTCCTCCTATTCTTTACCAACGGGCCGCGCGCTTCCTTGATTTGGAAGCCTTCTGAGCCATTTCCGCGATCCACTTGCGCTCCGCGTGAACCTGCGAAAGATAAAAGCGCAAGACGGAATGCCCCCACGCGTCGGCGTTCATGGCCGCCAGGGTGGTCTTGATCTTCATCTTCTCAAGGCGTTCCTGACGCCGGACGAGCCAGCGGGCGCGCTCGGCGAGAATGTTTTCGCGCGCCTGGCGTTCGAGCATGGAGAAGAGGCCGACGCGGACGCGAAACTCATTTTCCGAAGACGCTTCTTTTTCGGTGAAACGTGACAACCGCTGGAGCAATTCGAGTCTTCCCTTGGAGGTGAGCGTGTAGAGATCGCGCTTTTGTCCGCGTTCCCCGCCGGTAGTGCGTTTGGTGACCCAGGAGTTTTCGACAAAGCGGCGGAGGAGAGGATAGACGAGGTTGTTGTGCATGTCCCCGTGGCCGGCCATGAAGCCGGCGAGTTTCTTGAGGGCGTAACCGTGCTGAGGGCCTTCCATGAGGGCAGCGAGAAGGATTAGGTCATTCATGACACTGTCAGTGTTGTACTAATTGAAGGACATTGTCAAGAGCCTGCGGGGCACCAAATTGGCGCTTGCCGGGCCACAAACGGGGTACAAAATGGAATGCATTATGAAGGACAAATCAGCGCGCAAACTCGGACCGCAGACACAAGCCATTCACGGCGGCGAACCCAACCGCCGCGGCGTCAACGGCCCCATCGTCACGGAGATTATTCGCTCTTCCACTTTTACTTTTTCTTCCACGGAGGAAATGAAGCTCTGGGCCGAGGGGAAAAACAAGGCCTACATCTACACACGCTACGGCAATCCCACGCTCTCCGTCGCGGAAAAGAAAATCGCCGCGCTCGAAGGCGCCGAAGCCGCCGTGGTCACCTCTTCTGGCATGGCGGCCATTTCCTCCGCGCTCCTTGCTGCGCTGAAATTCGGCGATGAAGTGATCTCTACCGCACAACTGTATGGCGGATCGTACCGTTTAATGCGCGACGTTTTCCCCAACATGGGTATCACCGTCCGCCACGTCGGAACCGATCTCGCAGGCATGGAAAATCTCGTCACGCCGCGTTCGAAAGTTCTCTACGTCGAAACGCCCACCAACCCCACGCTTCGCCTCGTCGATATTCACAAAGCGGTGGCCTTCGCCAAGAAACACAAACTCGTCTCCATCATCGACAACACTTTTGCCACGCCTATCCTGCAAAATCCCATCGCCCTCGGCTACGACATGGTCGTTCACAGCGCCACAAAAGCCCTTGCGGGCCACTCCGATATCATCGCCGGCGTCGCCGTCGGCAATTCGGATTGGATGAAGCGCGTTCGCCAAATGATTATCTACCTGGGCGGCTCGATGGACCCGGGCGCGGCGTATTTGCTGATTCGCGGCATCAAGACTCTCGGCGTTCGAATCGAGCGCCAGTGCGAAAACGCCATCGCCGTCGCCAAGTTCCTGGAGAAACATTCGAAAGTAGAGCGCGTGCACTATCCCGGCCTGAAGTCGCACGCGGATCACAAACTCGCCCGGAAGCAGATGCGGGGATTCGGGAGCATGATGGCGTTCGACTTGAAGGGCGGACTGCCTGCGGCTCGGCGCTTCTGCGATCGCGTGCGACTATTCCTTCTGGCGGCGAGTCTTGGTGGGGTAGAGTCGCTGGTGATTCTTCCGATCTACAGTTCGCACTACAACATGACGATCGAAGAACTGCGGCGCGCGGGCGTCAGTCCGGGAACGGTGCGCGTTTCCATGGGTTTGGAAGACAAAGAGGATTTAATCGAAGATTTGAAACAGGCACTCGGTTGATTTTTCCAGCGTCGATTCTTCAGACCAGGCGCCGGACTGAAGTCCGGCCAATACAAAAACAAACACGTGCAACCTGTCGGCCGGCCTAAAGGCCGCCGCTACGAAAAAGGGAATCGGGCGGCAGAATCCTAACTAGGCAAGGGCTTCGCCCTTGATATCCCTGCGGGATATGGAAGTCAGGAGTCAGGAGTCCGAAGCCAGAATGGCAGACGCATAGGCGTTGAGCAAGCGGCTGACTTCTTCCAGTGAAGTTGTGAGACTGCTGGTGTCGCCATATCCAAGGTCTTTCGCCAGGATCAAGTAATAGCGACTCTCCTCCAGGGAAGCCTCGGCCATATTCATGTATCGCGCTTTGTCAGCTTTACCCCGCCGACGAAATCCTTCCGCAATGTTGGCCGGGATGGAGACTGCCGCTCGTCGCATCTGTAGCGTCAAGCCGTAAGTTTCCTGCTTGGGGAAGGCTGCCGTGAACGAGTAGACCGCCAGCACCAATTCGTGCGCTTTGCGCCACACCACAAGGTCCTGAAAAGTCCGCGCCGCAGCTCTGGGGGCAGGCATAAAACACGGAGGCGTCCACGGGAGTATGCTCCAAGGATCTCACTCTCTGGAGGACCCCATGAACGCCTTCTACGAACACCATAAGGATAACATCCGTTTCGATTATCGTTGCTTCGATCGTATCCTGCTCCATGCCGCGATCCAGCCCTTTCAACAGGAACAGCGGGCCGTCGGCTTTTTCTGGACCTATCGCCAGATCTATCCCGTCAGTCGGCAGGTGTTGCGCGACATCGCTACGCAGTACCACAACTGGGCCAAGAACCGCTCCCAGAAATGGGGTGTAGCCATTCAAGAAGATCCCCCAGGCCGGCGCGATGACTTCGTGGATCGCTACTTCCGACGTGCCCAACCCGATCAGGTCGTGGCCATCATTAAAGCGCGCGAGCCCGCCACCATCATGACCGCCATCGGGAAAGACGACCGTTGGCATCTAGAGCTGAAGCGGCGCTGGGTCGAGCAATACAACTTCTATGTCCAGGACTCCCGTTGGGGACAAATGTTCGTACGGGTGTGCCCCTATTTTCCCTTCTCCGCTCGCGTCTGTCTCAATCAGCATTACTGGCTGGCCCTGCGCATGCAGGAGCGTGGCATCCGCTTTCAGCAGTGCGCGAACGCTTTCTTGCAGTGTTCCGATCCTGAGACCCTGCAAAAACTCGCCGATTCCCTCACCGCCGACGATCTGCTCACCTGTGCCCAAAAGTGGCTGACCCATTTCACGCCCTTTTTCACTGCCGAGGAGAGAAAGCACGCCGGCGTTCAGCACCGGCTGTTTTTTGCGCAGGTAGAGTACTGCGATAATCTCATCTTTCGTCGTCGCGCCGCC
>QHZB01000356.1 GCA_003224525.1 Acidobacteriota bacterium | reverse complement strand
TTCGAGCGCAGCGTGCATGACCTTCACAGTTTCATTCAGCTCAACCACCAAATTCCCAACGCGGTCTGGTTGGGCAGTAAACCCGTAGCACCCGAGGCCTTTCTCGTCGCCATGGCGAAGATCGCCAGCCAGGTGGCGAATGGCAGCGCGCCGCCGGAAAAAGTGACGGTCGCGCCCGCACGGCTAGCCACCGAAAAGTATGTCGCTATCGACTCACAGGAGATCTGGTTGTGGCCGATCTTCCCGATGGGATTCCATTCGGAGCACCTGATGGAACTGGCGCGGCTGCAGGCGTGGACCCTCAAACCCGCGAAACGGAGCGAGTAGCCTGAAAGATGGTCCTGCGGCGACGACGAGCTCTAGTTTGAATCGCTGCCCTGCCCCCATCACCGGCTGTCTCTTCCCGAATCTAGTGGGGCCCGCTTCGAGGACTGGCGGGGGCGCTGATCCTGGCCAGTCTTTCTCCGGCGGAGCGGTCGATCCACGTTCCGGGAAATTCCGCGCGTAGTTCCTCGAAGGCGCGAGCGGCCGCTTCGATCTTTCCCTCTCGCAGCAAGGATTCGGCCTTCGCAAAGCGCTCCTCACCTGTGGTGAGCGTACCGGCAAAGATCCGGACAGCCTCTTCGACGGTGATCGTTGCGGGGATCTTGCTCAATACCGGCGGATTCGGGTTGGTCAGTATGCCGTACGCGGCAGGATTGCGCTCGCGAAACAGGCGCGCCCGCATGTCGCGCTGGACGTTGTGCGCGTCGCCGCCCTCGCGCCCGCCGAAAGGGTCGATCTCCGCGATGGCAATGTCCCCAGTCCGCCCATCGGCGAGCACTTTGCCCTGGGGCGAGATGATCATGGATCCGCCGCTCCGTTGGGCGACGACCAGATAAACAAAGTTGTCCACCGCCCGGGTCCTGAGGGCGGCGCGATTCATTTCCTCGTCACCGGTGGTGACCGCGCCGCCCATAGTCGGCAGAAAGATGATGTCGGCACCGCCTAGGGCCAAGCTCCTGGCGGCCTCGGGCATGACCATGTCATAGCAAATCAGTATACCCACGCCGCCTAGGTCGGGAGTTTCGAACACGGGAAACGTCGCGCCTCGCACGCGGTCCGATTCGCCGATGGTCGGATGAACCTTATGGTACCGACCGATCTCCTTGCCGTCGCGGCCCAAAAAGAAAGCGGTGTTGCGATAGGAGCCGTCGTGCTCCGAGACGTCGCTCGAGCAGATAAGATACATGCGATGCGCCGCCGCCGCCCGCCCCAGGCGTTCCAGCATGCGCGCGACGGCCGACGGCAACACCTCGTTCATCGACGCCTTATTCCCCATCTCCCAGTGCAGCACCCCCAGTGTGTCCTCGGGCAGTGCGAGCGCATCACAGCCGGAGTCCCCTGCTCGATGAACCAACTGCTCCAGCTCGTTGAGCGACCGGTCTACCGCGGCCAGCACTTCGGAAGGTTTCAGATGCCAGTCAATCGAGGATCGCGCCGACTCCGCGGCGCAAACGCGCACGGTCTTTGCCCAGCCATGGCCGCTAGCAGGGGCGAGCTGAGCCGGCTGAGCAGCGCAGGTTGCTACGCCGACTGCCAGAAAAGGAATAACCCACGTTGCGCCTCTCATGGTTCTATGCTGTCCCTCCTTGGAATTGCCTCTGATCCACGGGCGCCAGCGCCCGCAGCACCTCGGGAGTGTCGTTTGCGCTTGGTCTCTGGCAGTTCGCACTCTCCGCCGCCAGGTTCCGCTGAGCCACAACCCTTTGTCGGACTAGAAAGCCAGCCGCACGGTAAGTGAGAGGTCGCGCGCTGCAGTCCCAGTCCTGGTATGGACGACCATTCCATACGTGGGGCTTCCAAGCGTCGCATCCGGGATATCGAAACTCGGGTGGTTAAAGACGTTTGACGAGACTGCCTCGAGTTTCAGCTTGTACGTTTCATGCATGGTAATCTCCTTAAGCAGCCCAAGGTTAAACACGTTCAGTCCAGGTCCTTCCAGGATGTTCGCGCCGCAGCTGCCAAAGCGTCCAACGTTGTCTGGAGGAACCGCAAACGCGGCAGTGTCGAAGTAGCGCTCCATGGTACGTTGGCTCTTGCTAAGATTACCGTTAGCCAGGCAATCCGGTCTGCCGCCAAAGGTATTCGTATTCGAGGGATCGGAGCCCGCGAAATACGGCGTGAAGTAAGTCCCGTTTTCCCATTGGTAGTTGCCGCTGATACGCCAGCCGCCGATGGCATAGTCGGCCACGGCGGGAATGGAGCTCCCAAAGCGCTTGCCCTTTCCGAAAGGAAGATTATAGAGGAAGCTGACGACAGCGCGGAAAGGCGGAATGCCAGCGCTCATGGCGCGATCGCGAGCGCGATTGAAGGGGTCTTCATTGCTGACGAGGCCGTCACCATTGCGGACAAAGTCGTCGCCGACGCTTTTGGCCCACGTCAGGTGAGCCTGATAGTACAGGCCCTTGCTGAAGTTTCGCTCGGCCTTGATATACGCAGCGCGGTAGTTGTGCGTGCCTCCATTGTTAGCGTAGTTGACCGCCCAAAAGAACGGATAGGGGACGCTGGCGTACTTCACTTGGAAAGGCGTAGTGTTCGCTGGTACGGCGTCCAAGTTGTGCCAGAAGACGGTGTGCCGCGCCATCGTGGTCAAGACCGACGCGGAGAGCCCCATACCCAAGATTTTCTTTTCCACCGTGAAGTTTGCCTGCATGCTGTAGGGCGTCCTCAGGTTGGGATCCATACCGCTGGCCTTGAATCCGCCCGAGCCCGCTTGGATGCCGCCGCTCGGAAACGGATTCGGGAAGGCGAAGAGTGGCTGTCCGTTGGCTAGGGAGTTAGTGAAGCTCTCGTTGATTTCGTACGGCGCCCCGCCACCGTCGGAAATGTATGGTTGCATCCCAACGTAATACACCCCGCCTCCGCCACGAATCACCAGGTCCTTCGACGATCCCGGACGCCAGGCGAACCCGAATCGAGGAGCGAAGTTGTTCCGATCGATGTTCAGAAGTTTGTCGCTGAGTCCGACCTTGTCGGCCGTCACGATGGGGGTGTCTGCCTTGTACTCGGGCGCCACCAGCGACTGGGCCGATGCGGGGATGACCAAGGCCTTGGCAGGGACATTAAAATTGGCGATCACGTTCTTGTCAATCGTGCCCGGGTCCAGTACGGTGTAGCGGAGACCCACAGTAAGCGTGAGCCGTGGAGTCACTTTCCAGTCGTCGGTGACGTAGAACTCCTTGTTCAAACGATGCGGATACGTCGGACTCACTGAAGTCCGGCGGCTCGTGCCAGATGGCAGGCCCAGCAGGAAGTCCGCATAGGGATCTCCGGAGAAACGGCCGTCGAACTTGAATGATCCATAGACATCACTGGGCGAGGATGGATACATGGTGCCGAGGTATTGGCTAATCTGTGTGCCGAAATGGAGATTGTGCTTGCCCTTCACAACGAAGAGCGAGTCCTGGAAGTGATACGTGCTCCACAGCCAACCGCTCTGCAACGTCTGGGCAAGGAAATCGTAGCCTGTGATGTTCATGGCGGGCATAGCGGGCACGTCCGGGAGATTATTTCCCAGTTGCAAGCCCGAGGCGGCCACTACCGCGCGTCCTTGGTTCGGACCGGCGTAGTAGCTCTCGTCGCTCGAATGGCCCACGCGAAACTCGTTCACGATCGAAGAGGAGATCACGTGTGTATCGGAGAGTACCTGCTGGTAGTTGTCGCGCCACTGGTAGGCGACTCCAATCAACGGATTGTTGCCGTCCCACCAGCCGGCGGGGGTGCTTCTCTCGACCAAGATGCGGAAAAAGAGTGAATTCTTGTTGGTTAACTTGTGATCCAGACGCGTTGCGTAAGAGTTGTTCCCCTCGGCAAAGACCTTCACGTTGCGATATTGGTTCAGACCGGTGTTCGCGGCCGGATAGAAGGTGTCCTGGTAGTATTTCGAAACGGGGCTGATGCGGCTCGCAGGGATGGTGTTGCCTTGAAACGGCTGCCCCGATTGAGGATCGATGATCGTGCTGGGGAACATGCCGGCCCGGTAGTCGGCACTGGGGACAGTCAAATCCACGGTTTGCGGCGACTGGCTGCCGCGAAGCCCTTGCCAGGAGAAGAAGAAAAACGTACGGTTCTTTCCGTTGTAGATCTTCGGCAGGATGACCGGGCCACCGCCCTGAAAATTGGGGCGCCAGGTTGGTGGGCCGCTCGCGCTGACAGGGGCAAAGAAATCACGGGCCTGGAAGCCGACCGCGTTGTAATGCAACCACGCTTCGAGGTGCAGACTGTTGGTGCCGCTCTCGGATACCACAGCTACTTCTGAACTCTGCCCGCTTGAAGCGTTCGTGCCGTTGATGTTGACTCGCATTTCGCTGTACGAATCGATGTAGGTCATAGTGGGGCCCATCGTCCATCCGGTCCAGCCGTCCTTGACGGGAATGCCGTCGATTGTGAAGTTGGTGTCATAGCTGTCGTTTCCGCCATCGCCGGCGCCGGCGTAGGTGTGGCCGTAAGCGCCGTTGACGCCGGGCGCCAACTGCACCAGATTCCAGATGGAGCGGTATTCTGCATTGACCGGGACGTAGGTGAAGACCTCGCGCGACTTCACATCCGAGAGGTTTCCCTTCTCGGTCTCAATCAATTGCGCTCCGCCTTCGACCGTCACCGACTGAGCGGCACTTCCGATCTCCAGTCGGATGTCGACGCGGCGATCTGCGGTAGCCGTCAACTGGATATTGTCGGCCACAAACCTCTTGAATCCGGCCTTTTCCGCCGTGACGCGGTAGATGCCGGGAATCAGGTTGGGCGCGACGTAGTTCCCCACTTCGTTGCTAGCGACCCTCTGACCGATGTTCGTGCCGACGTTGGTGATGACCACTTCGACGCCAGGCATGACGCCGCCGGACAAATCCAGTACCGTACCTCTGATAGTGCCATAGTAAACTTGTGCCTGCGACACAGCAGAGAGCAGAAATAGTGCGGCGAGAACAGCGATCCACGCTGCCAACGTCCTCGTGACGGTTGACATTCGGAACCTCCCTCACATTGCGTGCTATACACTGCAGGAGTTTTCACATTGCAACTGACTCGCGGGCCCCGGGGAAGAGCCGAAAAGCATGATCCCGCAGGCTGCCCGGTTCGCGCCAGAGCTCAACTCTGGGGGGCGACGGTCTCTACTTCAAAATACCGGCTGCGAGCGGACCGACGGTAGGTTCAAGCCAGGCAACAGTCAATCAGTAAAACCCCCTAATTTAGCATGCGTGAAAATAGCCCCCCACGATGGCCACACCGAAGGTTGTTGGTGTCGTTCGCAAAATACGCTCGATACCTCAACCTCGCCCGAACCGATGGCCAGACCAGCGGCCAGGGCATCTTGAGTAATCCAGGAAATTAGACCGATTTGAAAATGTAGCGAAAGCAGGCACGAACAGGAGCATCCACCAACTGTCCGCCTTCGATTCCAACAATTCCCACAACGCTGTCGCGACCCTGGAGGAAGGCGCGCACCGTCTCCAGCGTAAGTCCGGCAAGGGTTCAGCGCATGCTCGCCGGGACAAAGCCACCAGCCGGCCCGAGTCGTTGCGTATGCGACGTGGCAGATCCCGGAGGAAGCACTGGATTCAGAGGTGGTGCGAAGGGCAGTTTCATCAAACTGCATAATGTTTGAAAAGCAGCGGTCAGCGCGGTCACCGAGTCAAACTTGACATTCACCGGTTTTGGATATATTTAGTCACGCGCAGAAAGATAGACCATGTCGAGCTGCAGAAGTACTCTTTGCCGCTTTTTCTGCTCGTCGCTATCCTCTCCGGACTGCGGGCGGATTCTGGGATCGGCCATGCGCCTGGCCGCGCTCTCGTGTCTGGGCTTGGTCTTGGCGGGAGTCTCCCTGGGTCAGATATATGACGGAAAAGTCTACGGTATCTTCGATCCGCTGGTGGCCTCCGAGACGCCCTCCGCGATCACTGTGTCCGGGGGGACATTCCGCTTTGTTATCGACCGAGCCACGGGGCAGATCATTTCCCTCCGTGCGCTTGCAGATGAGTTTGTCGCGTCGGGATCCGCTTTCCCAAACCCATACGTGGGTTTGATACCGCTGGACGACCCGGCGGCGCAGCGCGAGGGTGGAAAAGAGCGTCCACGCTTCGGCTACGAGAAGTCGGTGGAGGTACATCCGTTGCTCTGGTCGGGCGGCTTGACAGATGCCTACCGCTTAGATGCCGCCGCGGGGACGGAAATCCACACGGAGATCGTCCAAGCGAGCCCGGATTTGGTCGAAGTGCGGTCCACAGGACGGTACGCCGAATCTCCGCTCAACTGGATGATCGATTATCTCTTTGATGTGGACGGGTTCACGAAAGTGACCGTGAGCCTGACCACGTCGAAGCCGGTGCAACTTCGATGGCACTGCTTCAATCACGCTTTTCTTGCCAAGGAACCAATCCAATACCTCACCAAGGTCAGCGATCCCGATAAGCCGCCCGCCGAGGTGCGGCCGGAACCGACCGTCTCCATCGCGCGCCTGGCACCGGATAAGGCTGTCTTCGAGTCCCATTGGAACGCGTTCTTCCACCTCTCCAACCGCGTGACTGGCATCGAATTCTCAAAGCAGGACTTCGGCGACCGCCACAGCGGCTATCGGGACTCCTCAGTGCGCCTGGAAAACGGTGAAGTCGTAGACACCGGAGCCGTGATCAACAAAGACCACCGCAGCCTGAAGGGATGGGACTCGCGCGGGCGGACTAACATCTTTACGCAACTCTACAGTCGAGACCGCAAGCTCGAATTAGAGGAGTTCGACATTCGCAACACGACCTTCCCGCTCAATCCCGGCGAGCTCCGCCAGCGCGTCTTCTGGGTCCAGCCGACGCCGGCGAAGCGTCCGCGCAACGACCTGAATAGCCTGCGCGTCGTGTGGCCGGGGCCCCATCAGATCGTCATGACGCGGTGGCGCGGCAGGCAGCAGCCGTGGGAACCGCCCTCGGACGAACAGGTGCGGCTGTGGGCCCAGACGGGCGTGAACCTGATCGTCGGCGGGGCCAACTACTGGTCGGGCGATTACGCGCGGCCGCTCCTGCCAGAAAAGACCCGGCGCTTCATAGCCACCGCGCACCGCTACGACATCAAGGTAATTCCGTATGTGACGTTCGCCGATTTCAACTTCGCCGCGCCGGGCTATCAGGAGCACGCCGCGGACTGGATGGCCTCGCAAAGCATCGAGTTTGCCAACGAGACCACTCTGATGTGCTACAACGCCTCAGGTTGGCGGGAACACCTCGAGAAGCAGTGGGACCAGCTCCTGTCGAATTTCGATTTCGATGGTCTCTACATTGACCACTGGACCAATATCCGCCTTTGCTCGAACTCCCGCCACGGTTGCGACGGCTACCTTGGCAGCTTCGCCACTGAGGGTTATCACGACTTTGCCAAACGGGCGCGGCGCGTGGTGGCTCGCCACACCGACGGCAAAGGGATCATGCTCCTCAACGCCAACATGCTACTGTTCTCCGGCGTGGTGCCGTGGTTCGACATCCGCCTGAACGGAGAGAATGACGATCCCTTGAAGATGCGCATGGAGACCATCCTGGCCACTTGGGACGGCTGGGTGCAGGGCGTCCAGAGCATGGGCGAGTGGGGACACACTGCGAGCCGCGGTTCGATGATCAACCTCCTGACTACGTTCTCCATGGCAAACTGGGCCATCTCACCACACGACTTGGCGCAGTGGAAGGCAGCGCAATCCGCTGAACTCGCCGAGACCCGCGAGTTGTGGGGGATCTGGCGATCCTTCAAGTTGAATGGCGCGCAACGAATTCCGGGATTTGACTCCCAAGGACTGCTGAGAATGGAACAGCCCGGCTCCATCGTGAACGCGTTCGTCCGCGATGGGCGAGCATTGGTTATTATGGGTGTGCACGGGGCCAGGGGAGGCCGTAAGGAGGCGCTGCACATTCAGATTCCCGCAAAACTGGGTCTCGGAGAAGGCCTAAGGTATCAAATCATCGATCTCCGAAACAGCCGCTATCTGCGAAGCCGCCCGAGCGCGTTGGCCGAGCTGCACACGATTCCTGTGCGACTGGCCGCCGATCGGCCGGCCGAACCTCGTGTGGTTCCGCGGCGCCGACGACGTCACGGTCTCGTCGAAGACGCGTGTGCTCGAATGCAAGGTGAAATCCGTTCCTGGCTCGCCGGTCGAACTCTATCTAGACCCGGAAGGCTCGGAATTGGCGGCCGCTACCCCTGGTTTCGAGCGTGTCACCGCCGGTGATTTTGTGGTCTTCGCAGGAACAGAACCGGACGACGGCGTGGTGCGGTTGACGGTGAGCGGCCCAAAGACAGCGCGCTGACCCGGCGTCCAAGAACATTGTTGGTGGTTCAATGCCATGATTGCAGCCGAGGTGCCAGCGTGCGGGCCGATGACGATTGTGCCCTTGGCAGCCATCTCCACGGCTCCGCAGGAGAAACCCCGGAAGGCCGTGCCAGTGAGATAGCGTGGCGGAATCGGCTTGCGCGGAAGGTTTGCTACGGGAATGCCGAGCCGCTGCTTAGACTGAAATCATAAGCAAAGGTCAGTTGGTGGTCTATGCAAGCAAAAACGTTAGGTCTTCTTTTCGCCTTTTTGCCGGCGGCGCTCGCTTTCGATGGGGCGCCGCGCTATGACCGCTGGGAAGTGATCGGCCCGGGCGGCGGCGGCGGCATCTTCCTGCCGACCATCAGCCCTCATGACGCCAACCTCCTCCTAGTATCTTGCGACATGACCGGGGCGTACATCTCACACGACGGCGGCCGCTCCTGGCGGATGTTCAACCTGGGTGGGCCCATGGCTTTCTTCATCTTTGATCCTGTCGATCCGAAAATCATCTATGCCAAGACCGCTGCCGGTCCGCCGTCGATGAAACACGACCGGCCACCGAGTTCGTCTGCCCTGTTCCGCAGTGTCGACAGTGGGATTACCTGGCGCCGGGTGCGCACTGATTCCGATACTGGCGGATCCCTTTCCTCGCTGGCCGTCGATCCGGTGGACTCAAAGATTCTCTACGCTGCATTCCAAACGGATCGGGCGTACGCTTTTCAAGTCTCAACCGATTGGGGCAAGAACTGGAAAACCGTCACCGAATTGCCAGACGGGGCCGTGAAGATTTTCATCGATCCAATGTCCACCCCATCCGATCGCACGATCTACGTCATCGGGAACAGTTCGGTGATCGTCCGGAATCAAGGGGGAAGCTGGCGCATCGGCAAGCCCGTGCCCGGGTTGGAGGGACCGGGGGCCAACGGTCACGGGTTAGAGTCGCCGCTGGTTTCCGCGGGTTTCGACGATAGAGGCGGCAAGCCGGTAATCTACACGGTTGCGGGAGTTGGAGTCTTCGTCTCAGAGGACGGAGGACAGACCTGGCGCCGAGCTTCGTCGCCGCCGCTCTCCGCACCATTGGCGCCTGTAGCGGTGGCTACCAGTCTGCGACACCCGGACGTCGCCTATGTCTCCTACAACACGCCGCGCGGCCGCCCCGCGGCTGAGTCCTTCTTCGGTGTGGCGAAGACCGCCGATCGCGGACGTACCTGGAAGCTGGTTTGGAGGGAATCCACGACCAGCGCGCCTAATGTCCACGACTCCTGGATAAGTAAGCGCTTCGGACCGGGCTGGGGTGGGAACCCTTTTGACCTTGGTGTCGCTCCCAAGGATCCGGATATCTGTTACGGAACTGACGAAGGCCGAACCTTGCGCACCACCGATGGCGGCGCCACATGGGAGGGCGTGTATGCGAATCGGCTGCCCGATGGCACCTACACGACCACCGGTCTGGACGTCACCACCAGCTACGGTGTGCATTTCGACCCGTTCGACCCGAAACGAATGTTCATCTCCTACACTGATATCGCGCTGTTCCGAAGCGAGAACGGAGGCAAAAGCTGGATCAGCTCGACAACCGGAGTGCCGGACCGTTGGGTCAATACAACATACTGGATCGCCTTCGACCCAGAGGTGCGCGGACGCGTATGGGGCGCGATGAGCGCGGCGCACGACCTGCCGCGGCCGAAGATGTTCGGACACGGTTCATCTCCGACATCCTTTGAGGGAGGCGTCTGCCGCAGCGACGACGGAGCCAGGACCTGGAAGTGTTCGAGTCAGGGAATGCCCCCGACGGCCGTCACTCACATACTCCTCGATCCAGAAAGCCCGTCTAGCGCTCGTGAGCTCTACGCGACAGGCTTCGCACGAGGCGTTTTCAAATCTACCGACGGAGGCGACCACTGGGAGCTGAAAAACGGCGGCATCAGGGAAGAAGAACCCCTTGCATGGCGTCTGGTGCGAGACGCGAACGGCATTCTATATCTTGTGGTGGCACGCCGCAGTGACGATGGCAGTATAGGCGACGGCGACGGCGCGCTCTACCGGTCCGCGGACGGAGCCGATCATTGGACCCGCGTTGGGCTGCCTGAGGGCGTGAACGGTCCTCACGGTCTGGCGATAGATCCGAAGGACCCACAGCGCCTATACTTGGCTGCCTGGGGACGCCGCCCCCAGGAGCTCACCATCGGCGGCGGAATCTTCCTATCCACGAACGGCGGCACGGCCTGGCGGCAGGTGCTCGACAAAGACCAGCACGTTTACGACATCACCATCGATCTGCATGACCCCAGAATCCTATACGCCAGCGGATTCGAAGCTTCGGCGTGGCGATCGACCGATCGGGGCGAGAGCTGGCAACGGATCCGCGGCTTCAATTTCAAGTGGGGCCACCGCGTGATACCGGATCCGGTCGACCCAAGCAAGGTCTACATCACGACGTATGGCGGGAGCGTTTGGCATGGTCCCGCCGAAGGCGACTCCAACGCTCAGGAGGACATTGTCTCCTCGGCGGAATCATCCTCATCCGGGCCTGTTTACACTCTGGAAAACGGAATGTCGCGCGGTTTCCTGCCCCGCGCCCGCGGAACACGGTCACAGGGGCGAGGATTTTGGAATTATGAAAGACACGCGCCTGGTGGAGCGGACGGAGCTCCAGTTCCGGGCCGACATGTTCAACGTCTTCAACAAGGGGCCTCCGTCTCAGATCGGCACGTTTGGTCTGCGGGTAATTCAAATGGCCTTGCGGTTAAACTTCTGATCCCCGCTAAGGGCGGCAGAGCAGCGACGCAGGCGAACGGTGGACGGTTCGAGTCTTGGCCTCTTGGCGCCCATTCTGGATCGCCATTTTTCTCCTCGGCACCGTTGCCTGGGCGGTCGCAGGAATTGTCGTTGCGATATTGCTGCGCGCGGCTCGAGCTGACCCGCGCCGTTGTAATTTCAAACTCCCGAGAGAATCCGACGTGCGGGGTCCCGACAAGGTAGGCAGCTCATGGATACAAAACAGGAATGGTCACGAAGAGATTTTCTGCAAACACTGGGTTCAGGGGTTCCCACGTTGGCCTTGATTGCCCGGCAGACAAGAGCCGGTGCAGCCTGGACGGATGGCTCAGGGGGAACACCGGCGTCGGAAAAGTTCACATCCATCGACTTGAGCCGATACTTCAACGTCTCTCCCGCGCAGTTTGGTGAGCGAGACCAGACCAAAGAGTTGAGCGGCGAGTCTGCTCTAGATGGCTTAGTGCATACTCCCACTGGGTCGCAGAACTTTAGGGGCATCCCGTTTTTGCTTGGGGGCGCTGGTGCCAAAGAGAAATCCTGGCTGCTCTTGAGCAGCAATCCGGGGCAATCTTCAACGCAGAGTCTCGTTATCCCAGTAGGCTGTCAAGCTAGCTTCATTTGCCTTGCCGCGTTTTGTGATTGGGACAAAAACGAGACCCCGACTATTGGCACGGGCCCGGAGATGATGGAGAAAGTAGGTCAGCTTCTGGCAGAAGCGATCCTTGTTTACGAAGATGGGAGTGAGTTTGTTCTGCCCATCCGCCGTCGTTTCGAGGTGAACGAGCCATCGGTTCCTTGGGGTCACTTGAGCTTTGCTTCCGAACCTCACATCCTGGACCGGCCGCGGAAACTGACTGAGCCGCTCGCCCGAGGCACAGAATGGGGAGAGCTTCAGCCTGGCGCCATCGACAATCATTACCCCAGTGGTTCTGATGGTCGCTCGCTCGGAATTGTTTGGATTTGCGCTTTGAAGAATCCCGAGCCCACACGGCAACTAACGAGCTTGCGGTTCAGATCGAAGTCCGCCGATCCGCTGATTATTTGCGGTCTGACTCTCTTCCACGGCCAGGAGAGTCCCCTGCGCTTCGAGCGCCTCACCCTTTACCGTCTATCCTTGCCAGAAGCCAGCGGAGGAGACCAGGAACGATGGCATGTCACGGTGGACATCGGGGTAGTCGCTCGAATTCATATACTTCAGGATTTCGACCGAGAAGCGTGGCTTTCGGCATCGAACAAGGGCTTGGGCGAGTCAGCTCGGTCCCCGCGAGGAGCTCGAAATCTTTTCGTCGAAGTCACGGCGGCCCCTGACGCGACCCTTTCGCTCTACGACTCGAAAAGCGGCCAGCGCTACGATTTTGAGTTGAGAAAGGCCGTCCCAGGGCGCGAAATGGAAGGGCAACCCGCCGGGGCCCGAATCGAAATCCTCGAGCGAGAAAAGGTCTGGCTGCACGGGGAGACTGTGGACGCGGCGACGCAGCGGCGCGTGCCGGTGCGCCTGGCGTTTCGTTCGAATGAGGGTCGCTACATAGCTCCTTACGGTCACCGCACGGAAATTAACGACGCCTGGTTTCAGGACTACGGCGCGGATGTCAAACTCATGGACACTTCTTTCGCATACGTAGATGGCACGTTTCAGGCGGAGCTGCCCGTTGGCGACTTGTACGTCGAGATGACAAAGGGGTTTGAGTACGAGGCTGTGCGAAGAAAATTGAAGATCGACGCCGGCCAGCGGGAACTGAAGTTGGAGATCGCCCGCTTTGCGGACCTGCGCTCGCAAGGGTGGGTGACAGCGGATACGCACGTACACTTTCTTTCGCCCACGACGGCAATCCTGGAGGGCCAAGCCGAGGGGTTGAACCTGATCAACCTCCTGGCGGCGCAATGGCGAGACTTGTTTACAAACGTGGGTGACCTTTCTGAAGGGTCACTGACCTCTCGTGATGGCGAAACCATGGTTTGGGTAGGTACCGAGAATCGTCAGCATATCCTCGGTCATTTGGCCCTGCTCGGCAGCCACGGTGACCCGGTCTTCCCCATGTCGGCTAGCGGCCCGGAGGAGAGCTATCTCGGCGATCCCCTCTGGACCAGTTTGGCCGAATGGGCGGACGCCTGCCGCAAGCGTGAGGGCCTCGTGGTGGGGGCGCACTTCCCTTATCCCACGGGCGAAATTGCTGCCGACATCGCTCTCGGGAAGATTGATGCTCTGGAGCTCTACCCGCGTGCCGATTACTTCAACGGTCTTCCGTACTTAGACTGGTATCGCTATTTGAATTGTGGTTACCGCCTGCCAGCGGTGGGCGGCACGGACAAGATGGGAGCCTACATGCCTGCCGGTGCAAATCGCACCTACGCGTATCTGGGGCAGAACCACTTCAGCTTCGATAACTGGGCCAAAGCCGTCCGCCTGGGAAACACCTTCGTGACATCAGGACCTCTTTTGTTCTTTCATGCCGAAGGTCATCCGCCGGGAAGCGAAATCACGCTTCCACCGGGAGGAGGGACCTTGGAAGTCCATGCCGAGGCCAAAAGTTTTGTTCCCATTCATCGCATGGATATCGTCTTGAACGGTCAGGTTGTGGCTTCGCGCGAGCACCGTGAGGGCGTCCGCGAAATGAGCTTGAAGGAAAAGGTCAGGGTGAAAGGCCCGGCATGGCTGGCCGCGCGCTGCGGTTCGCTTACGGGCTGCACCACCAGGTGGAACTTCAGAATCTCCGCACACACTTCGCCCGTCTATCTGTGCGTTGCGGGCCAAGAGCTTTTCTCGGCGCCGGTCGCTTCCTACATGCTTACGCTGATCGACGGCGCTCAAAGTTGGGTCGAAAGTCTGGCAATCCAGCCTGATCCCGAGCGGTTGGAGCGTGTCCGCAAGGTCTTTGAGCATGCCCGAGCGAAATTGCACAGTCGGCTCCACCAACATGGCATCGAACACTGAGCTGGTCAGAAACAATTCAACGAATCTTGCAAATGCCGTGATTTTCAGGAGCTCGGAGTAACCTTCATGTACCAGATAACCATGACTCCATAGCCCATTTCGACGCACACCTTCCCGGAAATAGCGGGCAACTTATCGATATCGGCGAATTACGAGATTGTGACGGTCGGAACGATAAAGCCCCAGAACGTAAAGAATGACAACCCCTTTTGTGGAATAGATGACTTGGCGGATGCGCAAGAGTGGTTCACGTTTTGACACACCCAAAAGTTCCGCCGTTCTTGGGTCCGGCATGGTGGCATCAACCTCTTCATCGGAATAACCCAGTTCCACGCCGTAGTCGCGCTCCAAAGTCGAGAACAAAGACGCCTTCTGCAACTGAGCCGACAGCAATCCGGAAAACTGAGCCGCGGATAGATAGCAGGTCTCGAGCGCGAACGGCTCCCCAGCAGCTTGCCGTTCTGGGATTACCTCCCCGAACGCCTGAACATCGTACTTACATTCGCGGCGGTTGGATTTGGCGTCGAACTTCCCAAGAATTCCCAAAAAACTAGTTGTTGCACCGATTGCACCGACCACTAAACATGCAGGGTTCGAGGAATTCGCTCCGCAAGTCGCATCGGAACGCCGGAGCAGAATCCGAAAGTCTATGCGAACGCCTCACCGATTTCGCATATCGATCGCCTGGAACACCCATTGCTCGTACTTCACGGCACGTCCGACGTCAACGTCCCTTACCTCGAGTCCGTGTGGCTTATCGACGAAGCGCTCAAAAAGGGTAAAGGTGATCTCCTTTCATTCATGATGTATCCCGGCGAATTTCACTATTTTACCCGTGCACATGTTCTGCTGGACGCCTGGCACCGCGTGGACGACTTCTTTGCGTTTCATCTGCAGGGCAGGATAAAGCAGCCTCGCTGAGAACGTCTCAACGAGACTGTGGCGGGATCTTAGGGCGGCACTTATTCGCTCCCAGTCCAAGACTATGAAGCATGTCAGTGTTCATGCTATAAGCAGCGATTGGTTGAGCGGCACATGATCGGGTGCGGCGACCTTCCGAGGAATTCGTTTTTGTGACTTCAGGAGCAGTGTAAGAAATCCTACTTGGCCGGAGGTTTTCCGTGGCTCCAAATTGCAGCCGAAAATATTGTTTCGCTTTGATCCTGGTCCTAACGTGCGCGGTGGCAGGAAATGCACAGCAGCCGGACGACGAGGAGGAAAGCCAATTTCGGTTCCGCTTTGTCGGTCCAAAAGTGGGAAATCGTATCGCAGCGGTTGCAGGCATACTGGGAGATCCGAGCACGTACTACGCCGGAGCGGCATCCGGCGGCGTTTGGAAATCGATCGATGGGGGCAATCGTTGGACGCCGCTCTTTGACAAGCAGCCCGCCGCTGCCATCGGCTCGCTCGCCGTTTCCCCTTCCGATCCAAGTGTGGTCTGGGCGGGAACCGGTGAAGCCTGGGTCATCCGCGACAGCGACGTAATGGGCAACGGAATTTATAAGTCCACCGACGCTGGCAAGACCTGGACCAACATGGGGCTGCAAGAAACCGGGCGAATCGGCCGCATCGTCCTTCATCCCACGAATCCAGACATCGCCTTTGCCTGCGCCCTCGGCCGGGTTACCGGTCCGCAGCAGGAACGCGGAGTATTTCGCACCATCGATGGCGGCCAGCATTGGGAGCGCGTGCTCTTCCCCGGAGAAAACGTGGGCTGCTCCGGGCTCTCCATGGATCCACATAACTCGCACACGTTATTCGCGGGAATGTGGCAAGTGGAAATGCACACCTGGGGCGAATTCAGCGGTGGCCCCGGCAGTGGAGTCTACGTTTCTCACGACGGTGGAACCAAATGGACTCGCATCGAGGAACACGGTTTACCGCATGCACCGGTCGGCAAGATTGACGTCGCCGTCGCTCCCACAAACTCCAGGCGTGTCTTTGCACTGATTCAAACCAAGAATCAGGGCTCGGTCTGGAGGTCCGACGACGCCGGCACACACTGGAAGGCAGTCAATTTCCAACGGGCTTTGATTGGACGCGCCGGCTATTACATTCGCATCGCGGTTTCGACGGGAACCGACAATGAAGTTTACGTTGCCAACAGCTCGTTCCACCAATCGCTCGATGGCGGACAGAATTTCCAGGAAGTCCGTTGGGGAGGAGACACTCACGATATCTGGGTGGATCCCGCCAATCCCGATCGTTTTGTAATCACCGATGACGCCGGAATGAACATCACCACCGTGCACGGCCGCGGCTTCCACCACGTCACTCTTCCCATCGGCCAGATGTACCACGTCGACGTCGACAATCAGGTCCCTTACTATTTTTACAGCAACATGCAGGACGACGGAAACATGCGCGGCCCCAGCGTGCCCGTCGATTCGCAGGAGACCGGTTGGGATCGCCGCATGGGCGGTTGCGAGTCCGGCTTCACCGTTCCAGATCTGGCTGACCCCAATGTCGTTTGGGCCACTTGCTATGGCAACAAGGTCACCCGTTGGGATGCTCGTCATAAGCACGCGCGGTCCGTCAGCCCGTGGTTGCACACTCTGGACTCCCCACCGAACGCCATAAAATACCGGTGCCATTGGACGGCGCCGCTAGCAATTGATCCCTTTGACCACAACACCGTCTATTATGGTTGTCAGGTTATCTTCAAAACCACGAACGCCGGTCAAAGCTGGACAGTCACGAGTCCGGATTTGTCGACGCAAGATCCTAGCCACATCGTTCCGTCGGGAGGAATCGTTGGCGACAACCTCGGCCAATTTTACGGAGAAGTTGTCTTCGCCATTGCGCCTTCCAAAATTCAGAAGGGTTTGATATGGGCAGGGACGAATGACGGCCAGGTCTGGTACACCAAGGACGGCGCGTCCAATTGGACCAACGTCACGAAAGGCATATCCGGGCTGCCTCCTCTTGGGACGATCACCAGCGTCGCCCCTTCCACGTTCGATCCCGCCACCGCGTACATCAGCGTCGATTTTCACCTCGTGGACAATCGCGATCCCTTCATCTATAAGACCACGGACTTTGGCAAATCCTGGAAGCCGATCATGGGAAATCTTCCGAAACATTCCCTCTCCTACGTCCGCGCTATCACCGAGGACCCCAACTGCCAGGGCCTGCTGTTTGCCGGCACGGGAAATGGGCTCTACTACTCCCTGGACGACGGCGGACATTGGACGGCATTGGATTCCGGTCTGCCGCATGCCCCGGTCACTTGGGCGGTCGTGCAAAAGGAATTTCACGACCTGGTCATTTCAACCTACGGGCGCGGGCTCTACATTCTGGACGACATCGCGCCCCTCGAGCAGCTCGCCAAGACTCATTCCGACGCAGCAACAGTCCTTTTTGAACCCCGCCAAGCTTACCGGTTTACTCGTGGAGGCCAGGCCCATCTCACGTTCTCCCTGAAAACGGCGCCCAAGGACCCGGTCGAAATTGAAATCCTGAACGCGGACGAAAGAGTCATCCGCAAACTCAAGGCCAAGGCCCGTGCCGGCATGAACCGTGTGAAATGGGATTTGCGTTACGAGCCGCCGCGATTGGTCGCACTCCGAACGGCGGCTCCCGAAAACTCTCACATCTGGAATGAGCCACGCTTCCGCGACTCCGACTCGCGTCCTATCACGCACTGGGGCGCGAAGCCTGCCGAAGTTGGCCCGATCGTCGCACCTGGGGCCTACTCAGTGCGCCTCAAAGTCGAGGGACAAACCTATGTTCAGCCCGTCACCGTCCTTCGCGATCCCCGCTCCCCGGGGTCCGAATCGGACATCAACGCGTCGGTGAAAACCCTGCTTCGGATTAGCGACGATATCACCAGCGTCTCGGCAACCGTCAACCAGATCGAGTGGCTCCGAAAGCAGCTTGAAGTAATCGAAACCATGCTGCGCCCGCCAAAAGAGAAGGAGAAGGAGAAGGAGAAGGAGAGGTCGGTCATGGGGGAGGAGGACGAGGATTTCCCGGAGGCGGAACCTGCGGCAGAGCAATCTCCGGACAGCCCCGAGGCAAAACGCAAGGCGGAGCTTCTCAAGACCGTGGAAGCACTGGATAAAAAATTACAGGCCATCGAATACAAACTGGTCTCCCCGGCGCTCGTCAACAGCGATGACAAATACTTTGTCGAGCCTTACCACGCCTATCTCAACCTGATTTGGCTCAACGCCGAAGTCGGCACCGGCGGCGGCGACGTCGCCGGCGGCGCGGATTTTCCACCCACCGATACGCAGTTGGACACTCTCCGCTTGATCGAGACTGACATGACTGGCGCAACTGCGGAATTCCAAAAGCTTTTGAAGGACGATCTTCCGGCTTTCAACCGCGTCCTTGGTGATAACAATGTCGCTCTGGTCGTTGCCGTTGCCAGCGCGGAGCCGGAACAGTCGAAAGGAAATTAAACAACCGGCGAGGAAGCTTTTTTCTTGCAATGCGGTACATTTACTTCGAGCCCGGTGCTTCCGCTTCGTTCATCGCCAGCGCTTGCAGCTGATTCATTATCCGCGTGCGCATCTGCACCAGCCGATAGCGATGCCAGAGCAGTTGCCGCAGCTCACGATTTTCCGACTGGATGCCCCACGCGCGGAGAGTTATTTTCGTGCAGCAGCTTCAGCAAGACTTGGGCATCCTCGCGGTCGGTCTTTTGCCTGCTGACTCGCTTGGTGCTAATCCGCATCACCAATCCATAGGTCATATGCGACAAGGAACTCCCTGGGTTGACTCTCACTGCCCACCTGACCCTGGGCACCGAATTGTGCCGAGTGCACCGAAAAGACCGGTCGAAAGACAAGAGGAACTTCTCGCGTTAAGTGCTTCTATTTGTTCAAGATTACAGAGCATACGCTAATGGCTCGTAACAATGGAGCGTCTGCCCTTTGCGTAGAGGGTCAACGAGTGAAAACAGCATCCGCACGGAGAGTAAATGGTTTAGAATCAATAGAACGAGAGCGCCTGTAGCTCAGTTGGATACAGCGTCTGCCTTGACCCGCATACCGCGGGCCCGTTACTTCTAAGTAGGCAACGTAAATCACATAAGTGGCGCATCTGGTGTCGCTTAGTGCAGCGATGCTAGCTGCTGTTCCAGCGGGTGAGAGTCCCGCCGGTGGAGATTGCCCAGTTACCACCGTAGTTATACCTGGCGTCGGGGAGGGTGACCGACCCGATGGAAGCCCAGGAGTAAAAGCCTCGGTCGGCCGGGAAATTCCTGGTCGGATCCGCCAA
>QHZB01000199.1 GCA_003224525.1 Acidobacteriota bacterium | reverse complement strand
CGCGTTGACCTGCTTCTTCGCGACAATCGATTCGATGTTCAGCCCCAGCCCCTTTGCCACGCCTGTCCCATATGCTGGATCGGCTTTGTAGAAGTGCTGGATTTGCAGTTCTTGAATGCGCTTTGGCACGCCATTGCCCAAGCTGGCGACAATGTTATCGATCAGCCGCTGCTTTCGCGTCCGCGGACAGCAGCCTGAACAAGTTCCCCGGCTGGGTGTAGTAGTCGCCGTCGGTGCGGTGATCGTGGCGTGCGACGGTTCCGCTGACGGCACGCGGCCATTCGACGTAGGAACGGTCCTGCGTCGGGCCGCCGAAGCTGTTCGGCTCATAGTTCACCGCCGAACCCCCGTTTCCGTCGAAGCGCATCGCGCCGTCCTTGTTGTAAGTGTGATACGGGCACTGCGGTTTGTTTACCGGCAGGGAATCGTAGTTGGCCCCCAGCCGGTAGCGGTGCGCGTCGGGATAGGAGATCAAGCGTCCCTGCAACATTTTGTCAGGCGAAAACCCCATGCCCGGCACAACGTTGCGCGGTTCGGACGCCGCCTGCGACCGCGCGCGCCTCCATCCGCAGATTGTTTTCGAAAGCGGACAGTTCAGCAGTCTTCTCAGTATGGTCGGAGCCGGCATGGGCGTTTCCATCGTTCCCGAAATGGCCATCGAGAAAAAATCTCCATGCCGCTACATCCGCATCGCCGATGACCAGGCTGTTCGCACCATCGGCGCCGTTATCCTTCGTGGCCGTTCTCTCACCCGTGCACACAAACGCTTTTCTCGCTCACCTTCGCGCCCCTTCTCCGGGCATACCCTCCTAGGGCGCGGCGTTTCTTGCGGTCTTGGCCAGAGGATCAGTGGGAGATGGACGCGGCCATTCCGCTGAGGTAAAATCTCTTAAGTCGTTCATCCCGGTGGGGCCGTGGCGCAGTTGGGAGCGCGCCTCGATGGCATCGAGGAGGTCGTGGGTTCGAATCCCATCGGCTCCACCATAACGTACAGTTCTCGAAGAGTCATCGCCCGATTCCCATTGAAAACGCGACCTACTACATCCGCTTGAGCAGCGGTAAGCGCACACCGATTAAGATCGGTAAGACATCACCGCGGCTCACACCGCCCTGATCAGAGTCCGACAGGCATCGCGCCCGAATCAACGAAGCAGATAGGTTCGCCGCCCTCCCTGCCCGCAAGCCTTTCCTCGTCGCATCGCGGTAGAATGATAAAATCACCAAATATCCCGATGATCTCGCTGGCTGAGCTACAAAGCCTTTACGACCAAAACCGTTTCCTGGACGCCTTCCGGCAGATAGCCGACTATTGGAAACCGTCACAATCGTTAGTGGAACTTACTTCCGATCAATTGATTTTCAGTGGGAGACTTGCCGTACGCCTGGGAGGGCGGCGGCTTTCTCGCAAACTTTTTCGCACTGCTTTGGCAAGAGACCCGTTGGACGCCCGCGTCCGCTATTTCACGCAGGGGCTTCGCCGGCGTGGGCGGCGAATGTTTGACGAGCTCCTAAGCTGGCAAACGAGCCCTGAACTTCCCGGAGCCGATGCCATCACGCAAGCCAGTTGGCTCGCTTGGCAATCCATCATTTGGGCTTCGCTTCGGGACTTCGCGCGCGCACACGATTGTATCCAGCGTGCATACTCGTTGAAAACCAAGGAGAGTTGGGTAGTCAGTTGCGAATCCGACGTGTTCGGCCTTGAAGACCGTTGGAAAGAGGCGCTGGAGTCTGCCGAACTAGCGTGGGAGATGAATCCCGGTACGCCATACGCCGCGCAAAACCTTGGCGAAAGCTTGGTCAGCCTCGGTCGAATTCGCGAGGCAGCTGAACGCTTGGCGGCAGCTGTTGAAAACTGTCAATCGTTCGAGGTCGCTCATCTTGCCTGTTGGCATCTCTGCGCGTTAGCGGAGACGGTTGATGGAGATGAGCGCAGTCATGTCTTGCGCCGCGCCAACGAACTTGCGGGGCAACTTGCAATTATGGCGCCACTGGCCGACCGTGAAACGCGCAGTTTGTTTGCGCGAACCAGGCTGGATATTGGCGAACTCAGTGACGATCACGTTGCGATGGAACGCTGGGCCGACGAAGCCCACTCTCCCTTTCATCGCCGGGTCCTGGAGAACCTTCGCAAGAATCCCAATGGGCTTCGCGTCCGCTTGCCGTTTCGCCACGCCATCCAGAAACATGACGAGTGTCTGCCGACCAGCGTTGTTTCGGCCCTGGCAGCGATGGGGACGGAGATCGACGCTGACGCCATGGCATCTGAACTCACTTTCGGAGGAACACCAGAGTGGGCGGCGGCGGAATGGCTACAAAAGCGAGGTCTCGAAGTGAGGTTTTTCGCGGTGACGCCCGACGTTGCCTGTCGTCTAATCAAAAACGGCATTGCGTTTGTCATGACCCTAGAGGCCGATGCCAGTGCGCACGCTGTCGCTGCCGTGGGTTTGGACGAGGCAGCCGGAACTCTGATCGTTCACGATCCTAGCATGCTGCGCGCCTCCGAGTATTTATTGGAAAGTATCGGAATGAATGAGGTTCCTATTGGCCCGCGAGGCATGGCCACCGTGCCAAGGGAAAAGGCAGCCTTACTTGACGAGTTGCTTCCCCGCGACGATGCAGAGGCTGTAGCCGCAAGGGCGGCTCACCACCGAGCTGTCCAGCTTGCAAACCCCGTCGCCGCACGCAACGTCGTTAACCACCTCATTGCACGACTTCCTACACATCCCATTACGAGACTCTTGATTGCCATGCAAGCTGTGGAAGACGGACGAGTGGGTGTCGCATTGGTCGAATTTCAGAACCTGCTTAAGCTATTTCCCGGGTCGGCATTTGTCCGCTCCAGAATTCTTTCTTGTTGTCGCTCGCTGGGCGACACAGCACTTATGCGCAGAACTCTGGCTAGCGTGGTGGAACAGGGCGTTCTACCAGGCATTCAATCGCGACAGGACTGGCTGCATCCGCCGAGTGCTTACGTTAGCGAGTATGCGGATTTGCTACGCATGTCAGCAGAAACGCGGGAACGTGCTCTCTCGTTGTTGCATAGCGTGATTCAGCGGGAGGGTTCCTCCGCGCAAGCTTGGCACGTGCTCGCTGATCTTTTGTGGGACGAGAGTGATACGGATGGCGCAGTCCTCGCGTATAGAATCGCCGCCTGCCTTGCTGGCAGCAATGAACACTATGCGCGAGCGTATTGCTATGCTCTGGGGAACCTCCGTCGGCAAGAAGAGGGGCTGGCATGGCTCGAGAACCGAGTCAAAACCTTTGGCGCCTCCTCGCACGCAATCGCTACATGGAGAACCTGGATCAATGCTCTGGAGGACTGGGGGCACCCAGAGCGTGCATTGGCCGCTGCCGAACAATCCTTGAAGATTCACGGGGACTCGCCGGAGTTGCTTGCCTTCCTAGTGCCATTTTCAGCGCGGATGGGTCGCTGGCAAGAAGCCGATGCCTTCTTGCTCCGGCTTGAGACTGCGGGCAACTCTGCGCTGTTCCACGAAGCAGCCGTCGATTTCCACGAACGCCGCGGTGCGTTGGATATGTCCCTGTCACATGCGGAAGCCTGGGTGCAGGAATCACCTCTTTCCATGGGAGCGCGGCGCGAACTGCTGCACCTGATCGCGAAGCGTGATGGCGTACACGCAGCTCTGGAACGCGTCTCCCGCTGGCTAGCGGAACATCAGAGCCACGATGAAATGGAGCAGCTATACTGCGAATACCTGGAACAGAGCTCCGCACCCCGTTGGAAGAAATATTCCGTGCTTCTGCGCCGCATAAAGCGTAATCCGGAGGACGGTTGGGCATTGCGCGAACTGGCTTTCGGTTGCATCGCAGACTTCGAATGCAAGGATGAACGCGGCCGGAGAAAGCTGAAGGACCGGATTTCAGGCTTTGTCGAGGAATGCGACCGCACTGCGCCGCGGGACGCGGCGACATTGCGAGTCCACGCACAATGGTGCGAAGTCCAAGGCCAGTGGTCGCAGGCGATTGAACACTGGTTGGAGTCGATCAACCGTGAGCCGTCCAATTCCTACGGCTACCGGCAGTTATGGGACTGCATGGCGAGATCCGCTGCAGATCAGCGCAAGCAACTCTGGCAAAAAATGTCCGCAATGCTCTTGAGTTACGCGGGGCGGCTGACAGCAGCTCGCGAAACAATGGTGCTTGCTGCGCAGCGATTCGGGATTGCAGAGACGGAGGTAACTCTCTCGCTCTGGCGGGATAGTCGTCCAGACGATCCAGAGGTCGTCGAAGCTTACGCCGACATTTTGCTTGAACATGGCCACGGTCGCACGGATGCACAACGCGCCCTGGACCTGCTGCAGCCAGCCGTGCAGCGATTCCCTTACCACCTGGGGCTTCGTTTTTCGCTTGCGAATGCCCTGCGAAAACTCGGGGAGTTTGCGCAAGCAGAAGACGTTTTCAGCGAAATCATCCGGCGGCATCCTGAGAGTATTCCAGCGCGAATTCAGCTGGCCAGAGTTCACGAACGCCACGGACGCGTCGACGATGCACTTGGAGTCCTGGCAACGGCAGAATGCGGCGACCCGCAAAATGTGGAACTATTCGACGTTCAAGCTCACATCCTGATTTCCGCAGGCCGAACCAAGGAAGCGCGCGCTTGCGTTGACAATGCCATCGCGAGATTTCCGAAAAGCGTTCCCTTGCGTGAGCGCGCCATCCGGCTTTACTCCGAGTGTGGCGACAACGAAGCCGCCGTGAGAACTGCCCGGGAAGGCACGCATGTCTATCCACGCGGAGCCTACTTATGGCTGCTTCTGGGAAAAACGTTGAACCAGATGCCGCACTTCGCGGCGCAGGGCGAGGTCGAGACTTGCCTGCGACGAAGCTTGGCGCTCAATGAGGGTCTATTCGAGGCAGGGGAACGGCTCGCGATGCTCCTGGTCGAGCAGCGTGGATACACCGAAGCAGAGCAAGTAATGTTGAAGATTCGCGAACGGCTCGGCGATCCATCTCCCGCGATGGGACGGCTCGCCTGGATTCACCGCGCAAAGGGGGACAAGGCAGCAGCGCGCAAGGAGCTGGCCTCTGCATTGCGCTTTGTACCTTGGTATAGCTGGGGATGGAGCCTTTTGATGGACTGGCTCGCGGAGGATAAGGCTTGGGATGAGGCGCGAACCGTCCTGGGCTCCCTTCCGCCAGAACTTCGAACAAATACGCAATTTCGCCGCCAGCGTTTAGTAGTTTTGGAGAAAGCGGGTGTTCCTGCCTCCCAACTCGATGAAGAATGGAGCAGTTTGCTCATCGACTTCCCGGAGGAAGTCGCACTACATCTGCACCGCTACGACTCCTTGCGAAGCGCCAAACGCCTCCCGGAAGCAGCCGCCGTATTGGAGTCGATCAGGCCCATCGACCCAGATAGCCCGTATGTCCTTGCGCGTTTCGTGGAAGTTCTGGCGAGCGACCCGGCGAAAAAGGATCAGGCGATCGAGCCACTGGTGAAAGTCCTGTTTGCCCAACACGAAGAATCTGTCTGGCCCGCCGATTACGCATGGAAAGCCGTGAAGGATGCCCAATTAGACGAGGCGGCCTACCAGAAGGCTCATGTTCTACTGCAGCAAGGATCACGCCCAACATACCGGGCGCTCTCCATACTCGCATCGTACGCCACGGAGCGTGGGAAAACGGAGAAGCGTCGATTGCAGCCTTACTGGCGCACCTGGTTTCCCGACCGGGGCGCTCGCGAATTGCTGGCACTGCTGAGAATCGTCGACAGCGCTGCATGGTCCAAAGTGCGATACCGGGCGGACCTGCTGAAGCAATTGACTGACGTGGGCTATGCTCGACTCGTTGCGAAATACTGGAAGAACAACGAAGACCTTGTACAGCCCGACGTCGGGGCATGGGCGGAAACCGCTCGTGCGCTTGTCGTCCTTAAGCGGCGGTCCAATGCCAGAAAACTTCTGGCAGGATGGCGAGAGCGAACCGGAGTCGAAATGTGGGTTGTGGCGAATTATGTGACTTGCCTCTCAGCACTCCGCCCGAAGCAGTTAAGAGAGATGCTTTACTCTTGTCGCGACGCGCTTGCAGGGCTTCCGCATGACCATTGCGCGAAATTTCTGGTACACCGGCAGGCGGAGGTTTGTGCACTGAACGGAGACAAGAAGGCGTTTTCAGATACCTGGGAAGAACATCGGAGCTATTTTGATGGCAAGCTCGAAAACGAGGAGTGGTTCGACACGCGTCGAAGATATTTGTTGGCTGATCTGCCTATCCTGGCGAAATCTCTGGAAGAGAATAGTCGGGGTAAGTACAGGAGAACTCTTTGGAACTTACGGCGGAAACGCTTCGCTGTGGAGCTACGGTTGCCACAATCCAGTGGCAAGAAAGTCGCCCTGCGCTGGTGGTGGATCATTTTGTGGTTTTTGTTTGCGCTCTTAAGTCAGCTACTCCAACATCGCTAGTGAGAGCTCGCAGTTGAGCGTTGTTCTGCTTGGGTTTGAAACTATCGGCTGGAACGCAACTTCAATTCTCCCCACGTGTTTAACGACATTTGCGCACCTCACGCTGTCCAAGGAAAAAGTTCCACTGCCGCAAGCCGGAAGCGAAGACGGTTGCCAACTCGGATGTAGTTCAAGAGCCTGCGTGAGACCCATTGGCGGATAGTCTTCGGTCTAAATCCGGTGAGGTTGGCCACTTCGTTTGTACTGAGAAGAGCGTTTGGGTCACGGCAGTCAAGGAGATGCTGCTTCGACACCCGGCACTGAAACATGCTTCTATCTTGCATCGGAGTACATCGGGCCTTCCTGCACTACCGGTGAACTCACATCCACCACGGCCTCTGCGCCCACTGTCACCACCGTCCCATCAGGCTTATAGTAATTACCTTCAGACTCTTGACCTCGACGCGCTGATTGATTTAAACAAGAGCGGCAACCTCATTGCTTCGTTAACTCTCGGATTTTAGAATATCATCGGTTGAACAAGTATACCGTCAGCCGCAAGACGACGTGGCTCGCGGGGAAAAGACTGAGGACACCAAGATTGACCCCTGTGGCCGCGAATAGCGGCCCGTCTACACTGCACTAGTTGAAACAGACCCACCACCAACTGTTGCCAACTATTGCCAGAATAGGGCATTATACGGGTGTCCAAAGAGCCTCTAAGGGTTTCTAAGGGACATTGGAAAAATCAGTAAGTGGCAATAAGCTCGGAGATTTAGCGGTTTTTCTTCGGTTTTCTTCAACGGCCGAGAAACAATCCCATCGGCTCCACCAATCTTGACTTGACTTCTGCACCTATTCTCGCAAAGCGAGCCTTGATCAGTGTCCTGCTAGTTCTGGGGCTTCTCTTTGTCGGCGACTTTCTCTACTTCCGTGTTCGCATGCTTCACCGAACTCCCGCCGACCCTCTCGAATCCCTGAAAGCTCTGCGTGTCCTCGCCATCCCCGAAAAGAACGGCAAGACAGAATATGAAGTGGACGCCCAGAATCCTGAGCAAACCATTACCTGCGTCCACTCGCTCTTCCCGCACAGCGGTTATTTGCCTTGTTGGTACGTCAAGCCGAAGATCAACCAGCCGATCCCTATGTGACCGGCTCAGCGTCAATCATTCCCGTCCAGTGAGTGTCAGGTTGGAATATATTCACTTTTTTTCGGGAAACTTTGGAGGAATTTCCGCATACCCCGGCGCAGCCTGCTTTAAATTCACATCCACTTGAGCGCTGGCATCTCCGATACTCCAGCGAATTCCACCGGCGAGCGAATTCAGGAAAAACTCATTCTTCCAATTCTCCGGCCGGTCGCCCATCGCGGTAAAGAACACACGGCCTTTCCCGTGCATCCGCGCCCACATCACCGGATAAGGCGCGCGCTGGTAGCACTCTCCCTTCATGCCATGTGTGTCCAACGTGAGGATCACGTGGAGATCGGGCATAAAGTCCTTCAACGAGTACCACTCTTCGTTAAAACTCACCGGCGAAGTCACGCCTTCCAGCCCAGGAAATTTCGGGTCATTCACGATCAGATTCGCGTCCTGCAGCCGCGGCTCACGCCCGTGTATGATGAACTCGCCGCCCAGCATCTTCAGGTAAGGATCTTGCTGCTCCCCATGTGCGATATATCGATTCGCAAGGTCAGGGGTGTCCGGCGGCGTATGAAACGTGTCGCTCGCCGCGTGCACGCCCACAAATCCCATTCCATTCCTTACCGCGTCCAGCAGAGCCTGTTTGCCACCCGGTGACATCGCTGGCTTGCCGTCCGTTCCCAAAGTCGTGAGATCGCCGGTCGTGAAAAACACCATGCTCCCGTAGGAGTGAAACTCTTTCGAATCGAAAATGCGTCCGTCCTTCGTCACGCCGACTTTGAATCCATGCTTGTTCCCCATCTCGGTCACGGCGTCGTCCATGATGCTCGGTTTCCCGTCCACTCTTTTCACCACCGCATGTTCGAATCCCGACGATTTGGTGAACACCAGCACCGACTTATTCGACGCCCCCAGCAGCGGGCTCGAAAGCGCCAGTCCCGCACCCGTCAAGGTTGCCGTGCGAAGGAACTCTCTCCGGCTTGAAAACTCGTTCATGAAATCCTCCTCAAGAATGCCCCTCAGGATGCTCGCAGCCGGGAAAACTTGCAAACACCCGATCCGGCGTCCATCCCAGTTCTCTCATTCCCATTTCCGACGAGTAATACGCTCCGCTGATCCACCCCTTCAAGTCTTCGAAGTCTTTGTGCAAGCCACGATTTTCTCTTCCAGCGCTGCCTGAGGAATCTTCTTTCGCCGGATACGCCGACGCATCTGTCAGAAGCATGTTTTGCTGGCTGGCATCCAGGGAAGGGAATCTCTTTCCGAATCGCTTCTGCGACCCAGCTTCGAACGCCGCGAGGGATTCCGCGAATTTCTGCTTATGCTCGGCAGTGTCCACGCTCAACAGCAGATCGATAAACCGGTTCACCTGCGCCTTCGTCGAACCCGGCACAATTCTCTCAGCCAGTGCTGACAAAGTTTCATCTTGCTGCGCGTTCAGAACCAGCGGCCTCCAATCCGCAGCCGCCAGGTTCTCCGCTTCCTCGAGAACCGCCTCGTTTCTGAAAAGCTCATGAATTGGATGCGAAGCCGCCACCAGCGGCCACGCCGTTCCAGCGCCCGCTGCCGCGAGCAGCCGCCGTACTATCTCCCGCCGCGTGAGCTGCCCACCGATCTCCGCCTCTTCCTTGATCACCGGTAATACGCTCTTTGTTCCCATTGCAAATTTCCCCAGCTTTCCGATTGTGCGCCGATGGTATCATTCACCAACAATCGTTCACAAGAACAACACGAATCCTTTTCTCTTCCTCGATTGACCTGCCATCGCACAGTTGCTAGCATTCGCTCCGGATTTTCATCTTATGCCTCAACAGAAGAACCATTCCTATGATGTCATCGTCGTCGGCTCCGGCGCTTCCGGAGGGTGGGCGTGCAAGCGGCTCGCAGAAGCCGGCTTGAAGGTCGCGCTGCTGGAAGCCGGCCGCACGCAGTCCGACAAGAATTTCACCGAACACAAGCCCGCGTTCGAACTCAAGTACCGCAACCGCGCGCCTGAAATCGTCCGCAAGACACGGCCCATCCAAGTCAAATTCGGGGTTTGCAACGAATATACGTACAACTGGTTCGTCAACGATCTGGAAGAGCCTTATACAACGCCTGCCGACAGGCCTTTTGACTGGATGGGCCGCCTGCGCATGACGGGTGGACGCACCAACGTCTGGGGCCGCGTCAGCCTGCGCTTCAGCGATTGGGATTTCAAAGCCGCCTCGTTCGATGGTCACGGCGAAAACTGGCCGCTTGGCTACAAAGACATCAAACCGTATTACGATCTCGTCGAGAAATACGTTGGCATCACCGGTAGCGCCGAAGGCCTCGAGCATCTCCCCGACGGCCAATTCCAGCCGCCCGTTCCGCTCACCTGCCAGGAAACTCTCTTCCGCAATCGCGTCAAGGAAAGGCTCGGTCGCACCGTCATGCCCGCGCGCTCCGCCAATCTCACCAAGCCCATCAACGGCCGTGGCCCATGCCATTTCTGCGGACCCTGCGAGCGCGGATGCATGACGCACTCCTATTTCAATTCCGCCTTCACCACCGTCGCCGACGCCCTCAACACCGGAAACTGCACGCTTATTTCGAATGCCATGGTCCACAGAGTCCTCATGGACCCTGACCGCAACCGCACCCGCGGCATTCTCTACATCGACCGCAACACCCGCCAGGCGCGCGAAATCTACGCGCGCGCCGTCATTCTCTGCGCCCAATCGCAGGAATCGGTCCGCATCCTGCTCAATTCCGCCACGCCCCAGTATTCGAATGGCCTCGCCAATTCCAGCGGCGTGCTCGGCCATTACCTCACTGCGCACATCCGCAGTGGCGGCGGCAGCGGCGAATTTCCAATATTCGGCGCAAAACCTTCTCTCGGCGGGCTCATTAAGCCACTCGGCATCTATATCGCGCGTTTCCGCAACTTGCAGAACGCTCCGCCCTACAAGAAATTCCTCCGCGGCTTTGGCTACGAGGGCGAGTCGTCGACGGAATTCAACTGGAAGGCGCCCGGCTTCGGCGAAGCCTACAAAAAGGCTCTTCTCGAGCCCCGCACCAGCATCGGCATCACCGGCTTCGGCGAGGTTCTCCCGCGCTGGGACAATTTCGTCGAGCTCGACCCCAGCGTCAAAGATATTTACGGCATTCCTGTCCTCAAAATCCACATGTCGGACGGCGAAAACGAACGCGCCATGATCCAGGACATGGGCGACTCCGCCGGAGAAATGCTGGAAGCCGCCGGCGCAAAAAATATTCGCACCTACGCCCATCCTTCCGCTCCACGCTGGGCGCTCCACGAAGCCGGCATCGCCCGCATGGGCGCCGACCAGAAAAAATCCGTCCTCAATCAATTCCAGCAAACCCACGACATCAAGAATCTTTTCGTCATGGACGCCTCCGGCTTCACCTCCAATCCCTGCCAGAATCCCACGCTCACCATCATGGCTCTCTGCGTCCGCTCCTGTGACTACCTCATGTCCGAGCTGAAGCGCAACGCCATCTGAATTTTCCCGGTGCGCGCACTCACTCCTCGGAACCGGACACATTTCCCCTCTGCCCGCCCTTGCGGCGGGTGATTTCCTGCACTGACTCAGATTTTAATTAATGTTTGCCGCGATTGCGGTGCTACTCCGATCGGCCTTCAACCAACGCGCACGTCGCGCCGCGCACCAGCGGGATTATCCGGACTGCCTCTGGTGGTCCTTTTCCGCTCCATCCAGCCAGCGCTCCAGCACCGCTTGTGAAGCTGGTTCGACCTGCTGGAACCTCACGCCAGCACCCATATTCGGCTGCGAGTAAATGATCTCTGACTTGGCTTCGAAGAACGAATCCCCCGCCGCGATTTTCACGAGCACCGGCGTTCCCTTGGGGAACGGGTTCATCATGTCCAAATAGCAGCCGTGCAGGCTCAGTTCGCTCACGCGCGATACGATCCGCACATCCGCTCTCACTTCAATCAGCTCCGCGCTGGCGATGAACGAATATCTAGGCGAACGTCTCTTCTCTAAGTATGCGATATCGGCCTCCGGCGGACTTCCCCGTACCACAATGGTACCTCTGATTGGCTGAATTTCGTCATCACGGGGTCTTAACCACTTTGGAACGCCCAGCCTTTTGCCTTATCCGGCGTATTGGCACTTGCCAGAATTCCAGTTCATATGTCACGCGCCTTCGACAAATCGAAGCCTTCCTCGGCGCCCTTCGAGGGAGTCTCTCTCGATCCGTTCAGGCAACCCCTCGACAGGTCTCCGATTCTGACTGGGGTAACGAGCAGTCTCCGAGATCTGCAGCGGGGGAGCCGTGCGAGCCAGTCTCGCCTCCTCTGTCTTTGTTCTCAAGCGAGGTGTCGTCATGGGGCGTAGTCGTGGCCGTCTTCTCTTCGTTGTTTTCTCCGTCAGCCTGTCTTGGCCTTCCCTTTCTTCCGCTCAAGACCAGCCTGCGCCTCAAGACAACTCGGCAAGGCCCCTGGGTGCCAAAGAACTCAAGAAGCGCGATAAGAGACTTCTCAAAGAACTGGGATCGCAGGGCGGCGACTGGCTGAGGGACGAGGTGCCTGAAGTTATCACCGAGGCAGAGCGTCTTGCCTTTCTCCGTCTCTCCACCAATGAGGAGCGCGAACAATTCATCGAAATATTCTGGCAGAAGCGCAATCCCGAACCCGACTCGCCCAATAACACGGCCCGGGAAGAGCACTACCGCCGCCTGGCCTACGCCGACGAACACTTTGCCTCCGGCGTAGCCGGGCGCAATACAGATCGCGGGCGCATTTACATCATTTGGGGTCCACCGGATGAGATTGAATCTCATCCCACTGGCGGCACCTACGATCGTCCTTCGGAACAGGGAGGCGGTTCTACAACAACTTCTCCCTGGGAGATGTGGCGTTATCGTCATCTGGAAGGCATTGGCGAAAATATCGAGATCGAATTTGTGGACACCAGCGGTTCCGGCGAATACCACATCACGAGAGACCCCTGTGAAAAAGACGCTCTCGCACACGTCCCGGTTGCAGGCTCGAGTCTGAGCGAACTCCTGGGTAGATCCTCCAGGGCTGGTCGCTTCACAAACACCAACGGAACCACTTGCCCCATGCCTCTCGGCGGTACGCCCGCAAGCATGGATGAATTCGCAAATCTCGATCGCTACTTCCGCGTCCAGCGCCCGCCAGAACGCTTCAAGGATCTCGCCGAACTCGTCACCATCCGCGTCGTTCGCAATCAGATTCACATGGACTATCAGACGGATTTTCTGCGCGTGACCAGCAACACGGTCCTCGTCCCCATAACCGTGCAGGTGCCCAATCGCGACCTCCGTTTCCAGAGCAAACAAGGCGTGCATTCCGCGGTCCTGAACCTCTATGGACGCATCACCACGCCCGGTGGCATCGTCGTTCAGACCTTCGAGGATGTCATCGCGCGCGATTTTCCTGAGTCGCTCTTCCAGTCATCACTGAATCTCTCTTCCATCTATCAGAAATCAATCCCGCTCCGTTCCGGCCTGTATCGCCTCGACCTTGTCGTCAAGGACACACTGAGCGGCAACCTTGGCGTGTTCAATACCGCCTTGCGTGTCCCGCGCTTTGAGGACGACAAGCTCGATGCAAGTTCCTTAATCCTTGCCGATCAGATCCAAACCGTCCCCTCCAGTCAGACCGGCACTGGGCAATTCGTCCTCGACTCTTACAAAGTCCGCCCGCGGCTCAGCCAGGAATTTTCGAGCACTGAAAAGCTGGGCGTCTTTCTCCAGCTTTACAACCTCAAACGAGACGAGACTTCGCACAAGACCAATGTCTCCGTTGCCTATCGAATCACTAAGGACCAACAGGAAATCTGGCGAGCCGTCGAAACCGCCGATCGTCTTCATCAAGGCAGCGAGCAGCTCACCATCGAACGTCTCATACCAGTGGCATCGCTCCTTCCCGGCCGCTACGCCATTGAAGTAACCGCCATCGATTTGCTCACCAACTACACCGTCATCCGCACCGCGGATTTCACAGTGAAGCCGGCGCCGCCGTCGAAACCAGCCGCAACGGTCCGCCCGCCCAATTCCTAGCTGCTTGCGTTATCATTGGGGCAAATGCCGGATCGAACCCGCGCTCCTCCCTCCGGCCGCAGTTTTCTTACCCTCAACGCGGCGGATTCGATGTACTATCCGTGTTTCCTCGAGTCCCGTCTTTCCATCGAAAACAAAGGAGGACATGCCGATGTTCCGCAAGCTCATCAACACCTCTGACGATCTGGCCATCACCATCCTTCGCCTAGTCCTTGGCGTGGTGTTCTTCGCGCACGGTGCGCAAAAAGCGCTCGGCTGGTTTGGCGGCTACGGCTTCTCCGGCACCATGGCCTTCTTCACCCAACAGGCGCACATCCCCGCCGCGTTTGCATTTCTGGCCATCTGCGCCGAATTCCTCGGCGGCATCGGCTTGATTCTCGGCCTTCTCGGTCGTGTTGCCGCTTTTGGCATTACTTGCAATATGGTGGTGGCCGTAGTCATGGTCCATTGGCACTTCGGCTTTTTCGCAAACTGGTTCGGCAATCAAAAGGGCGAAGGCATTGAGTATCACCTTCTTGTGCTCGCCATCGCCCTGGCCATCATGGTCAAGGGCGCTGGCGCGTTTTCCGTCGATCGCGCGCTCTCAAAATCTTGAGCGCAAGTACCCTCCGTGGCCTTTGCCACACCTCGGTCAGTGCGTCGCCGCGGCTCCGCCGCCAAGAAAAGCCATTACCGCCGCGAGAAACTCTTCCGTTTTTTCAATCGGCGGTACATGCCCGCACTTTTCGAAACTGACCAACTTCGCCCCGGCGATTCCCGCTGCGTAGCGTTCCCCGGATACGATTGGCAACAATTTGTCCTGCTTTCCCCACACGACTAGCGTCGGCACTTTGATGCTCCCCATCCGGTCGTCCATCCTTTCCTTCTCTCGCGTGGGATTTCCCAGAAAGCTCCGCACCGTGTAGCCATCGTGCGCCGCCAGCTTGTCCGTGAAAATCTTCCGCAGCGCGTCTTCATTCAACCAGCTCGTATCGTAGAAGACCGCTTCCATCACTCCGCGCATCGCCGCCAGCGAACTCGGATTCAAATCCGGGATCGCCTGGTCCTGCTTCAGCCCTGCCGCATCTACAAGCACGAGCTTCTCCACCGGTATCAAGTGCGCTCCGCCGCCGATCTCTGCCACGTAGAGCCCAGCGATCCACCCGCCCAGCGATTCCCCCACCAGGTTCGCCTTCTCCACTTTCAGTTGCCGCAGAAACTCATTCAGAAAATCCACATAAGTCTGAATGCTGTAATCCAGCAGCGGCTTGTCCGATCGCCCAAACCCGATCTGGTCCGGCACCAGCAATCGGTATTTCTGCGCCATCGGCTCTAGCACCGACAACCAGTCTTCCTTGCGGCTTCCCAATCCGTGCAGCAGCACCACCACCGGCCCCGAGCCCATATCAAAATAATGAATCGCTTGTCCAAACACCGTGATCGTTTTGTCCGCCGGTTGCCCTTGGCCAGATGCGGGAACCACAAACACCGCTAACAGTAGGATGAGCCCGAATTTCATTTTTCCGCGCATGATCCCTCCTGTCCTTGCCGGCTCTCTTTAGCACAGCCCAGCTCCGAATTCCACGCTTGCCCTTCGCTGCCGGCTCTGCCCTTTTTACGCAATTTTTACTTGCCCCCGCCGCACCTTCACTCTATAGTCCCCCCACTCGCGGTCGTTTCCTATTCGAGGCGTGGAAGTCTGTCGCGACTGTTCCGATCGTCCCGTCGGACAAATTAACGATTAGCACTGGAGGTTTACATGCGACTTGCGGTATTGGCTGCACTTCTGTTCACCGTTGTGCCTGCATCCGTCTATGGTCAAGCAATGGAGCCCGATCAGGTCCCGGTCAGCTTCACACTCACCACGAAACCCCATACCTACAACGCCAAGTCGATTGCTGACGGTGGTGTCCTGGGAGGCCGCTCGAACGGCAGTCTTCTTGGCATCGACTCGGTTGTCAACTGGAGCAGTTATTTCTACCTCTTCGGACTCGATTTGAATGGCTTCCCGCAGTTCACCTGGCAATACACCATGGTTGGCCGAGCTCCTTTCAGCATCGGTGAATCCGAAGGGAGTGCGGAAACCACGGAGATCAGAGCTCCGGTTGTCCCTGTTAGCCTTGACCTGCGCAACTTCGACGGCTCTCCGCGTTTCGTCGGCGGTAAACGTCTCTTCTCCGATGGCACCCAATACGTCAATCCGGTCCTGAAGTCGCCCGTGTTCTCTAACACATCGTACGGTTCCAGCGCGAGTCCCACGCAGTACACTGATGCGGTTCAGCGGGCAGAGTTCTTCAACAAAGCTGCCAGCGAGTGGCACACCTTGCTGCGCCCGCGCGTTGCCACGCCGCGAACTATGGTGCTCATCCGCGGCACGTATCGCTTCGCCCTTAACGCTGACGGCTCGTGCTGTGCCTTTGTCTTGATCGATGCCAACACCTTCGTGAACGCCTTATTCCCCCCGACGTTTTCGGGGACGGACACCACCACGCCTGTTGGCGCCGCGGAAACCTCGGGAGAGATTCGCACCAGCGATATTTCCACCTTCCTCTTTCCAAACGCGTATCTCTATGTCGGTAACCCCAACAATTGCTGCATCCTCGGCCTCCACACCTACGATCTCGAGCAAGGCGGCCCGACCAACGGCTTCCTGGAGAAGCGTTACGTCGTCAACTACTCCAGCTGGATTTCCCCAGGCATCTTTTCGGATCCGACCGTCGGCGATGTCACTGCGCTCAGCCACGAGCTGTCTGAGACCTTCAACGATCCCTTTGGGAGCAACGCCACTCCCTGGTGGCTCTCTCCCAACGGCAACTGCCAGAACAACCTGGAAGATGGCGACGTGATTGAGGGCCTTCCCAACGGCGTGTTCCCCATCGTGCTGAACGGGTTCACTTATCACCCTCAAAATGAGGCGCTCCTCCAGTGGTTCGCGGGCGTGACGCCCTCTACGGCCATCAGCGGCGCTTACAGCTATCCCGATACCAACGTTCTGACTTCGGCGAACGTTTCGCAAAACTTCGCTTGCACGCCTCCGCTGCCCTAGCTAAAGCCTGTTGCAAAACCGGTTTTGCAACAACCTTTAGCTATCTCCCGGCCCGCTCGCGTCGGCGATATTCCGCCGGCAACGCGCGCCGCCTCATTACTGACGCTCGATTATCGTTGCAGGGGTGGGCTTCGGCCCACCCCTGCGCGTTTTTGCAGGCCTGCGCCGCGGGACTATTCGAGACTCTTGGTCGGCCTCCGTGCCCGGCACTTGCCCCGACCCGGTCGGGGCGTTCTCTGTGAACTCTGTGTTAAGCAAGTTTCTGCTGAGCAAGGTGATTTGCAGAACGTACCAACAAAGCAATTGACAAGCGGGAGGCCATTTGTTTACATCACTCCGGCCATGGCGCGAACCCTCACGTTGCGAGTCACGCTTTCCTGTGCATTGATTCTCTCCGCTCTCTGCGCACTCGCTGGCCCCAAGGACAAAGAACCGGCCCCACGCTTCAACGCCACCACCACGACCGGTGAAAAATTCACCAACGACTCCATCAAAGGCAAGGTCGTGCTCCTCGAATTCTGGACCACCTGGTGCGGCTTCTGCGCTGACGAAGCCGCCTTCGTCGACAAGATCGGCCATGAGCTCGCCGGCAAAGGCCTGATCCTTCTGGCCATCGACGTGGGGGAATCCAAAAAGACCGTCAAAAAATATCTCGAGCAGCACCCCCGCAACTGCAAGCTCGTCATGATGGAAGACACCAATCTCGCCGCCATGTACCAAGCCAACGTCTATCCCGTCTATGTGGTGATCGATCGCGAAGGTAATATCGCCGGAACCCAGCGCGGCGCAGGCGGCGAAGACGCCCTCCGCAGACTCATCGCCCGCGCCGGCCTAGAATCCGAATCCGACCCCGATTCCGACGCAAACTGATCCAGGTTTGTTGTGGTGGCGGTCTTTAGACCTGTGTCACGGATACCTTTATTTGCTGTAGAGCTTGTTCGAATCTGGTTTTGCGCGGACCGTGTACGCCAGGTGTTGCTGATGTTTAGGCGCCTTGGGCGCGCGCCGCTTCGCCCGCAGCGTGCTCCTGTTCGCCTAGACGCTCCAAACTGGACCGCCCTATGCCGCCCCCATCAAGGACAGAGTCAGCATCCACCAAGACTTGCTCTGCGTGCATTTCACCTCTCCCCAGATCAGTCTTAGCTGCTCCTGACCTCTGGTCACCAAGGGTCTCCCAGGCCGGCGCATTGTGTGCCACCCTGAGGCTGACAATGAGCTTGATGACGAAGACTGCAACAGCGATACCTACGACCGACAAAAGCAAATAGAAGGGCAACCACATATTGTCTCCTTGCCAAAATTATTTCTTCTGGGTGGGCTGGTTCATACGAGCAACTTCTTAAGCCCTTGTAACGGAGTCGACGAGTTTTCTCGTCGACTTCCCGACAACTATGTCTCTCTTCCGTTTGAATGGAATAATCTTGTCGCGGTCCACGGGCGAAAAATAGTCTCCACCGCGGGCCAGCGCAGCGCCGAATGGGAAGCGCTTGGCGGTCTGACTTTTTCCCAGCGTGTCATTGTTTAGACCTGCCCGGAGCAGTTCTCGGAGCCGCCGCCGGGTTTTGTGCAGTTGAGACTTTGAACTTCCCGTTGAGGACCCCAACATATCGGCAATCTCGCGGTGCTCGTACCCTTGGATGTCGTAGAGCACCACCTCCGCCTTGAATCCCGGGGGCAGTTGATCGATAGCCCTCTGGAGAGTGAGGCGATCGACCAAGCCGTTCAGGTACAGGTCGGGAGCGCTCAACTCCAGTCGACGAGTGTCATTCTCTTCTCTCCCTTCTGTCATTTCCTCCAGGGAAGTTTGAGCAACAACCTTTTTACGGATGCGCATGAGTACGAGGTTCGCAGCCACGTGATGCAGCCACGTGGAAAACGCGGATTCGCCGCGAAACGTGCCAATCTTGCGGAACACCGTCAGAAAAGTTTCCTGGGTCAGGTCTTCGGCTTCCGCCGGGTTTTTCAACATTCGCACACACAGACTAAAGACTCGGCCGCTGTGCAACCGATACAGCCTTTCAAACGCCGCGGAATCGCCTTTCTGCGCGCGTTGAATGGCTTCAGCCTCCGATAACACCTCGCCCGACTGAGATTGTGGCAGTTCTCTCACAAAGCCCTTTCTGACACACCCACGAGCAGCTCCTAAAGATTATTTAACTTGAAGGTGGTCAGCCACTTAGCTAACTGCCTGGAGCCCCGCAAAGTGGCCCCCGCCTTTAAAGCAAGGCAACCACGCTGCCACTTTAGGCCTCTGCCGCTAAGAGCCTGAGCTATTGCAACTTAGCCCGGCCGTTCCAATTTGCTATCCGGTGATCTAACGGTACTAGTTCTTGCAAAGTTTACGTCAACAGACACTTTTTGTCGCGCTTGCGAGTTCGTGTAACGAAGACCGTTCTACCATTTCCGCCGAAGTCCTGTTCGCCGATTCAGTTTGGTATCACTCCACCATCGGCGCGTGGGACAGCCACTCCTGGCTGTGCGGTCCTTGCCCGGATTGCTTCCGCCGTTTCTCTCCGCTCTGTGTCCGGCGCCCGCCTGACCGCGTTTGGGTGCTCTCCGTGAACTCTGCGTAAAGCATTTTTCTACCTTGGCCGCCACGGGACTATAATCATTTCAACGTTCAGGAGGTGCCTGCCATGACCAAGCGGCGCACACTCGGCGCGGCTCTCTTGCTCCTCTCCTTGTCGGTGGCGAAGTTGCTCTTCGCCCAAGGAGCTGCACCATCAGGTTCGCAAGTAAAAACGGCTATCACCGGCGAAGACCGGGACCGTTTACTCGCGGCGGGAAAGACGCTATTCGTCGAGCGCTGTGCCAAGTGCCATGACGAGCGCGGAGATAAGCCTCTTGAGACCGGCCTTCCCCTTAGCCAGCGCGAACTATCCGCCAAGGAACTCGCGCGCATCGTTTCCGGGCGCCTCAAGGATTCTCCCGACGAGGATAAACGCGCCGTCACCCTCTACATAAGCACCCTCCTCACCAAAAAGTGATTCGCTCACCATCCGTTAGATTGGCCAGGCGAGGCGGCCTCGTGTGGCACAGCCATTCTTGGTTGTGCGGTTTTTGGTCATGTCCCTTCGCTCAACTTTCACATCACGCTCACTCCCCGCAGGGTTATCATTTCCCAAAACTTATCGGGCGAAGCCCCATGAAAACTCCCGGGGAAATTATCGTCCACATCGCCACTAGCGCCGACGGCTACATCGCCCGCCCCGATGGCGACGTCGCCTAGCTCGACCGTCCCCGCCCCAAGGGCAACTACGGCATGCCCGCCTTCTTCAAATCCATCGACACCATCCTCTGGGGACGCAAGACCTAAGCCAAGGGCCTCGAGATGGGAATGGAGGCCGGCATGAAGGCCGCTGGCTTCGGCCCGCAAATCAAGAACTACGTCTTCTGCCGCCGCCCACAAGAGTCAACCGTGCCGACCTTCGAATTCGTAAACGAGCCCGTCAAAACATTTGCCCAGCGCCTGCGCGCCCAGCCCGGCAAACATATCTGGATGATGGGCGGCGGCGAAATCATCGCCTCCTTTTTGAACCAAGGCGAAATCGACGAGTTCCGCATCAACGTCATCCCTATCCTCCATCGGCGAAGGCATCCCCCTGACTCAACCTCGCCATCGCTCCATTCGCCTCAAGCTCCTCGCCACCAAAGCCTTCTCCGACGGCGTCGTCCACCTCCACTACCGCACCACTCCTGCCTCGTGGACTCGCCTCGATTGTAGGGGGCGGGGCTTCAGCCTCGCCCACTCCTGTAGCACAGTTATTCCAGCTCGCGCTGAGCTTGCCGAAGGGTTGTCCGCTTTTTATTTCTTACCAAATGGTCTTGATGCCTGCGGCCTGGGTCCTTGCGTCCCGTGTGAGAAGCGGCAGGTTATGGCGGAGAGCGGTGGCAGCGATGATTCGATCCGGCATGTCTGGAACAGTTTGTCGGGAAATCTTGAAGACTGCTTGGGCGACATCCTCATCGACAGGAGCAACAACCAATCCAGAGGCAGGATCCCGGCCCTTCCGTGTGATTGGCGGGTGGCAACCTCAACCTATCCCGTATCCTTTAGGGAACTTGATGTGGACCAAAGGAGGCGCGCCGATGGCACTGGATTGGTCACAATGTGCGGCGGTGGAAAGCGTGCCGGGAAAACTGTTAACCTCCCGTCGAGGTGCCCTGTTATCCGCTTCGACATTCCCGGCGTCAACCGTTCAACCCGCCCTCACGACCGTTCAACCCTCAATTTTCGATTATTCAATGCTTTTCACTTGACAAGTTGATACTGGCATGCTATCTTCCTTCGTGTATCTCGAATGCCGTCCTCGCCCGTTTACCCTGAGCCTCGATCGAAGATTCCGACCGGGTCGGAAAGGTCTCACTTCTCTCCAATCTGTGTTCCCCGACTTTCTCCCGACTGACCACTGTCCACCGACCTGCCCCGACCCTGTCGGGGTTATACTGCCCACTATTGCTTTAAATCCTTTAGCTGCAACACTTATGGATCTCCCCGCAAGTGTTGCAAACAAAAAACTTACGGTGCAGTTAAGCCCTTTAGCTGCAACACTTACAAAAAACAGTCGGGGTGGGGGTGCTATGGTCTTTCCTGGTCGCACTTCCATGCCGGTACGTTGCCACGTCCTATCTCCTTTGTTTGCCACTCTTAGGAAAACTGCTGGATGTGTTACCCAACTTTCCCATTCTGGAAGGGGTGTACTCCCAACGTTCAAACCTTCATCCTTCAAACCTTCAAACGATCCTCTCGTCCCATTGCAGCCGAACGCCCTTGGTGCCACAATTGGCAACGACACGAGAATTTTTCACGATCCGGGGAAACAAGTCCGCTCCCCCCGGTGTCTAACACTACGAGAGCGGACATCGGGAACTGTTTCACACCGCTCCCGGTCACAGACTCCGATTCGATCGGAGTTGCAAGTCGTGCCTAGGTCCAACGTTCTAATGTTGGACCGATCAGCAGGGTGGCTCGCCCTCCAGCGTCGGGCCGGAAAGGCCGGCAGTGTCAGATTGGGCTAGTGCCCTTTCTTGGGGCCGCGATGAAGCCGATCTCGTCCACGAGCTGCAAGCGGGCTCGGAGACGGCCTTCGACTGGCTCGTCACTCACTATCATGCACCGGTCTATAACCTTATCCTCGGCATGCTCGGCGACACTTCGGACGCCGCCGACGGCTCCCAGGAAGTTTTCTTGAAGGCCTTCCGTGGAATCCGCAATTTCCGCCAGGGCAGCTCTTTGAAAACGTGGCTCTACCGTATCGCCATCCGCGAAGCGCTGAATCACAAGCGATGGTTCAAACGCCACGTGCAGAAGAATGTTTCTATCGATGCCGAGCCGCAGGAAGGTCAAGCCCGCATCGAGATTGAGGATCTTGGCGCCACGCCGTTCGAGCAGCTCGCGTCCCTGGAAATTCGAGTTGTCGTCCAAGCCGCTTTGCAGCAAGTTCCCGATGTCTTTCGCAGCGCCGTGATCTTGCGCGATCTCGAAGGCTTGAGTTACGAGGAAGTCTCGGAAGTTCTGGAATGCAGCGTCGGCACGGTGAAGTCCCGCATCCTTCGCGGGCGCCGCGCGCTGAAGGAAATTCTTGAGCCGCTTTTGGGCGCACACCAGATTCACGGCAGTCACGCCCAAACGACTTCGCATGGCAACGTTTCCGAGGCTCAGCCTTCGCCATTCGGTGATGCATTTTCCGCCGCAAGGCGAGTCACAGTTTCTTCGCAAGGTACGTCCCCGCGGGCAAGTTCCGCGGGCAAGGGTGTCCAATGAAGTGCAACACGGTACGAACCAAACTGGCGGGTTATCTCGATGATGCTATAACCGGAGGAGCGCGTGTGGAAGAGCGCGTCCAGATTCGGCAGCACCTGGAGGGTTGCAGCGTTTGCCGCGAAGAGCTGGAACGCTTCCGCAAGCTGGCCGTCATGCTTTCGCGTGTCCCCAAAAACGTTCCGCCTGCCGATCTGGCCGTACGCATCAAGGTCGCTGCCGCCCAGGCGCAGCATTCGCAGGATTGGCCCAGCCGCATGCGTCGCATCAAGGATCGCGCCGAAATTTTGCTCGACAACGTTTTCCGCCCCCTGACCCTTCCGGCCACCGGCGGATTCTTCTCCGCCATCCTCGTTTTCGTGCTAGTGCTCCAGATGATCGTGCCGGGCACTACCGTGCGCGCCGTCCAGAACGACGTGGCTCTCAATCTGATGCGCCCCGCCAAGCTGGTTTCTCTCTCGGACTATCCGCAAGCCTGGGCGCCGGAGCAGAACGACCTCGAACTTTCTCTGCCTCACGGCCTCCTGCTGGACGTCACTGTCGATGCCCAGGGCCATATGACCGATTATCAAATTATCTCTGGCCCAACCAGCCTGGAACTCCGGCGCCAGCTTGACCAGATGCTGCTCTTCTCCCGCTTCAGCCCCATGCTGAGCTTCGGCCGTCCCACTCCCGGCGGCCACGTGGTTCTCGGCTTCAGCGCCGTCCGCGTCCGCGGCTGATCTTCACCTGCATGAGAAATTCCAAATTTCTTTTGGCCACCGCATTTCTTTTCTTTTTTTCGACGCGCGCGCACGCGCAACTACAAAGGAACGACTCGGAACGCCAGCTCTTCGAGGCCCTCAACCGCGAGCGCACCGCCCAGGGCCTTTCCGCACTCCAGTGGGATAACGCCCTCTTCAAAGCCGCCCGCCAGCATGCTCTCGGCATGGCCAATCTGAATAGGCTCGAGCACCAGCTCCCCAGCGAGTCCAACCTGGAAGGCCGCCTTGCCGAAGCCGGCGCGCGGTTCGGTGCCATCGCGGAGAACATCGCCATCGGCCCTAATCCCCCGATCATTCATGCCGGTTGGATGGATTCGCCCGGCCACCGGAAGAACATCCTGGACCCGCGGCTCACTTCCGTGGGAATCGCCGCCGTGCGCGGGCCGGGGGGCCTCTTTGCCGTCCAGGATTTTTCACGGTTTGTCCCGGATTTAAGTGTCGAACAGCAGGAACAGAAAGTGGTTTCATTGCTCGCCACGCACGGGTTCCGGCCGGCCAACGCGACGGCCGGCGCGCGGAAAACATGCGAGACGGATGCAGGATTCGCGGGCACTTCAGCAAAATCGATGATCCGATTTGAGGCGACCGACCTGGAGAGATTGCCGGAAGTTCTCGAGCGAAAAATTCGGAGCGCGCCTTACAGCAAGGCGGCGGTGGGAGCGTGCCGCGCGAATGGGACATCGGGATTCGCGCGCTATCGCATTGCGGTGCTGTTTTTCTGAGGGTCGCATGGAATTTAGCGGCGACCCTGTTTGCCGAAAGAATTTGTTGTGTACGGGAAAGAGACGAAATACACTATCCCCATGATTTGCGTCGCCCACTCGTATTGGTTTCGATTTAGCGGTCCACCCGACTAGGTGGCGAGGGGCGTTTCTGTAAGCGGATTCAGCAGAAAAAAGATCCGACCCACTCGCAGCGAGTGGGTTTTTTATTTTGTGAAAGTGTTTTCAGGGAAAAAATTTTGCAGGAAAGAAAAATGGAACTTGAGAGGATCGAACCATGATTATTTCCATGAAGCTGCACGCGACACGCGAAGAGATCGATGAAGTGCGCAAACAGGTGGAGCACTTCGGGTACAAGGTGCACTCCATCGAAGGGGAAGAGCGCGTGGTGATCGGCGTCGTTGGCGTGGGGGATGTGACGGCGTGTTTCGAATCCGTCGAAGCCATGCCGCAAGTGGAGAAGGTGGTGCGGATTTCGGCGCCGTACAAATTTGTGAGCAAGGAATTCCGCGCGGAAAAAACAAAAATACAAATAAACGGAACGGAAATCGGCGGCGCCGAATTCGTGGTGATGGCCGGGCCGTGCTCGGTGGAATCGGAAAAACAGATCATGCAGGCGGCGGAAGGCGTGGCGAAAGCAGGCGCGAAAATGCTGCGCGGCGGCGCGTTCAAGCCTCGGACTTCGCCCTACGATTTTCAGGGAATGGAAGAAGAAGGATTGAAATTGCTGCAGAAGGCCAAGAAGGCGACGGGGCTGGCGATCATTACGGAAGTGATGAGCGATCGTGATGTGGACCTAGTGGCGAAATACGCCGATGTGATGCAGGTGGGTGCGCGGAACATGCAGAACTTCATGCTGCTGAAGGCGCTAGGGAAATGCGGGCGGCCGGTGCTGCTGAAGCGCGGGTTGAGCAGCACGGTGAAAGAATTGCTGATGTCCGCGGAATATATCACGGCACACGGAAATCCCGATGTGATTTTGTGTGAGCGGGGAATTCGCACGTTTGAAACGGTGACGAGGAACACCTGCGACATCGCGGCGATTCCGGCGCTGAATGAACTGACGCACTTGCCGGTCATTCTCGATCCGAGCCATGCCACTGGAAAACGGAGCCTCGTGCCGGCGCTCTCCCGCGCGGGCGTGGCGATCGGCGCTGATGGGTTGATCGTGGAGGTGCACCCCGCGCCGGAGAAAGCGATCAGCGACGGCGCGCAATCGCTCGACCTCCCGCAATTCCAAAAAATGATGCAGGATCTTGAACCGTACATTCACCTGTGGAACGAATCGAGAAAGGCGGAGATGGCCGCCGCTGCGAGCCACTGAATCCACCAACACTGAGAAACGGGCCGTCGTAACCATGTTGACTTGCGGCTGTGTAATTTATAAGTTACAATGAAAAACGCGATTGAGATTCGTCATTACGTGAGCCGCGTCGGGAAAGAAGTGTTCGACGATTGGTTGACTGGGCTGGCGGATGCGCGGACACAAGCGAAGATCGCGAGCCGAATCAACCGCCTCGCCGCTGGAAACTTCGACGATTGTAAATCGCTGCGTCAAGGTTTGTACGAGCTGCGGATCGATTGGGGCCCAGGCTACTGGGTTTATTACGCGATGCTCGGGAAACTTTCGTGCTGCTTTTGTGCGGGGGCGACAAACGACAGAGGTCCCGTGACATTGAAAGGGCGTTGCAATTTCTAAACGACTTTAGAGGGAGGACCAGAACTTCATGAAAAGTAAAACTAGTGTCTCCCAAGACCAGACCATCGTTCGAAGACTCAGAAAAGATCCCGAGTTTGCGGCTCAGTATCTCAAAGCCGCGTTGGAAGATGAGGATGAACCCCGGGTTCTTCTAATTGCGTTGCGGCATCTCGCGCAGGCGCGGGGCATCGCCAGAGTTGCCAGAGCTGCCGGCATCGAGCGCGAGAGTCTTTATAGGGCCTTGTCGGTCCGCGGCAATCCGCGTTTGTCCACGTTGGTCGCGGTCACCAAGGCCATCGGTTTGCGACTCACCGTCGAAGCTGCTTGACGGATGGTCTTGCGGCGCGCAATCGCTGGACGTCGCGCAATTCCAAAAAATGATGAAGGACCTGGAACCGTACATTCAGCTTTGGAATCAATCCAGAAAGACGGAAATTGCCGCTGTCGCGAGCCACTGAATTGCCCGGCTTAGACGCGTTCTCGGATGGAAATGTGGAGCGATGTTTCCGTGACGCGGAGGGTGGAGAAAGCTCCCAGGAGCCTTCTCACTTTGCCGAAAGTGCGCTCCTGACGCCGTGCCGAATGTGGGGCACGTTCACAACATGATGGCGTTTATCCACGGCATAAATAATTCTGTAGATGTGTGGCTTCTTCTCAAAAAGCAGGTGACGAAGTTTCTTCTTTTCGGGGATGACCAGGCCGCGGCTGGGAAATCGCTCCAAACCATAAATTGCTTTGGCCAGGCGATTGAACCAAGCGAACGCATGCTGCGAAGCATCCCCTTCGACATAGTTGTAGATAGCCTCCATGTCCCGCAAGGAGCGGCTGGTCAGCCTAACGTGGTATTTCATGGATGCGGCGGAACATTTCAAGAGCTTCGCGCGCCGGACGCACGCGGCCCTTCTTTACGTCCTCAAGCCCTTGCCGGATTCCCTCAACGGCATCGGCTTGTGCCGCGATGTCGAGGAGGCGCTGATAGGCTTGAGCATCCTGCACGACCGCTTCCGCTTTGCCGTTAACGGTAAGAATCAGCGGCCTCTTGGTTTTCTTGAGACGTTTCATGAATTCTCCCGGATTGCGCCGGAATGTGGTCATCGCTTGAATGTCTTTCTTAATGTCGAACATACTCACCTCGTGGGGCGATGATAGCACCCTTAAAGGTGCTGCGAAAGGGCAGAGTACAGATAACGCAGAGGCGCAGAGAAGCGTACAGAAGCCAAAGTCGCAGCCTTGAAAAATGGCGGGCGGCGCGACGCGCGCAAGACTGCAAGCAGCAAAAGGGACAGAAAGGTGACTGCAATGGCTTTGACACGAGATTTCAAGGAAACAAACCGTGCGCGCGTAAAACGCGATCCTGAACGGAAATCCTAATCTTTAGAACGCAGCAAGCCCGCATCGCTAAGAACCGGTGATTCCGGCCCACGTTCGGGGATGTGGCCAAGGAGCCCAGTCCACGCCACTTGGGCGAGCCCCCACTCCTGCGGCGTAAATAACGGATTCCTTTATGCCGTCGAGCCCCAATTCCTTTTCGACGCGGACCTGGTCGAAGGCCATGGTGCAGAAAGGAGCCAAGCCCAACCAGGTGGCGACTAGACAGAAGGTCTGGCAGACATGTCCGGCGTCAATCATGATGGTGCGATAGGCCGTTGAGTCTCGATATTTCCACTGGTTCCGAGGGAAGACGGCGGTCATCAACATGAGTGCCGCGGCCGGCCGGTACCACCACTGGTTTGCCAGGAAGTCCACAACATCCCGCGAAGTTGCGCCACGTTTCAGGAGCTCCAGCCGATGCCGGTCGGCCGCATAGTGATAGAGGCCACGCCGTAGGCCAGCGACGTTTACCGCAAGTACATAGACTTCGATGGGATGTCGTGCACCCGCCGAGGGAGAGGTTTTCAGCGCCAAGCGTCCGACTCCGGGCAGTTTCACCCAGCGGTGCACGCCCCAAGTCAAGTTCAGCAGGGTGGCGAGATCCGACAATCGAAGCGGGCGTTTGGTGAAACGGCGCCAGGTGCGGCGGGCGAGAAGCACTTGGGGGAAGGCACCAGACTGCTGAGGCGCGGGAAGACTGAATTGCGGAGCCTCTCGATAGTGTTTTACGGGCGAGGGCGGCGCGACTTCACTGGCACGTTGCTGAAACTGCCGACGGACAGCCGCGAGGTTCGATTCGTACCGAAGGTTGCGGGTCTCGAATTGAAGCATTCCGGCGGCGGGAAGCCAGGGCGCCCAGACCTTTTCCAACAGTGCATCTCGCCGGGCCTCCACAGAACCTTCTCGAACCAGGAAGTGGCGTTGGGTGAGTTGGTGAAGCGCCAGAGCCAGGCTGGGTCTTGCATAGTTGTCAAACCGGGAGAAGAACTCGGAAGGCGCGCGCCAACGACTGAAGAAATCGAGCACGAGGAGTGTGAGTGGAGCAGCAGTGACGCGGCGGCGAGTGAAGTAGTTCTCGAAAACGAGCTGGTCTTTCTTCCAGTGGGCTATAAGGGTAGTGGCGCGCCGAAGACGTGGTCCGCGAGAGGTCACTTTTCTTACCAGAAGGGCTTACACGGGGAGCAGCCAGCTTCAGGGGATGCGAAAAGAAGCGGTGTTCCCGATCTCCTTCAGGTCGCGAATTTGCAGTTCCAATTGCCGGGCTTGTTTAGCCAACCGCTTGAAGACTTTGCGAAATTTCCGTTTCTGCTTAAAGGTCAAAGACTGTTTTGCAGCAGATTTCTTCCGGCGCGCGGACACGATTTCCTCCCGGCAGCTGTGAGTCTGCCTGAGCTGAGAATTGGCGAAAACGGCGTGCTACCCGGGGATTACTGGGCGGAAGCTAACTCACACTTCCCCAGAAGTCAATACAAATCATATAGTTAATATAGTTGTCAAGCCCCTTTAGAAATGTCCCCTTCCCCACCTCAGAAGTGTCCCTTTTCTTTTGATTTGGTGTTGTCCTGGGGGTGTCCGCCAGTCGCTTGGTCTGCCGGTAGCTCAGCTCCAACATCTTCGCTGCGTCTACTAGCCTCAGCGTCTGGCTCTTCACTCGCCGCAAAACCTCTGCTCGTCGACGTTCCCTCGTACTCATCGCTGTCCTCTTCAACCGGGCCTCCTCTGGAGGTCGCAGTGTGAGGGACATTTCTAATCTAATGAGGGCTGAAGGAGACACTATCAAAGAGGTTCAACATGCAAATCATATAGTTTGCGCCAGTTAGCGAGTTGGCAGCTCAGAGGGTAGGCCCATTTTGCGAATGAGATTCCGGAAGCGCGGGTCCGATCGAAGACTGTCGAGCATGGGCTCGGTCTTGGCGTCGGGCAATTGTGCGCTACGATTTTCATAGGCGCGCTCGAGCCAAGTGATGGCCTCGTCCTTTCTTCCTCGGCCAGCTTCAACGATGGCGATGAAGTACGCGGGGAGATACTTGCTCTCGGAGGAATTCTCTAATTGAGTGGAGATGGCCGCAGCTTCGTTCGCCTTACCAGAGATAGCGTAGGCGTAGCCCAAAGCGGAGATTGATTGCGGGTCTCCATGCGAGAGGTTCAGGGCGGTGCTGAATTCGGCGACTGCGGCGTCGGAGCGGCCCTTTTGCAAGTGCGCAAAGCCCAAACAGTCGTGCGCCAGGGCGAAACCAGAATCCATCTCGATGGCCTTTTGGCACTCTTGACTCGCTTCGTCGTAGCGGCGCGCGTAGAGGTAACGTCCTCCCAACTTAGCCTGGATGACGAGCGAGAGTGGGTCTAGGTCAAGCGCGCGGCGAGCTTGTGCGAGGGCCTCTTCGTGGTGGCCCAGGACAGAAAGTAGGACGGAATACCAATGCCTGGCGGTGGCATAATTCGGATTCAAAGCGATAGATCTCTTATACTCAGACTCAGCTCCACTCCAGTCCCAGTCGTCCTCCAAGGCTCCTCCCAGAGAGGTATGGGCCTCGGGCAGCGTATCGTCGAGTTGAACGGCTTTCAGCGCCGCCGCTTTCTGTTTTTCTTTGGCGACTGCTGAAGGAAGTCCCAATTCCGGAGCGAACGCATAGGTATTGGACAATCCCGCGTAAGCGGGGGCGTATTTGGGATCTTTTTCAATCGCCTGCTGAAAGTACTGGAGGGCTTTCTGCAGACCTTCCGGGGTGCGCTTGTTCCAATAGTACAGGCCTTTCAAATAAGCTTCGTGTGCCCCCGGATCGACCGAGTCTGCTCGCTGCAGACCGGCCTGTTCGTCCGGCTTCAGAGTGACTTCGATGGAACCTGCAATCGCTTGGGCGACCTCGTGCTGCAGTCCCAGAAGGTTACTCAGGTCACGCTCGTAACTGTGAGCCCAAAGCTCTTGATCGTTGCGCGCATGGATAAGCCTGGCGCTGATCTTCACGCGGTCTCCGACGCGCTGGACCGAGCCTTCCACGACGGCGTCCACCTTCAAAGACTTGGCGATCTCCGGCAAGGGTTTGTCTGTGTTCTTGAAGCGCATGACGGAGGTTCGTGAGATAACTTTGAGGGCGCTGACCCTGGCCAGCTCGGTGATCATTTCGTCGGTCATGCCGTCCGCAAAATATTCCTGCTCGGGATCATGTGAGCGGTTTTCCAGAGGAAGCACGGCCAGCGAGCGAATCTGTGATGATCGCGGGTGAAGCATCAGACGATCGTGCCAACCGCCAACATTCAACCCCAGGATCAGGACCACAAGGGCGAGTGACCCGGCGACGAAGTAAGAAGCAGACCTGGCGGCTTTACTGTGATCCTTCGGTGTCAACGCGGGCGAAGCGGTACGAGAAGAGGCGGGTTCCCCCAGCCGGCGCAAATCGACCACGAGCTCTTTTGCGGATTGGTAGCGTTGCTCGGGGTCTTTGTCCAAACATTTAAGGATGATTCTTTCCAGACCCGGTGAAATCCTGCGGTTGAGGGCGCGCGGCGTAACTGGCGGTTCATGGAGAATGGTATCAATGAGCCGCGAAGCCAGCGGTTCGCCGAATGCCCTTCGGTAAGTCGCCATTTCGTATAAGACCGCACCAATGGTGTAGATGTCCGAGCGAGCATCCACCTGCTCGCCCCGCAATTGCTCCGGCGACATATAGGGCAGCGTGCCCGCGGCCCCCTGCGTGCTCGATAAGTTGTCGGCTGTCGTTTCGTCCCGCGGCCGCAGCAGTTTCGCGAGGCCGAAGTCCAGTACTTTGGCTTGGCCTTTCTCCGTCAACGCGATATTTGCCGGCTTCAAATCACGGTGCACTATGCCGTGCTCGTGGGCCTCTGCCAATGCGGCAGCAATCTGCATCCCCAGCGCGATGACTTCTTTTTCCGGAAGCGCACCTCCGATTAGATGGTCCGCAAGCGTTTTGCCTGGGACGTACTCCATCACTAGAAAATCCGTCCCGTCCTGCGTATCAAACTCATAGACCGTTTCAATATTGGGATGGTTCAGCTTGGCCAGCGCCAGGGCCTCATTGCGGAAGTGCCTGCGGGAAGCATCGTTGCTGAGGGTACCAGACGGCAGGACCTTGAGCGCCACATCACGCTCAAGTTGCTCATCGCGAGCGCGATAGACCACACCCATTCCACCGGAGCCCACCTTTTCTAGGATGCGGTAATGGCCGAGTGTTTGGCCAATCATGCGGAGGGAACCTACCTTTGTGGGCATCTTAGGTTGCGCACGCGACGAAGTCAACGCTGCGAAGCCGGTCTAGCCGATCTCCTCGCACAATTCCAGAGTATTATGGAGGACCAGGAACCTTACATGGAATTGTGGCGAGAGGCGAGGAAGCGAGAGACGGCGGCTTCAGCGGTGGCTGGATGAACTCCTCGGCAGGTCAGGCGAGTCTGCAAATTATTCCGAACATTTTTACGATTCGTGAGGCGCAAAGATTTCTGGCAAAGTATTTCGCGCCGACGCGGCTGATTGCTGCGCCATTCCTCAGTCAAACTACGGGCAGAAGCGTTTATTTGAAATTGGAAACGGAGCTGCCGACGGGATCGTTCAAAGTGCGGGGCGCGTTTTGGGCACTGGCGCAGAGATTGCATGGCGGGCCGATACAGGAAGTTGCGGCTTGCAGCACCGGGAACCACGGAGCGGCGGTGGCTTATGCGGCCAAACAGTTTGGTATCAAGGCCAGGATTTTCTTGCCGGCGAACTGCAATCCGGTCAAGCGTGGACGCATTTCAGCGCTGGGGGCAGCGATTGTGGAAAGCGGAGGGAGCGATCTGGCGTCGGCGTTCGCGCTGGCGGCGGAGTATGCCAAGCAGTCGGGGGTGCATTTTCTGAACGACGCGACCGACGCGGATTTGCCTGCCGGTCCCGCAACGATTGGCTGCGAAATCCTGGAGCAGCTTCCCGAGACCAGTGCGGTCGTTGTGCCGATGGGGGATACGGCGCTGATTCGCGGGATCGCGGCGGCGGCGAAGCAGATCGCGCCGCAAGTGAAGATCATCGGCGTGCAGTCGGAGCGCGCTCCGGCGTACTACCTGTCCTGGAGGGAAGGCAAAGTCGTGGGCACCGAGACGTGCGACACGATGGCCGATGGGCTGGCGACGCGAACGCCGGAGGCGGAGAACGTGCGCGACGTGAAGAACCTCGTCGACGACGTGGTCCTGGTGAGTGAAGAGCAATTGCTACGCGCGATTGAGACGCTACTTCTGGAAGAACACGTGTTGGCGGAGCCGGCTGGGGCGGCGAGCACGGCGGCGCTAGCGCAATCCAGCGTGCGCTCGGGCGATCACGTGGTGCTAGTGGTAAGCGGAGCCAATATATCGCGAGAAGTGCTCAAGCGGGCCATCGGCAGCATCTAGCCGCCCGAGATGACGATCAGCGATGGAGTGTTGCTGGTCGAAGGTGCGGCGGCAGGGTACCCTTGCCTCGGAAATCGCAGGAATTCGTTGCTTCGCTATGACTAATTATAAGAGGCTTGAAATAGGGTATTTACCTGGGGGCACTTTGCTGTATTTCCCCTCTATTTTTTTCTTCCGTTCTCCCCCCATTTAGCTTGGAAAGGCCGGACGACTGGCTATTGGTTGGGCGCGCCTCCCTCAGAGGCAGGGCTGGGGCCGGTCTTTCCGCGAAATGCTGAATTCGCGCGGTTCGGATCTGGGGGACGGGGCTTGGGAGTGGGAAAATGTCCAGAGATATGAAGGATGCCCTCCGGGACGCAAAGGGAAAGTCCTCGATGGGGGCAGATTGCGCGAGGCAAGGAGTGGCGCTGAGGCGTAGGTGCGGATTGGAAAGGAACGCCAAGCCATGAAGCGTAGAATGTGCCTTGCTGGCGCGCTAGTGGCGCTGCTATGGGCCACGCCCGCACGGGCGGATAACCGCATCATCTTGCGCACGTCCCTTAGCCTGCAGGCGCTTAATACGGCATGCAATCCTCTGTTACTAGCCCCAATCTGCACGGTGGTCGGCGGGTTGGGTGATCCTCAAGGGGAGCTCTACCTAATCACAAGTCCACTCGACGTAAGCGGACTGCTAAATCTCCTCGGCAATCCGCTGGGGATTATCGATGCCGAGTTGGATCAGCTGCTTAATTTGGTAGGCGGCCTGAACATTCTTCCCACGCCGATTCCAGCCACAGTGATGTCGAACAGAACCTTGGTGCCATACCCTGCAGGTTCCACGACGAGTGCATGGGATGGCTACGTCAATCAACCTGCGGCGTCGATTGTGGGAGTCCAGGATACGCAAAGGACGTTCAATGTGTTGGGGACAGGGATTGTCGCGGACATTGACACTGGAGTGGACCCCACCCATCCGGCGCTGCAAGGGGTTCTGCTACCAGGTTACGACTTCACGCGGAACCAGTCAGGTGGTTCCGAGCTGAACGATACTTCGCCGTGTCCATTCGCTTCATGTCCGCCTCCCCCTTGCCCGACTTGCTCGCCAGCGAAGGTGAATCAGTCTACGGCGGCAGTGCTGGACCAGTCCACTGCTGCAGTGCTCGATGGAACCCCGTATGCGGCATTTGGACACGGGACGATGGTGATGGGCATCATCCACCTGGTGGCTCCGACCGCGAAGCTCTTGCCCTTGAAGGCGTTCCATTCGGATGGGACAGCTTCGCTCTCCGACATTCTGCGCGCGATCTATTACGCCGTGCAGAACAACGCCAACGTGATCAACATGAGCTTCGACATCACGACGGCGTCGGCGGAACTGCAGAAAGCCCTCGACTACGCGAACCAGCAGGGCCTTATCAGCGCGGCGTCGGCGGGAAACGACGGGACGGCGGAAATTGTATATCCCGCGGCGTTGCAAACCGATGTGATGGGCGTGGCGTCAACGACCGATCAGGACGCGCGCTCGTCGTTCTCGAACTTTGGGAATACGATCGTATGGGTGGCGGCTCCTGGCGAAGCGATTGTGAGTACCTACCCGTACAACACGTATGCGGCGGGATGGGGAACTTCGTTCAGCGCGCCGTTTGTGTCGGGAGGGGCGGCGTTGCTGCACAACGTAAACGCCGCCATTAACCAGTCCAGTGGCGCTATGGCAGTATCCCATGCGGTTCCGCTTGCGGACGCCGGCATGGGCCACGGGCGGCTGGATCTTTGTGCGACTCTCGCGTCAGTGACTGCCGTGAGTTGTTCGCCGGATTTCAGCGTTTCTGCGGCACCACCCAGCGCGATAATTACTGCGGGACAGCAGGCAAACTTCACCGTCTCCGCTACACCGCTGCACGGTTCCACTCAGACTGTAACGTGGAGCTGCACGGGTGCACCGGCGGCAGCCACGTGCACGGTTTCGCCGTCGTCTGTGACGCTTAATGGGGCGACCACGGCGACGGTGACTTTGACGACGATGGCACGAGTCCTGGCGCCGCCACTGGTCTTGCCGCGATATGCGCCTCCGATGTCTACATGGGTGATGTTGGCTGCATGTTTCGCCGGGCTTGCGGTTTTGCTGTTGTTTTGCACTTTGAGCCGCGCTCTTCCCAAACGGCCTGGTCTCGCTGCGGCAGCCGGACTCCTCGTACTTTCACTTTTCACCTACGCTTGCGGCGGCAGCTACAGCGGCCCACCGGGCTCCCCATCCCCAACGCTCTCCTCGATAGCGCTGAACCCAATGAGCGTGACTGGGGGGTCTCCTTCAACGGGCACGCTGACTCTGAGCGGGCCGGCTGCTAGCGGCGGCGCCGCCGTCTCCCTATCGAGCGACAACACAACGGCCGCGACGGTCCCGGCCAGTGTGACTGTCGCTGCTGGAGCCAGCAGCGCGACATTCACGGTGAGCACCAGCAGCGTGACCGCCTCCACATCGGTCAACATCTCCGCGTCTTATGCCGGTGTGACCAAGACAGCCTCACTCACCGTGCAACCTCAAGCCCTTCCCACTCTCTCCTCGCTGACGCTGAATCCTACGAGTGTGACTGGCGGCGGGCAAACTTCCACTGGCACGGTGACGCTGAGCGGGCCAGCCCCCAGTGGCGGCGTAGCCGTCTCCCTGTCGAGCAGCAGCACGTCCACGGCAACGGTTCCGGCCAGCGTGACTGTTGCTGCGGGAGCCAGCAGCGCGACATTCACGGTGAGCACCAGCGCCGTCACCGCGTCCACTCCGGTCACTCTCTCCTCGCTGACGCTGAATCCCACGAGTGTGACTGGCAGCGTGCAATCCTCCACTGGCACGGTGACGCTGAGCGGGCCAGCACTCACTGGCGGCGCGCAGGTACTGCTTTCCAGCAACAACGGGGCGGCTAGCGCGCCGGCCAGCGTGACTATCGCTGCGGGAGCCAGCAGCGCGACGTTCACGGTGAGCACCAGCGCCGTTACCGCGTCCACTCCGGTCACCATCTCCGCGTCCTACGCTGGGGTGAGCAAAACGGCTTCACTCACCGTGCTGCCGCAGGCCCTTCCAACTCTCTCTTCGCTAACGCTGAATCCCACGAGTGTGACTGGCGGCGTGCAAACTTCCACTGGCACGGTGACGCTGAGCGGGCCAGCTCCCACTGGCGGCGCGGCCGTCTCCCTCTCCAGCAGCAGCACGTCCACGGCGACGGTCCCGGCCAGCGTGACCGTCGTTTCTGGAGCCAGCAGCGCGACATTCACGGTGAGCACCAGCGCCGTCACCGCGTCCACTCCGGTCACCATCTCCGCATCGTTTGCTGGCGTGACCAAAACGGCCTCACTCACCGTCGTGTCTCAAGCCCCTCCAACCCTCTCCTCGCTGACGCTGAATCCCACGAGTGTGACTGGCAGCGTGCAATCCTCCACTGGCACGGTGACGCTGAGCGGGCCAGCACTCACTGGCGGCGCGCAGGTACTGCTTTCCAGCAACAACGGGGCGGCTAGCGTGCCGGCCAGCGTGACTATCGCTGCGGGAGCCAGCAGCGCGACGTTCACGGTGAGCACCAGCGCCGTTACCGCGTCCACTCCGGTCACCATCTCCGCGTCCTACGCTGGGGTGAGCAAAACAGCCTCACTCACCGTGCTGCCTCAAGCCCTTCCAACTCTCTCCTCGCTAACGTTGAATCCCACGAGTGTGACCGGCGGATCTCCTTCAACCGGCACGGTGACGCTGAGCGGGCCAGCTCCCACTGGCGGCGCGGCCGTCTCCCTCTCCAGCAGCACACCCACGGCGACGGTCCCGGCGAGCGTGACTGTCGCTGCGGGAGCCAGCAGCGCGACATTCACGGTGAGCACCAGCGCCGTCACCACGTCCACTCCAGTCACCATCTCCGCGTCCTACACCGGCACGACCAAAACGGCCTCGCTCACCGTAGCGCCTCCAGGCACTCCTGCTGGAACTTACACGCTCACGATCACGGGAACGTCGGGCACCCTGAGCCACTCCACAACGGTCCTAGTTACGGTGAATTAAAAAGAACTTCGAGCACCTAACCCATTTCTGGAATTCGGCCAGAAAAAGCCATGTGTCTTCGACTGCCAGCTTCGACTGGCCATATGGCCAATTACGCTCAGAGCAAGTTCCATTGCCTCCCCCCAGTCCTAAACGGATCCTAAGAGAAAGGGAAACTATCCCCGTGCAACTGCCAAGGACGAATGAGCGATGGGCAAGTCGAATACTGAGTTCAACTGGAGAGTCGCGCGCGGTTTTGCGCTCGCGGCATGCCTGGCAGGCGGTTGTTTGGTCGCGGGCGCGCTAGCACAGGCACAGGCTGCATCTGCAACGCAGGGATCGGGGTCGAATTCTCGATTGTTGAGTGCGAAGGAAGGGCGGGCGATCGTGGATGCAGTGCGGGATGAGGACCAGCCGGTGCCCGGCGCTCAAGACTGTTCTCACCTTGTTCATCAGACGTATCTCAGTGCGGGTTTTGAGTACCCGTATGCGAGCTCGTTCGAACTCTACGCGGGGAACGAGAAATTTGAGCGAGTTAGATACGCGCAGCCGGGAGATTTGATTGTGTGGCCGGGACATGCCGGCATTGTCGTGGATCCGCTACAGCATAGTTTTTACAGCTTGGTGAGTACCGGCCTAGAGGCGCAGGATTACAAAGGTTCTTACTGGAGGTCCCGCGGAAGACCGCGCTTCTATCGGTACAAGGTGGAAAACGCGGAGATGCTGACAGCAGTTAAGGCCCCGGCGTCCGCTCGAGCTGCAAAGTCCAAGCGGTCGCGCGAAACTGCGCCGGCGATCGAAGAGCGATCCCCTGTGGCTGCCTCCGCTTCCAACCGGCCACCGAAGGCGGCTTCGGAACGGACAAGGGTCGTGAATGGTCCGCCGGTTCTGCTTGCGCCAGCCGTCGCGCCCACTACGTTTGAGGTTCCGCAGAGCATAATCATCGCGACGGGAAACAAGCTGCCAACGAGCAGCCAAGTTGCTGAAGGCATCTCTGAATTGAGCAACGCCTCGGGAAATATCTTGCGCGCGGATGACCCCTCAAAACTGGCGCTGCCGGTGGTCATCTTCGAGCGGCTCGATGTGGAGCGCTTGGAAATCAAACGGGACCACGGATGGGCGCATCTGCAGATTGATTCTCGAGCGACCATAGCGGGTGGAGAAACGGACTATAAACGGCGACGCGAGAGAGTTCGCTGGGAGTTGCGCCGCACAAAATCGGGCTGGGAAGCGATCACACCCGTGGATCGAACTTATGTGCCAAACGATGTGGCCGTGCGCAATCTGGCGGCGCAGCTCGCGCGGCTGACCGAAAGGGACAGCGTCGCGACAGATCAGGAGACAGTTCTGCGGCAGGAGTCACAGCTCGCCAATCTGCTAACTGCGCTGCTAAAAAGCAAGTAGGCCACTTGTCGGGCAGTCGAAGGCTCTGCAAACACAGTCAGCTTGCTAGCGGAGGAGAGGAACCGGAAAAGTCCGCCAAGCGTGGCCGTCCTGAACTTGGTTACTGGAACTAATGCTTCTGCCCTGGGATGGGAGTTGTGTTCGGTGATTCCTGAGGCAGAGCAAAGGCGACGTAGATGCCGCCCGAGTGCGACTTGGGATCTTTGCCGCCGCCTGCGGCGATAACGACGAATTGGCGGCCGTTCACTTCGTAGGTGGCGGGAGTGGCGTTGCCGGAGAAGGGGAGAGTGGCTTCACAAAGCAGCTCACCCGTCGATTTATCGAAGACGCCGAATTTTTTGTCGAAGTTGGTTGCCCCGATGAAAAGGAGCCCGCCTGCGGTAACGATCGGGCCGCCGTAATTTTCCGTACCCGTGTTTTTTTGCCCCTTCGACGCGAGTTCCGGGTATTCACCAAGCGGAATTTTCCAGAGATACTCACCGGTGTTCAGATTGATAGCGTTCAGAGTGCCCCACGGGGGAGCAACGCCGGGATATCCTTCCGGGTCGATAAATTTGTGGTAGCCGGTGAAGCGATAAGGCATGGACGCAGGAGGCGGTGCGGCGCTTGCGAGCTCTTTGCTCTCACCGCTCAACAAAAAGTTGATCACCGCGTAGCTTTGATCCTCGGTCAGATTCGGAAAGCCGGGCATTCGTCCTTTTCCGTTCTTGATGGCCGTGGCAATCTGCACGGGAGTCAGCCGCCCGCCCACTCCGATCAGGGAAGGCATGGCGGGAGGCGAGCCCGTCATGTTTTCACCGTGGCAGATGCTGCACTGGCTCATGTAGATGGCGCGCGGGCTATTTTCGCCGGTGTTCGGGGCGAGAGCGCCGGTCCATGCCATCTCATTCGAATTGATGTAAATGATTCCGGTCTCTGCATCCACCGCGGGGCCGCCCCACTCCCCGCCACCGTCGAATGGACTGCCCTTCACTGCGGAATTGATTGAATTTTGCCAGCGCCCACTGATGCGCTTCCGGCGTGCGCATGGTCAGAAGATCCTCGGTGAGAAGCTGGCGTGCAAAGGGCGCGGGGCGGGCGGGAAGCGGCTGTTCGGAAGCAGCAACTTCGCCGGGCACAGTGCTCGGAGGATACTTTCGGGACTCGACGGAAAAAAGAGGCTTTCCTTTGCCGCGGTCGAAGAGATAGACGAAACCTTGTTTTGTTGTTTGCGCTACCGCATCAATCTGTTTTCCATCGCGCATCACGGTGAGGAGCGCGGGCGGTGAAGGGAAGTCCCGGTCCCAGAGATCGTGGCGAACTCCCTGAAAATGCCAGATTCTCCTGCCCGTCCGTGCGTTCAAGGCAATAAGACAATTAGCGAAGAGATCGTCGCCGATGCGATCGGCGCCGTAGAAATCAAACGCGGCGGAGCCTGTCGGGACATAGACAATGCCGCGACGGGAATCGAGCGCCATTCCGGCCCAATTGTTCGCGGCCCCGCTGGTCTTCCACGCATCCTTCGGCCAAGTGTCATAGCCAAATTCACCGGGACGCGGGATGGTGTGGAACGACCAGCGCAGCCTACCGGTTCGAACGTCGTAGGCGCGAATGTCGCCGGGAGGCGCAGGGAGAGTCTCGGGGTTGCGGCCGCCGAATATTATGAGGTCCTTGTAAACGATGCCCGGGCTGGTCAGATCTACAGACTGAGAGCTAGCAGGTTCGCGGCCCAGGTTTTCGCGGAGATCGATTCGGCCGCCGTTTCCAAAAGATGGAATCGGTTTGCCGGTGGCGGCATCCAGGGCGTAAACGAAGTTCATCACGCCGACCAGAATGCGCTTGTCTTTGCGATTAGCCCAGTAGGCGAGCCCGCGATCCGGTTGCGTTCCACGAATTCCAGAGTCGAACTTCCACAAGAGCTTGCCTGTCGTGGCATCCAAGGCGAAAACTTTTTGCGTTGGAGTGATTCCGTAGAGCACGCCCTCGACGATGATGGGGCTCGTCTGAAGACCACCTTCTTCCTGCGTATCAAAACTCCATAGAACGGCGAGGCGCTTTACGTTGCTGCGATTGATTTGCGCTAGCTTGGAATAATGATTGTTCTCCGGCGCGCCGCCGTAGGCCGGCCAGTCTTGATGTTCCTGGCCAGGTTCATTGCTTTGTGCCGGCGTGTTTGCCGCGCGGGCGATCAACCCGGCCGTGGTGACGATCAAACATGGAACCAGAACTGATGCGCAAAGCGCGAGTGTTTTCACAGTGTTCTTCTTTTTCATGGCTACACGAGGAGAAGGATAGCACTCCTACTATGCAAGGCGAGACGCAGATAAAGAGTGGGGTCGTTGCATTTACTCTTCTATTTCCAAATGCAGCGCGCAGCGAAGAAGACATTGCCGTCTTACGTGGCGCAGCTCCCAGGCGATCCTTTTCTCCCTTCGTTTCATCGGGAGTAATACTATGCAACCCCGCAGAAACCGCAGGGCTCACCGTGGTCTTGCGGACGCGGGGAGTTGGCGCAGCCCCATTACGCGCATGAGGGTCTCCTGGACGTGGAGCAGTTCGCGCTGACGTTCGTGTTCTTCTATGGTGCGGTCGGTGAGAGCTTCTTTCAACAGAATCAAGTTGCGACGGAATTCGAGCTGAGCGAGAACCAGGCGGCTTAACGCTTTCAGGGCCTCCCTTTGCTCGGGCGCCAATTCGCGCGGCGACTGGTCGACGACGCAGAGCGTGCCCAGGGCGTAACCGTCCTCGTTGATCAGAGGAGCGCCGGCGTAGAAGCGGATGTGCGGGTCGGAAACGACAAGTGGATTGTCGCGAAAGCGCTCATCCAGGAGCGCATCGGGGACGACGAAGACATCGGATTGCAAAATCGCGGTGGAGCAAAAGGCGATCTCGCGTGATGTCTCTGAAGCATCCATGCCCACGCGCGACTTGAACCATTGGCGGTCTTCGTCGATAAGAGAAATCAGCGCGATGGGTGTCTTGCAAACAAACGAGGCAAGCAGGGTGAGGTCGTCGAAGGATTGTTCCGGGTCAGTATCGAGGATGGCGTACTTCTCCAAGGCGGCGATTCGGCCCTCTTCGTTGACGGGCTTGGCGATGACCATGAGCCACCTCCTGCACGATCCCTTGGCCCGGGTTGGATCCTGGCCGGGGAGGAATCATACTCCAAATCGGAGAATATGGCGCGCAAGCGAGTCTATGCCGAAGTGGCCGGTGCAAAGGCCGCTGGTTGCTGCAACTCTCTGGAGGTGAGCTGCTTGAATGGCAGTAATCTCGATTGCAATATTGCTCGACTTCCGGCACGCATTCGCTAGAATTCAGCCGTTTGATTTCAGGACGAGTTCCGGTCTTTTAATGGAGATTGATATGAAAATTGCTACGCGTGCGCGATCTATCGGAATTGCAACCGCTCTATTCGCAACTGCACTTGCGGCAGGACCAAGAGCAACCGCGCAAGAGAAAAACACACCCACACCGGCGAACCCGGACGCACGCACCTGGTTCCAGGATGCCAAGTTTGGGATGTTCATTCACTGGGGTGTGTACAGCGTGCTAGGCGATGGGGAATGGATCATGGAGACGCGGCCGATCAATAGAACGGATTACGCGAAGGTGCCGGCATTTTTCAATCCGATAAAGTTTGATCCCGCGGCGTGGGTGGCACTGGCGAAGGCCGCTGGCATGAAATACATCACCATCACCTCGAAGCATCATGACGGATTTGCGATGTTCGATTCGCGCCTGACGGATTGGAACGTTGTGGCGCGGACGCCGTACGGCAAAGACGTGATTGGGATGCTCGCCGCGGAATGCCACAAGCAGGGCATCAAGCTGTTCTTGTACCACTCACAACTGGATTGGCATTCACCGGACTATTTTCCGCGCGGGCGCACGGGGCATCACACGGGCCGTCCGGATTCAGGGAATTGGGATGCCTACCTGAATTTCATGGACGGGCAGTTGCGGGAATTGTTGACGAACTACGGAGAGATCGGGGGCATCTGGTTCGACGGAATGTGGGACAAGCCGGACGCGGATTGGCATCTTGCCCGAACGTACGCGCTGATTCATCAATTGCAGCCGCAGGCCATGGTCGGCAGCAATCATCATAAGAATCCTTTTCCCGGGGAGGACTTCCAGATGTTTGAGAAAGATTTGCCGGGCCAGCACACCACAGGTTTCAACCCCGAACAATCGGTCAGTGCGCTGCCACTGGAAACCGCGGAAACTATGAATAACTCCTGGGGATTCAATCTGACGGACGAACATTACAAGAGCCCCGCGGATTTGATTCGATACCTTGTGCGCGCGGCGGGATCGAACGCAAATTTTCTTTTGAATGTGGGGCCGATGCCGAGCGGCGAAATCCAGCCCGAATTCGTACAGCGCTTGACGGAAGTGGGGCGATGGATGAAGCAGTATGGAGATTCGGTTTATGGAACGCGGGGAGGGCCCGTGAGGGCCGGGCCGTGGGGGGTGACGACGCAACGGGGCTCGATGGTTTACGTTCACGTCCTGGATTGGAATGGTCCGGTGCTGGCGCTGCCGGCGATGCCGCGGCCGGTTCGTTCGGCAAGGCTGCTGCGCGATGGAAGTAGCATCGAGTACAGCGGCGTCAAGGAAGGCCTGGTGCTGAAACTTCTGGAGCCGCAACCGGAAGAAGTGGATCGTGTGATTGTGCTCGAACTGGAAGCGGCGAAATAAAAAGCGCGGCGAGGCGGAGAGCGTCTCAATTCAGGGATTAAGGATGGATTCATCGAGCTTGAGGATGAGCACCTGGCCGTTGGAATGAAAGGTCCCGCCAGTGGCGGTCTTAGCTTCTTTCATGGGATTGTCGGGAAGGAAGTGAGAGATCTCGGTGACCAGGCCCGTGGAGGCGAGAGTTTTTTCGACGTAGTCGCGCTCAAGATCGATATCGGGATCGATCCTGTGGGTAATGCCGTTGTTGCGCTGGTCGCGTTCGAATCCGACGTCGTGGGTGGCGGCGCCGACCCACAGGGTTTCGCCGTTGACCTGGAACGGCGCTTTCCAGATGCGCAGGTGATTGCGCGATCGGACGACGCTGATGGGCTCAGCGTGCGCCCAGCCGTAATCTTGCGGGCGGCCAAAGAGGTAAAGCTGACTCATGGGCATAGTTAGGTAGGATTCTTTCGAAAGACTGCCAATGATGCCGTGGAGAACGGTGTCCCTGACGTCAGCATCGACTTTCACCCAGCCAGCGTTGGTGAAGACGCGCTGCATAGCGGCTTCCGAACCGAGTATGAGAAAGTTGACCATGTCGCCGGTATTACCCTCTTTGTCGCTGATGCGCCTCGCGATTTTCGAGAACAGATTATTATCGACGCTCGGAAGTGAGCTGACTTGCCTGGCAACCACGCGCGCGGTGCCAGCTTCGGGCGAGTAAACTTCAATGCGCACGGCATAGTTGCCGCCACCAGGGTCGTCCGCGGTCTGATTGATGCCGACGGAAAGGCGGCCCGAGACAGGGGCAATGGCATCGCGGCGTGCGCCGATGACAAACGGCTGAGCGGTCTCTTTATCGCCGATGCGGCCGATGAGCGCGCCGCGCCCCGCCTCATTAAGTGGCAGAACGCGGAGAAGGTCTTTGAAGCCGCGCGGAAGGCCGTCCGGGCCGTTGTCGTCCTTCGCGTCGGCGTAACGGAGCGTGCCGGTGGCGGTGATAAGCAGTCGTTCGCCAGCTTGAATGTCGATGGTGGTATCGATCCAGGATTCTTCACCGGTCAATTGGACTTCCTGGGAGAGGCGTTTTTTTCCCGGGGGCGTTTGCGCGGAAGAGGAATTCTGCGGGTCCAGCTTGGGCAAGACTTTCTGCTGTGGCGGCGCCGTTTTCTCGCGGACGAGTTGCGCGCGAAGGACATGCGGGAAAGCTGCTGCGACGAGGGAAACTCCGAGAACAAATTGCAATTTTGTGATGAGAGGTCGAATCATGGAAGCGGGCCATCCCGCGCAGATCCAGAGAGCATCTCTACTATTATAGATGCTCGGGACAGGCGCAAGCGTTGTCTCGATCGAGTAATCGACTCGCATGGCGAAGAACAGAGGATCACGCGCAGACGCGGAGGGTTCGTAGAGAAGAAGCGGGATTCCTTGACGGAGTGCGTTGGGGGCTTGTAGATTGGCAAGATGCCGTAGCAAGAGGACATAGACCGCGCCCAGATATGCCCTTCCGTGCGGAGAGCCGCGACAGGTGGAGAAAGAAACGTCGACTGGCCCCGAGTGAGGACTGCAGCAAAAGGCATGAAAAAACTTCAACGACAGATGCTGTTGATTGGATTGTGCGCGGTGATGGCCCTACCGGCGGCTGGGCACGCTCAGGCGCCCGCGCCAGTACCAGCGCAAATGCAAACACAAACGCCCACAGGGGCGCAGACGCCTGCGCCACGACCGCGCACGAGGAGTGCTCCGCAGGGCACCGTAAGTGTGGACGGCAGCGAGGCGATGTTTACAACGATTTGCGCGCTGCTGGCAGCGGGTTTCGAATCGAACTTCAGCTCCGACAATTGGACGGCGTTCCGGGCGCAGATGCGGGAGCGCTTGCGGCAGCAACAAGGTCCCGCGGTGGAAGCGGTGCGGGAGTTTTACCGGCAGCATGAGCTGCGGGATCCCGGGGCGACGCTCTCAAGGTATTTGTGGTTTGGCCTGGTGTCTGGGCCCGCGCCCGCGTTTCAGCCGGTTTTGAGGCGGGATGAGTTGCCACCGGACCTCATTGCGCTCGGGGGTTTCAGCGAGATCCTTTCGAACTATTATCAAGAACAGAAAATCGGGCAACTGTGGCGGCAAGTGCAGCCGATTTATAGCCGCGAAGTCGAGCGGTTGCACGATCCGGTATCGCAGATTGTTTTCGTCGCGTCCGGATATCTGCGTGAAATCCTCGAGCCGTCCGGGCCGCGGACATTTGCAGTCGTTGTCGAGCCGCTGGTGGGTGGTATCACCAACGTAAGAAATTTTGGGGATCACTATGCGCTAGTGCTGAGCGGAGGAGAAGAGATTCCGGCGGACGTCGTCCGTCATGCGTTTCTGCACTTCCTCCTGGACCCGCTGCCGATGATGTATCCCCACGTGACGGCAGTAAAGCGTCCGTTATTTGAGAAGGCCGCTGCCGCGCCGCGTCTGGCGCCGGAGTTAAAGGACGACTATGCGTCGTACTTTGCGGAATGCACGGTGCGCGCGGTGGAACTGAAACTGAAGCGCATGTCCCCCGGCGAACGGGAGGCGGCTATGAGCCGGGACGATGAAGACGGGTACGTTCTGGTGAAACCGCTCTTCGTGGCGCTGCCCAAATTCGAAAACTCCGAACCGTCGATGAAGCTCTTTTTCCCGGATTTGGTGAGGGCCATTGATGTAGGAGGTGAAACGAAGCGGCTGGCGGCGGTGAAATTTGCGCCGTCCGAAACGACCAAGCTGGTGGACGAAACAGCGGGTGAAGAAGTGGCGCGCCGGAGAAGCGCGGCGCCGCCGACGGTGCCGAATGATCGAGAGGTCATTACGGCGCTGACGGAGGGGGAGCGGCGGATCGCGGAAAAAAATCCCCGCGCGGCGGAGACATCGTTTCAAAAAGTTCTGACGAAATATCCGGATCAAGCGCGGGCGTGGTACGGAATTGGATTGGTGGCGCTCCTGGATCACGATGCGGCAAGAGCCAAGCAGGTATTCGGGCGCCTGACCGCCGGTGAACATGCGGCGACTCAAGATCCCATGGTGCTGGCGTGGTCGCACGTCTACCTGGCCCGGATTTACGATGATGAAGGGAATTCTGAAGTAGCAAAGATGGAATATCAGTCCGTGCTGAGCGTGGAAGGCGGGCCGGAGCAGGCCAAGCAAGCGGCGCAAAAGGGGCTAGCGGTGTTTGCCGGAGATAAACCTATAGCGCGACCGTGAACAAAGGTCGATTCTTGCCCGGCGGAGTTGGCTGATGAGCTGAGGTGGCTCCCTTTACGAAGACCGGGTGAAGGAAGAAGGAACGAGGAGAAAAGGGATGAGAAAGACGTGGAATATCTGGTTGGGAGCGGTAACCATCGCGGGATTGCTAGTATGTGCGAGCGGAGTTGCAGCGGGGCAGGGTTCGCAGCAGGGCCAGGGAAGTAAGAGCCAGCCTCCGGCGCAGCCGAGCGACAAACCGAAGACCCCGGAGGTTACACCTCTGACGCTGGACGTACCGGCGCCGGTGAATGCCGAAGAAGAGGCTGCGTACAAGGCTTTTCAAGCCGTGAATCCGAATGATGCTGCGAAGAAGATTGAGACCGGTGAAGCATTTCTCCAGAAATATCCCGAGAGCCGGTACAGGCCGCCCGTGTATGGCGCCTTGACTTTCGCGTACGTGCAAGTTGGAAACATGCAAAAGATGCAGGAAGTTGGAGAAAAAGAGATTGCCTTGACTCCAAGTGACGTATCGACGCTAGCGTTGATGGGGCAGACGCTGCCTCGGAGCTGGAAGTCGAGTGCCCCCGATGCCATGCAGGTGCTGGCCAAAGCGGAACAGTATTCCAAACAAGCCATCGAGATTGCGCCGACGCTCTCCAGGCCAGAGAACATGACCGAGGAAGCTTTTGCGTCAGCGAGGAATCAAGCGCTGGCAATGGCCCATAGCGGTTTGGGATTGGTCTACGTGCGGCGAGGGAAGCATGCAGAAGCGATTCCGGAGCTCGAGCAAGCCGTGAAGATTGATCCGAATCCGGACCCCGTGAATTACTATCTATTAGGTATAACAAACAAGATCACTTCACACTTCGATGATGCGGTGGCGGCCTTCAACAAATGCGCAGCCATGACGGGGCCCATGCAGGGGACCTGCAAGACTCAGGCCGAAGATGCGAAAAAGCTTGGCGCGACGCAACTGAGCGCGCCGAAGTGAGCCAGACCGCCGGCAAGGCGGAATTTATGCAAGAAGATATCCGGATCGCAGACGGAGCGTTTGAGGAGTGTTTGGGATACAAGTTTTCAACAAAAGAACTCCTCGAGAGGGCGCTGACGCACAGTTCAGCAGTCCCCGAATTGCGCGCAACAGGCGCCGAAGAGCCTGTCTCTGCCTTGCTTCCCCGGGACAATGAGCGGCTGGAGTTCCTCGGAGATGCCGTCCTCGAGCTGCTTGCGAGCGAATATCTCCTGGCGACTTTTCCGGAGTGGAGCGAAGGGCAGCTTTCCAAGAGCCGCGCGCGGATCGTAAATGCAGGCTCCCTGGAGGCGGCGGCGCGCCGGCTCCGCCTTGGGGAGCACCTGCGGGTAGGGCGCGGGGAGGAGAAAACCGGCGGGCGGGACAAGCAGACGCTGCTGGCCGATGCGTTCGAAGCAGTAGTGGCTGCGGTTTACCTCGATGGCGGACTGAGTGCCGTGCGCGAGGTGTTGCGAAAGGTGCTGTTCGAGCAGGCGCTCGAGGAGCGCGGTGAGCGCATCTCGGAGTCTGATCGCAAATCCGCCTTGCAGGAACTCTTGCAGGGTCGAGGGCAAGCAACGGCGGAATATCGCGTGGCCGGAGAAAGCGGTCCCGACCACCAAAAGGTTTTCCAAATCGAGGTTTGGATTGACGGGGAATGCATGGCAACAGGCGAAGGCAGCACGAAAAAAGAGGCGGAGCAACGTGCGGCACGGAGCGCCTTGGAACAACTCGAACGCGCGGAAGCGAAAGGCTGAGGCGGAATGCCGGACGAGACAGTGACAGAAATCGAAGAACAGGCGCCGGAAAAAAAACAGGAGCGCCACGCGGACCAGACCACGATTTCCGAATATCTGGAATCACTGCTGGTGACGGTGATTCTGGCGCTCTTCGGCACAAGTTTCATCGTACAGGCCTTCAAAATTCCGTCGGCATCGATGGAGGGCACCCTGCTGATCGGCGACCACTTGCTGGTGAATAAGTTTATTTTCGGCGGCACCGGCGCCTGGTATGAAAAACTGCTTCCGTACCGCCAACTGGAACGCGGCGACATTATCGTTTTCAAATACCCCTACGCGGATCACCAGCATTTCGTGAAGCGTGTCATCGGCTTGCCTGGAGATCACTTGAAACTGATCGACGGGGATGTGTTCATTGACGGGAAGCGCTTGTATGAACCGTATGCGGTTCATGATTCGTCGGCATCGTACGATCCGTTCAACTATTCCTTCCCTTCCATTAGAGGCCAGATGATTTCGCTCAATGCGATTCCTGAATGGCGCCCTGAGATCCGCAAGTATGTTCAGGGTGACGAGATTGTCGTTCCGCCCGGGAGGTATTTCGCCATGGGTGACAACCGCGATCACAGTCAGGACAGCCGCTACTGGGGATTTGTTGATCGTGATGCCATCATGGGGCGGCCCTTCTTGATTTACTGGTCGGTGGAAGCGAAAAGCAGCGACTATAGCGGTGATACCACGTTTTGGTCACGATTGACCGGCATTCTTCAAACGCTGGTTCATCTGCCTTCTCGAACGCGATGGGGCCGGATGCTCCATACCGTGCATTAGGATTTCATTCCAAGATAAAGAAACCAGGGAGCGAACAAATCTCTTCGCTTCAATCAGAACACCGGCACACCCCTACCTTTTTGCGCGTGAGTCTGCGAAACTTCCGAGCGAGATGAGCAAGCCGCAAAAGTGGTGGAAACCGGCGCTGGTGATCGTAGTTCTCATCATCGTCTTGCAGGCCGGGGTGTCTCTTCTGGCGCGGACCCACCGCGTGCATGCGTACCTTGTAACACACCTGGAAAGAGCATTCGGACGGCCCGTGGAGGTCGCCAGTTTCGACGTGCGGATTCTGCCAAGTCCGCAGCTGGATGCCCACCGTGTGAGCGTGGGTGAGGACCCCGCGTTCGGCCAGGAATACTTTCTCCGTGCGGAGCACCTGAGCGCCGGTCTGCGGTGGATGGGTCTGCTGAGAGGCCATTTTGAATTTGGAACCATGTCGCTGAAGCAGCCGAGCCTGATCCTGGTCCGGAATTCGGAAGGCCGCTGGAATCTGGAGAGGTGGCTGCCACCGGCAATGGCCAATCCTGCGCAAAGCGGGCGCGTTTATGGACCGCCCCCGCCGGTCGCTCCCGTGAATCGGCTGGAAAAAATAGAATTCGATGAAGGTCGCATCAACTTTAAGACCGGGGATGATAAGTTGCCATTTGCGTTCACGGCTGTTTCGGGGAACGTGGAGCAGATCTCGCCCGGGCGCTGGCAACTGCAGTTGGAGGCCCAACCCTGGCGGAGTGGAGTCTCGCTGCAGTCAGTAGGATCGATCAAGGTGCTCGGCGACGTGGCGGGGACTTCGACACGGCTGCAGCCCGCAGAAATTACTCTGCACTGGAGCGAGGCGTCCATGGCGGACGTCTTCCGGCTGTTCCGCGGGCAGGATTACGGTTTGCGCGGCGTGTTTGCGCTGGATGCCAGGGCGAAAAGCGGGCTCGCGAAGGAAGATGGGCCCGGAGACTGGAGGTTCACGGTCGAAGGACGCGCCGTGCAGATGCATCGATGGGATTTGACGGAACGTTCCGATAATCCCCGTCTGAACGTGAGTGTCAAAGGCCGCTGGAACGTTGGCGCGGGCACCGTGGTCGGAGAGGAAATTGCCGTGGAGGGAACGAGATCGAATCTCCGCGGTATGTTCCGTCTCGTTGGCGGGAGTACACCCTCGGTGGAATTGCGGCTGGACTCGATGGGCATTCAGGAGTCGGACTTGTTGGCCTGGTATCGCGCGTTTCATCCGGACGTGGCGGAGGGTGTGACGGCGGAACAGTATTTTACCGGCGCGATGATCGTGCGCGGGTGGCCACTCGTACTGGAGTCGATGGCGCTCTCTAGCAGCGGAGGAATCGTGAAAGTGCCGGGTTTTGCGGAGCCCGTTCGAATCGGTCCCGTGAGCGGAGGCCGCGAGCGGGGCATGCTGACGATTGGGCCGGTGCGCGTTGCTCTTGGAGGCGAAATTCGCGACGTAGTGGCGCCGAAGCGGCGGCGCGCGGCGCTGGCCATGGAAAACGCCGCCGAACTGACGTTTGCGCACGATCTGAACACGCGGGCAGGCAGCATCAGCGTCGAGGGAAACTTCAACAAGGTAGAAGATTTTCTGAAATTATCTGCGGCGTTCGGGCGCCAGCTGAATCATGGCTGGGAATTGAACGGCCAGGCGGCGGCAATCGCGAAGTGGGAGTGGAAACAGCCGCTCACCGGCCGGTGGAATGGCAGGATTGGCTTTACCAAAGCAAATTTGACTGTGGCAGGGTTGAACCAGCCGCTGGAAATTTCCGAAAGCGAGTTGGATTGGATCGACGGGCGGCGCGTCGCGCGCCTGATGAAAGTCCAAGGCTTTGGCGGGACGTGGACGGGCAATATCGAGGAAACGGCAAGAACCGAGGGAGAAAATGGCGCGAACTGGAAATTTCATCTGTACGCCGACCAGTTGAACGCCGCCGACCTGGATCGCTGGGTTGGGCCGAGAGCACGGCCAAGCTGGTTGCAGCGGCTTTTGCCCCCCCTGCTTGGAGGATCGGCGCCCAGCACCCCGGCGAGTGAACTGGTCCGCCGCGTGAATGCGGAAGGCGAACTGGGCATCGCGCAATTGACGATCGAAAAGTTGAAGCTGGAACAAGTGCTGGCCAAGGGATCCCTCCATGATCTCCAACTCGAGGTGCGTGAAGCCCAGGCAGAATGGGCGGGCGGCAAAGTGCGAGCAAAAATCGATGCGAAGTTCTTGCCAAGGCCCGTCTATGAGATCGCCGCGGAATTGGAACGCGTGAACCTGGCGCAACTGCCGGGGACGGGGCGAATTGCGGAGCGCTTGGGCGGCGTAGCGTCGGGGACCTTGCAGGTGAAAACCCAAGGTGTGGGCCGCGACGAACTCCTGGGAAAGCTGGCCGGTCGCGGCGAGTTTCATTTGAACCAGGTGGAGTTTCGCGGGTGGGACGTAAACGCGAGCGTCGCGGACGGAGCCGTACACACGGGCGTCTCGCGTTGGGCCGCGGGAGAAGTCTCACTTCTTTTGCAGGACAGCAGCATCCTGCTGGAGGACTTCCGGCTCGATGGCGGGAAGCAGTTGACGCTGGTGAATGGAACACTCAGCTTCGCGCGAAACGCCGACTTGTCGATCGAAACCGCGAGCGCGCCAAAAAGCAAAGACCGCAGGGCGAGTGATTTCGGAGCTGGACACGTGCTCAAGATTTCAGGACCGCTCGATGGCCCAAAAATCTCGGTGGAAAAGGCAGGCGTCCGGCAGCCGGCGGATTGACCGTCGGATTTATGAATGAAGAGGATTCTTTAGGCTGGGAGGGAAACGATCGATGAAGCGTCATGCGCTGTTGTGTGCAGCAGTTCTGCTGATGGTGTTGCCGCGGGCGAACGCGCAGAAACCCTTCACGCTGGAACAGGTGATGAGCGCGCCGTTCCCGACGGAGCTTACCGCTGCGCCCGCTAAGGGACGCGTGGCGTGGGTGTTCAACGCGCAAGGCCGCCGCAATCTCTGGGTTGCCGAACCGGCGGCGGATGGAAGTTACAAAGTGCGGCAAGCCACTTCCTACAAAGAAGCCGATGGTCAGGACCTCGGTCAATTGAGCTGGTCTGCTGATGCGGCGACGATCGTTTACACGCGCGGAGGCGACCTCGAATTTCTAAACCGGCCGTATCCCAATGCGCAAAGTTCCCCGCAGGGAGTCGAACAGGGCATCTGGGCGCTCTCTATCGAGACCGGCGAGACGAAGCTCCTCGGTGAAGGCCACTCGCCCGCTCTCTCCCCCAAGCGAGACGATGTCGCCTTTATTTTGAAGAGTCAAGTCTGGCTCGCGAAGCTCAACGGCGGTGCCAAGTCGGAGCAATTGATTCATGCGAACGGCGAGTCCAGCGATCTGCGCTGGTCGGCCGATGGTTCGAAACTGGCGTTCGTCAGCCGCCGCGGCGACCACGCTTTCATCGGTGTTTACGACCTTGCCGCCAAGTCGCTCATTTATCTGGATCCAAGTGTGGACACGGACCGGGAGCCGGCATGGTCGCCCGACAGCCGGCAGATCGCCTTCCTTCGAATCCCGGCTTCGAAAGGCCGCCTGCCATTCAGCCCGCGGCGCGATGGACAGCCGTGGTCCATTCGAATTGCCGATGCCGTGACCGGCAAGGGGCGCGAAATCTGGCGCGCGGAAACGGGCCGAGGCAGCGCTTTTCACGAGGTTGTCTCGAACAATCAGTTGCTATGGGACGCGCGAGGCCAGATCGTCTTCCCCTGGGAACGCGATGGCTGGTTGCATCTATACTCCGTCTCCGCAAGCGGAGCAACGGCCAAGCTGCTCACGCCGGGAAATTTCGAAGTGGAATGCGTCTCGATGAGCGCGAACCGCGAAGAGATTATTTTCTCCTCGAACCAGGATGACATTGACCGCCGTCACGTCTGGCGGGTTTCCCCCTCAGGGGAACGTCCGGCAGCAGTGACCACCGGCAGCGGCATCGAAACCGAACCGGTGATTGCGAGCGACAATCGCACTGTCCTCGTGCTCCATTCCGACGCCCAAACTCCCATGCGTCCGGCGATCCTTACGGGCAAAGGTGAACTCCGCGACCTCGCTCCCGAAACTGCTCCTTCGGATTTTCCTTCCCGCGCGCTGGTCACTCCTCAGCAGGTAATTTTCTCCGCCGCTGACGGCATGCAGATTCACGGCCAGCTCTTCCTGCCGTCGAATGCAAGCGAAGCTGCGCGCCATCCCGCCATCGTGTTCTTCCACGGTGGGTCGCGCCGCCAGATGCTCCTCGGCTGGCACTATATGTTCTACTACAGTAATGCTTACGCCCTGAATCAATACCTTGCGAGCCGCGGCTATGTTGTGCTCTCCGTGAACTATCGCAGCGGAATTGGCTACGGCCTCGATTTTCGCGAAGCCCTCAATTACGGCGCGATGGGCGCCAGCGAGTTCAACGACGTCCAGGGCGCGGGCGTTTATCTTCGCGCCCGCTCGGACGTGGACCCCCGCCGCATCGGGCTCTGGGGCGGTAGCTACGGCGGCTATCTCACCGCTCTTGGGCTTGCCCGCGCCTCGGATTTGTTTGCTGCTGGCGTGGACATTCACGGCGTGCACGACTGGAACACGGAAATCCCTAACTTCATGGCCGCTTACAAGCCCAACGAGCGCACGGACGCCGCGCGGTTAGCCTGGGAGTCCTCACCTCTTTCCTCCGTTAGCACTTGGCGCTCCCCGGTGCTTTTGATTCAAGGCGACGATGATCGCAACGTCCCCTTCGCCGAGATGGTCGACCTGGCCGAGGCGCTGCGCAAACAAGGCGTGTCCTTCGATCAGTTGGTTTTCCCTGACGAGATTCATGATTTTCTTCTGCACCGGACTTGGCTCGCGGCGTATCACGCGGCGAGCGATTTCTTCGATCGGCATTTCAAGACTCCCGGAAATTGAAAACCCATTTGTTCCCAGTGATCGCGCGCAGAAAGGTCTCCGAAGACTCGCGGAGCGGTAGCAGATATCATGAGACACCAACTACAACGGATTGCCGGGTTGTTCCTTCTTGCCGTTGCCACTCTCTGCGCCGGCGACAGACGCATCAATCTCCTGCCCAGATTGCAGTTAAGCCAAACCATCACCTACCTCATCCGTTTTCAGAGCGACAAGACCGTTAAGACCGAAAGCAAAGTTGTCGCTCCCATGGCGCCGAACGCGGCTCAGATCGATGCGCACGGTTTGCTGCGGGTGGAGATCCTCGATGTGCAACGGCAGGGCAGCAAGGCGGCGATCCACGCGCGAGGCCGGTTTCTGGCGTTGGACTCCGGTGTCTGGTTGAAGAGGCCGGGTGACAAGAAGCCCGACTGGGATAAACAGCGTGTGGACCCCCATGGCAAGAGCATCGACTTCACGATTTCTCCAGACGGCTCGGTGAACGAAGTAAAAGGTCTGGATACTCTTTTTCCCGAGCAGCAGCAGGCCTGGCAGCAGTGGGTGGCCCGTTTTGCGCTGGCGTGGACGCTTCCCGCAGACGGAATGAAGTTCGGCGAAAAATGGAAGTCGGAGCAAGCGGAACAGGCGGGAGCGCCGATCGCCGGATTGCATTGGGCGCGTGAGTCGAGCTACGTAAGAGATGAGCCATGCCAGGCAAGCCAGCTTTCGATCATGGGAGATGTCTCTGCCTCCAGCGGCCCTCCCGATACTTGTGCGGTGCTGCTCACGACGGCAACGCTCAAACAGAAATCGTCATCGAAGGATGCGACCCCAGAAGATTTCAAACTTCACGAGTTGCGGACCATGGGAACGGCGAAAGGCGCCGGCGAAATCATCACTTATATTTCCCTGAAGAGCGGCCTCGTCGTTCGCGCCACGGAAGAGACCAGCCAATTCATGGACGTCGTGGTGGCCAAGGCCGATGGCTCGAACCGCGTGCACTACAACGTTGACGCAAAGAGCCACTCGGAAGTGTTGCTGGTGACGGAGACGCTGCTGAAGCAACCCTGATTCGAAACTGCGGTACTTTTCCGTATCGAAAGCCAGAGTTTGCGTGCCGGAGTATAATGAAGGTTTCGCCAGAGGCCGGTAGGACTGCGGGAGACCCTTCCCATGAAATTCAAGCTGCACAGCAATTATCAGCCGCGCGGCGACCAACCCGCGGCGATCGACCAGCTCTATCGCGGTCTCGATGCCGGTGAGAAGCAGCAGGTGCTTCTTGGCGTGACTGGCTCGGGCAAGACCTTCACCATGGCCAAGCTGATTGAACAGGCCGATCGTCCCGCGCTTGTTCTGGCGCACAACAAGACTCTTGCTGCGCAGCTGTATCACGAGTTCAAGGGATTTTTTCCAGAGAACGCCGTCGAGTATTTCGTCAGCTACTACGATTTTTACCAGCCCGAAGCGTATGTTCCCTCCGCGGATATCTATATCGACAAGGAAGCGACCATCAACGACGAGCTGGACAAGCTGCGCATGAGCGCGACGCGTTCCCTTTTCGAACGCCGCGACGTTGTGATCGTGGCCTCCGTGTCCTGCATTTACGGCCTGGGTTCGCCGGAGGCTTATTACGGCATGCTGGTCATGCTGGAAAAGGGACAGCAGACTTCGCGCGAGGCGCTCTTGCGCAGGTTCGTCGATATTCAGTACGAGCGCAGCGAGGACTTGCGGCGCGGCACGTTCCGCGTGCGCGGTGACATGATCGAAATCTATCCCACGTATGAGGATCAGGGTTATCGCATCGAAATGTGGGGAGACCAGATCGATGCGCTGCGGCAGATCGATCCGGTGACCGGAGAAGTGCGCGCGGGGCAGGAGGATTTGTCGCGCGTGCCGATTTATCCGAAAACGCATTACGTGATGCCGCAGGAACAGCGGGACCGCGCCATCGTGAGCATTCAGGAAGAGTTGTGGTGGTGGAAGAAAGAAATGGAGAAGCAGGGAAAATTCGTCGAGGCCCAGCGTGTCGTACAGCGCACCATGTTTGACATCGAGATGATGCGCACCATCGGCTACTGCCACGGCATCGAGAATTATTCGCGGCACTTGAGCGGCCGTTTGCCGGGGGAAGCCCCGCCGACGCTGCTGGATTACGTGCCGCAGGACTACCTGTTGTTCATTGATGAATCGCACCAGACGGTTGGGCAAGTGCGCGGAATGTTTAATGGTGACCGCGCGCGCAAGCAGACGCTCGTGGACTACGGCTTTCGAATGCCTTCGGCGCTGGATAATCGGCCACTGACGTTTGAGGAGTTCGAACACCGCATCAATCAGGTGGTGTACGTGTCTGCGACGCCCGGCGCATATGAGCTGACCAAGGCGGGCGGAGTGATCGTGGAGCAGGTGATTCGGCCAACGGGCCTGGTGGACCCGCAGGTGGAAATTCGCCCCGTGAAGGGCCAGGTGGATGATCTTCTGGAAGAGATTCGCGTGCGCGCGGAGAAGAACGAGCGCGTGCTGGTGACCACGCTGACGAAGCGCATGGCGGAGGATTTGTCCGAGTATTTTGCGGAGATTGGCGTCAGGTGCCGCTATCTGCACTCGGAAGTGGAGACGCTGGACCGCATCAAAATCTTGCGCGATTTGCGCCGCGGGGAATTTGACGTGCTCATCGGAATCAATTTGCTGCGCGAGGGTTTGGATTTGCCGGAAGTGTCGCTGGTGGCCATTTTGGATGCGGATAAAGAGGGATTCTTACGGAGCACGACGTCGCTCATCCAGACGATTGGACGCTGCGCCAGGCACATCGAGGGCCGGGCAATTTTATACGCGGACCGGCGGACGGATTCGATGAATCAAGCCATTGATGAAACGAACCGCCGCCGCGCGAAGCAGGTGGCTTACAACAAAGAGAACAATATCACCCCGATGTCCATCATTAAGTCCGTGGATATGGAACTGGCGAGAATCGTCGAGGCGGATTACGTGACCGTGCCGGTAGACGATGCCAGCCTCGATGCGGCAACGGCGAATATCAAGAGCGAAGCGCAGCTCGCGGAGATGCTGCAGCAGCTTGAGGCGCAGATGCGCGAGGCCGCAAAAAAGTTTGAATTTGAAAAAGCGGCGCAGTTGCGCGATCGCATCCGTTCGTTGAAGCAAAGGGATGTGGCAGGGCTGTTTTCACCGGCAGCCACTCCCGCGCCGGCGGATTCGGCGAATTAAACAACGCCGCGTTTCAGGTCTTCCAGCGGATAGAAAGTGTCACGCCAAATGATGCCGCCCTGCTTGAGCGTAACGACGGTCGAGCGAAGAAGCATATAGCTGAAGAGAAGCGCGCCGAGAGGGTGCGTGAACGCATAAAACGGCGAGACGCGCATGCCGATGTCCACGCCGGTGTGGAAGCAGAGGGCGATGACCAACGCGATTGCGGCGAAAATGCGAATCCACCCGTGGCTGAACAAAATGCCGAAAACCGGCGCGACATTCATGAGCAGAAGGCCGATGACGGCAATCGCCACGAGCGCCACGCGGTAGCCCACGCCGGCGAAGAAATTTTTCGTGACGCCACGAATCAGATTGCCAAGGCCGGCGTGCCAGCGCACGACGACGAAATCCTGCGCAATGCCCGCTCCCGAACGAAAACCCGATTGCTTGACTATTTTTCCCAACTTCATGTCATCCACAACTTCCATCGCCAGGCGGCGGTGCATGCCGCTGGCTTCATAGGCGGCGCGCCGGAGAAGTTGGAACGCGCCAACCCCCATATAGGCGCGCGAATGAGGATTGGCCACGCGATAAGGATCGATGGCAATGTTAAACGCCATGCCAAAAAAAGTGATAAGCACGGTCTCCCAGAAGCCAACCATTTCGACGTCGCCCATGAGCGTGAGGTGTTCGAAGTTGCGCGCTTTCGCGAGAGCAATGGCGCGCCGCAGGACATCGGGTTTGAAACGCACATCGGCATCCGTGAAGAGCAGCCATTCGCCGGTGGAGGCTTCGTAGGCTTTCTGGAGGGCGTGAGGTTTGCCGAGCCAGCCGCAAGGTAGTTGCGTGATGTGCACAACACGAAGCCGCGGATGCGCGGCAGCGAAACCGTCGAGGATGCTGCCGGTCGAGTCCTGCGAACGGTCATCCACGGCGATGACCTCCAGATCCGGGTAATCGATTTCCATCAGCGTGGCGAGTGCGGCGGGCAATTTTTCTTCTTCGTCCCGGGCCGCGAAGAGCATCGAGATACGCGGACAACCGGCGTCGGCTACCGGCGCGAAATCCTTGATCCAGGGGAGGCGGATGGCGCCAAAGGCAACGCGAAGGCCGTGGGTGAGCCAGAAGAACGCAGTGAAACCAAAGAGAACCAGTCCGAAAAGATGCATGGAAATTGGTGTCAGCGTTGCCCTCGGGTTATCCTAACACGGGATGCCGAATAGCCTGGCCATCATCGGGGCAGGACGGGTGGGACGAGCGCTGGGACGCCGCCGCGCGAACTGCGCTGGAGGATTGGCGCGGTCGTTACCCGCAGCGAGCCAAGCGCGCGGCGGGCTGTTCAGTTCATTGGAGATAGGAAAGCTTGCACCGGAATGACGCGACGGATCCTGGCGTCGCGGGTGATCCTGATCGCAACACCGGATGACGAAGTCGCAGTTGTTGCGCAAGAACTGGCGCGGATTGGCGAAGAAGAGCTGCGCGGGAGAGTTGTACTGCACACCAGCGGAGCGATGGACTCTGCTGTGCTCGATGCCGTCCACGAGCGCAGCGCGATGGGCGGATCGATGCATCCGCTGCAATCGTTCAGCGGAGCCTCGGTTCATCGCTGGAAGGCAAGGTTTTTACAATGGAAGGGGAAACGCATGCGGTCCGGGTGGCGCGGCAGATCGCGCGAGCGCTTGGCGGATCGCCCGTGCGCATCGCGGGAAGCAAGAAAATCTTGTATCACGCGGCTGCAGCGATGGCCGCCGGTCATGTACTCGCCCTGGAGGAAGCCGCCATGCAGTTGCTCCTCTCGCTTGGGATGAGGCGGAGCGAAGCCGTGCGCGCGTTGTTGCCGCTGACGCGCCAGGTTCTGGAGAATTTCGAAACGTTAGGGCCACGCGTGGCGTGGACCGGTCCGATTACAAAGTGGCGCGGGCGCATTTGTAAGCACTGCAGGAATCACCGGAGGAATTTGCCCAAGCTTACGAGGCGCTAAGTCATCTGGCGGCGCGCGTGCTCGCAAAAGATCCTGCCAGAGTGCTGGCTGAGTTGGAAAAGATTTCCGTGGAAAGAAACCAAAAGCAAAGGCGATAGGGGGCAACGGGTGAAACGACTCCAGATTGCGATGGAAAGTGCGAAACTGGCAAACGGATTAAATGTTGTGGTCGCGCCGGATACCACGGCGCCGGTGGTCACCGTGGGCGTGTACTACAAAATTGGATTCCGTCTTGAGCCGCAGGGTCGCAGCGGGTTTGCGCACTTGTTCGAACACATGATGTTTCAGGGTTCCGCGAATGCGCCGAAGATGCAACACATCAAGCTGGTCAATTCCAGTGGCGGCATGCTGAATGGCTCGACGAGCTACGACGTGACGAACTACTACGAAGCAGTCCCTTCGAATGCGCTGGAGCGCGTGCTGTGGCTCGAAGCGGACCGCATGCGCGCGTTGAAAGTAGATGACGAAAATTTGAAAAACCAGCGCGACGTTGTGAAGGAAGAAGTTCGCGTCAACGTGATGAACCAGCCTTATGGCGGTTTCCCGTGGCTGGACATGCCGCCGGTCGCTTTTCGCAATTGGGCGAACGCGCATAATTTTTACGGTGATTTTGCTGATCTCGATGCCGCGGACTTGGCTGACGTGCAGGCATTTTTCAAGACGTACTACGTGCCCAATAACGCCGTGTTGCTGATGCTGGGCGATGTAAAGGCGGAGGAAGGCATCGCGTTGGCTAAGAAATATTTTGGCGAGATCTCGGCGGGAGCACCGCCGCCTTTCGCCGATCCCAGCGAGCCCGAACAAGGAGAGGAGCGGCGCGGAAACGTCGAGGAGAAATTCGGGACGCTGCCCGCGATGGCCATCGGATACGTCATTCCGAAGAGGCGCACCGCCGATTGGTGCGCGATGGCGCTGCTGGATCAAGCGCTGCACGGCGGACGCGCGGGACGAATGCACCGCGAATTGGTGATCGAGAAGCAGATTGCCGTCGAGGCCGGCGGTGGAATCGACGACATCTTTGGTTACAACGGGCCGACGCAAATGACCACGCGAGTTCTGCACAAGCCGGAGTATTCGAGCCAAGCGACGCTGGAAGCGTTTGATGCCGTGGTCCGTGAAGTACAGGAAAACGGCATCAGCGCGGACGAATTGGAACAATTGAAGGTGAAGTGGCGCTCGGATTATTACGCCACGCTCGAAGGTGGCCGCGGCGGATACATGCCGAGGTATGGCCTGATGCATCTCCTCGCGTGCTTCACGCTGTTCGATAACGAGCCGCAACTGGCGAACACCATTCTGGATGGATTTCTTGCCGTCTCGCGCGAAGAGATTCAGGCTGTTGCAAAAAAATATCTGCGAAACGAAAAACGCGCGATTGTTTTTCGCACGCCGGTCAAGGCCGCGCTGCCCGCGGGCGCGAAGGAGGCGGCGTAATGGCGGCGCGGGTTGTGGAAGTTGCCAACGGAGTGCCTGGACTTGCGGCGGAACGCGCGGTGACCTGGCCGAAACGGACCAGGGCGCAGCTTTCGAACGGTCTCGAAGTTATTCTCGCGGAAGCGCACTCGATTCCGAAGTTTCATGGCGAACTGTTTTTCCGCTCAGGAAACGCTGCTGCGGCTCATCGTGGTCCGGGGCTCGCGGAAATGACCGCAACGGTAGTGCGCACGGGAACAAGGAAGCGCGCGAGCCGTCAGATCGAAGAAGATTTGCGGCGCATCGGTGCGGACCTCTCTTCCGGCGCGGGCGCGGATACTAGCGCGATTTCGTTTGCGGGTCTTTCGGAATTTGCGGAGCCGCTGCTGGGACTGGTGAATGAACTGGTGCGGGAAGCGGCATTTCCGGATGCCGAATTCGAACGCGAGCGGCGGCAGAAGCTGGAAGAAGTAAAGCTCGAGCGCACGCAGCCGGGATTTGTGGCGAGCGCGCGATTGCGTAAAGTTTTGTTCGGGGCGCACCCCTACGGCGAAGTGTCGCCGAGCGAAGAACAAGTGGCCGCGTACAAGCGCGAAGATTTGCAGGTGATTTACCGCGAATTTTATACGCCGGAGAATGGGTTGTTGCTGCTCGTCGGAGATTTCGACGCGGCGGGGATGTTAAAGACAATCGAAAAAGTGTTTGGCGCATGGACCGGAAAAAAACCGGAGCCGACTGCGGCAGCGGCTCCGGCAAATCCGCGCGGGCGGCGCGTGTATCTGGTGCACCTACCGGGAGCGGTACAGACGCAGATCGTGGCGGGCTGCCACGCTATTACGCGCAAGCATCCGGACTGGGTGAAGCTGGGCCTCACGAATAGTTTGTACGGCGGAGCATTTAATTCCCGTTTGGTAATGAATATCCGCGAGGACAAAGGGTACACTTACAGTCCCCGCAGCGGCGTGCATGCGCTGCGGCAGCATGGCTACTTTTCGGTTTCGGCCGCGGTGCGAAATGATGTTGTGGCCGCATCGCTGACGGAGATGTTTTATGAAATGGACAAACTGCGGTCCGTCCCAGTGCCGGTGCCGGAGCTCGCCGACGCGCAGAATTATCTGAGCGGCGTCTTTTCCATGGGGCTGGCGACGCAGGATGGGCTGCTATCGCAACTCTCCACCGTGGCGCTGAACGAATTGCCGGACGATTATCTCGAAACTTATCGCCCGAGAGTTCGCGCGTTGAAGCCGGAAGATCTGCTCGCAACGGCGCGCAAGTATCTGGACTCCGCAAACATGCAAGTCGTCGTTGTGGGCGACCGCGCGCAAATTGAGGAGCAAGCGTCGCTTTTCGGCGAAGTTGAAGTTTACGACGCACAGGGGAAACGCATGGACTAAGTGCACCTTTTGTTATTTGTGTATGTAGTCAGAACAATATATTGCCGTCATGGCGCGGCGATTTCCAATCCGGATCCTTTCCTCCTTTCTTTTTGCTGCCTTGATCTTTGCCGCGTCCCTGGACGCGGGGAAGAAAAAACCGCCGGCCAAGCCGCTAAATCCCCATACGGCGACGTCGGAAGAACTGCAACAGGGCCGGGGATTGAGCCGGCGACGGCGGACAAGATCTTGCAAATGCGCAAATCCTATGGCGCCTTCAAGAGCGTGGACGATTTGCTGGTGATTCGCGGGCTCGGGCCGAAGCGGCTCGAAAAGATGCGCAAGTATTTGACTGTTGGGAAGCCGGCGCCGAAGAGCAATGCTTTCCCGAACCAAATGCCGGGCAAGCAGCCTCGAGCGAATCCAGAACAGGGCCTTTCCGCAGAGTAGTGTTCACCTCACACTCTCCGATAGCGCGACAGTTTGAGATCCATCGGCCCCCGACAGGGGTCGGGACCTCGGTCTGACAATCGAAACTGGGACTGCGCAACATGGTCATAGGGTTTGGTGCGTCGGCTTAGGTTGGTCGATGCGGAGGGGGACCTGGTCGGCGATGCGGATGCCGTAGCCTTCGAGGGCGACGACTTTTTTCGGGTGATTGGTGAGGACGCGAATGTCCTTGAGGCCGAGGTCGATCAGGATTTGCGCGCCGATGCCACTTTCGTGCTGCACCATGCGCTGGCGGGCAGGTTCGCGATCGAGCTGGCCGCGCTTGTGGAAATGAATCTGGGGGAGCGCGCCGGGCTCTTCGGCGGTTTCAACACTGAAGCCGCGTCCCGTGTGGTGCAGATAGAGAAAGACGCCGCGGTCTTCCTTGGCAATGGCGGCCAGCGAGCGCGAGACGAGTTCGCTGCAATCGCAAGCCGTAGAACCGAAAACGTCGCCGGTGAGGCAGTGCGAATGGACGCGCACGAGCGCCGGCTCCGCGCCATCCAGATCGCCGCGCACTAGCGCAACGTGCTGATCGTGATCCACATCGCTGGCGTACGCAATCATGCGGAAGTTGCCGAAGCGCGTGGGCAGGACCGCTTCCCCGATGCGCCGTACGTAGCGTTCGTGCTGCATGCGGTAGCGAATGAGGTCCGCCACCGTGAGCATCTTCAGGTTGTGTTCCTTGCAGAATTCGACGAGCTGCGGCACGCGGGACATGGTGCCGTCGTCACCCATGATTTCGCAGATGACGCTCGCGGGAGTGAGGCCGGCGATTCGCGCGAGGTCCACCGACGCTTCCGTCTGGCCTGCCCGAACGAGTACGCCGCCGTTGCGCGCGCGCAGCGGAAAAATGTGCCCCGGGCGCGCGAGATCCTGCGGCTTCGTCTTTGGATCAATGGCCGTGAGGATGGTCATGGCGCGGTCCGAAGCGCTGATGCCAGTAGTGACGCCAACGCGTGCGTCAATGGCTTCCGTGAACGCGGTGCCGTGCACGGAGGTGTTAATCGGCGACATGAGCGGGAGGTGGAGTTCGTCGCAGCGCTCTTCGGTGAGCGGCAGACAGATCAGGCCGCGGCCGTACTTGGCCATGAAGTTGATGGCGTCGGGTGTGATTTTTTCGGCGGCCATGGCGAGGTCGCCTTCGTTTTCACGGTCCTCGTCGTCGACGAGGACGACCATGCGGCCCTGACGGATCTCTTCGACGGCCTCTTCGACGGTGGCGAACATTTTAGAAGCGTCTCTCATGGGAAGAGAATAGAAGTAATGAGGTAAGGATGTAAAGAAGCAAGGAGATGCGGGGAGGTTGACAGTCCCGACAAGGTCGGGATCTTCGATCGACGGTTGAAAGTTGAAGGGGAAGACAAGCACATCTCGTGGTTCGTGACTGTTGTTCCGCGATCCGTGGCCAGTGCCACGTGACCTGTGGAACCGAAAGAGCGTTTCTCCCACCCTTCGTGTTTTTTGACGCAGCGTGCGGAAGCGCTTTGTAGTTAAAGGCGGTTGTCTTGAACCATTCTTGCAAGTGTTGATTCTAAAGGGTTTTAATGGCGATTATGTATTTAACACAGAGCAATTGTGCGGTATGGAAATCGTGGCCGGATTTCTGGTCTTGGAATGGTGAAGAACTTGTCGACACACGTTGCGGAAGACTCCGATGCTAGTGAAGCCGTGAGCTTTTTGAATGGCAGGGCTTTTTCGTTCAGGATGCTCTTGAGCGTCGCATCGAACATCTGCAATTGCTCCCCGCGGCGATTGCATCGATAGGCAAACTCATGGCAATAGCGACCCAGGTGTTTTATCGAAGCCCGGTGGAATGTGCCGTAGACGCCGCGCTTGAGCAAGCTGAAAGCGTTCTCAACCGTATTCGTGTGCGTGTCACCCATGCCGTAGGTCCGGCTGTGGTTGATGGTCTTGTGTTCGGCATCGAAGTGCCGCTTGGAGATAGATCGCATAGCTAGCGGACTCATCGGTGTAAATCGTGTGCGCTTGGGGGCTAATGTGCTCTTCGAGCGCGGAGCCAATTATCTCCATTCTGGCATCTTTCACGGGAACCAGGCGTAGTTTGCCGCCACGCTCGATCATGCCCAAAACCACGTCTTTCTTATCTTTCTTGACGTAAGGACAGCCCTTGCGGGGCTTGCGTGCTTGCCGAGTAGCCGGACGACCTTACGGTCGTCCAGCCCTCTAGGAACCGTGCGTGATACTTTCGCATCACACGGCTCGAGCATTCAATAACGCCCCCCCTGAAAAACGAGGACGCGGCCTTATTTCAACCTACTCGATACTGACTTGCGGCCAACTCGCACGGCGATGGAAGAACCATCAGGCGTGTGCCGTCATTTGCATTGCTTCCTTCATCGGTTCCGCAAATGGCCTCGAGTTTGAACGCCATCGCGAAGTCAGCCCCGTTTCCGGTGAGGTAATGTTGTCCCGTCGAGGCAACGCAACCCCTATCTGCCCGATTACAGGGCAGCATTCGCTTCCTCGCAATTCCGATACCCGCACCGCCATCGATCCGCCTTACGGTTGATCTTCCCTTTACAGGGAGCGATACGGGCTTATCCTGTTCCACGGAGATGACTCGATTCGATAGTTTAGGTGCTCCCTATACGCCGGCAGTGATGTGTGCCCATGACGACGGAACTTCGAGCCGTCGTACCCACTGCAAGAAGAGCGCAGAGCATCTTCCGCTCCCTGAAACTTACGACGCTTGCAAGAGTTTGCATATGCTCACCATGCTATCCATGCACCCTAGTCCCACCTCCGCCTCGATGCTAGCAGATGCACCATTGCCTCGCGGCTCCGATGCCACTCTTGCGAGTGGGGTCCATTGTCCGAGAGTTCCAGAACAGTTCGTTACCTGGCCGCTCTGTCTCGTAGGGTACGTCCGATGGGACGAACGGTCCGCTCCTTTCTCCAAGCCAGACATTCATCTCCGTAGCCTCAGGTCACAACGAAGTAACTTTCATCGGCCTCTACTTCGCCCGTGAGCAACCGGCCGTCTTGCATGGCCGCTCTGATTCTGTGGCGCTTGCAAAACGATTCCTATCGCTGAGAAGGGTTGGGCTTTTTCAAAACGGGCTTCTCGCCGGAGGCGGGAGCTGGAATTGCTACCGTGGGCTTCGCGGTCTGGCCAGCCGCAGGGGTGGCGACGGAGGTTCCGCCCTCGGAGTAGGCCTTTTTCAGGAATCCTTCCGCGACCTGCTGCGCGCCGCCGGTGTCGTCGTTGGTTTGTTTTGCTTTGCTGTATTCGTTGACGGCGCGCTCGCGCTGCCCCAGCATGTCAAAAATCTTTCCGAGGTAGATGTGACTCCAGACTTCCGACCACTTTTCCGAGGGTTCGGGAACGGTTTGCAGCGCTTCGCGGAAGGCGTTCGCTGCCGCCTGATAGTTTTTCTGGTAGAAGAACGCTTCACCCATGCGGAAATTCGCTAGCGGCCGGTTCGGCTGAATCGCTAGCGCCCGCTGGTACTGCGTCACCGCGTCGTAAAAGCGGCCTTGTTCGGCGAGATCTTCTCCCCGCGCGATGGCCGCACGGGCACGCAGCGACGTGCTCCCCTTGAGAATGACATTGTTGGGATCGACCTTGATTCCGCCGGGCTTCGGCCGGCCAAACGTCTCGACCGTGAACCCGGATTCCGTGCCGATGACGTCGATGGTTTTCTGCTCCGGATTTCCTTCCGTGTCGATGCGCAGATCCACTGGCATACGAAACGTGTCCAGGGGCTGCTTGATCTTGCCAACGACGCGAAATCCCTTCGGTGTGCGGTACACGACGTATTCCAGCGAGAACTCCGGCACACCGGTTGAATTCAGCCACTGGGCGAAAAATGCCCGCAGGTTCGGCGGGTCTTGCCCCGGCTTTGCCGCGGCTTGCGCGCGGCGCTCCGCGAGGTTTTCAAAATCCTCGATCCGCGCGCTCTTCTCCGCAAATTGAAAGTAGAAATCGCGCAGAGCGGATTTGAAGGCCACGTCGCCCATTTGCGCCCGCAACATGTGAAAAAGCATCGCACCTTTGTTCATCACCACCGAACGGTAGTCGGGGGAGTAAGGAGCCAGCCGTGCGGCTTGCGCGATAGGCGCGGCATCCTCATACATCAAAGCGCCGACCGCGAATTCGTCCACGGCCCGGAGCCCCGCTTCTTTGCCCGCGTTTTGCTCCGCGTAAAGCGCTTCGGAATAGCGCGCCAGGCCATCGCTGATCCACACATCGCCCGGCGTGGCCGGGAGAACCTGAATGCCCCACCATTGCGAGGCCACCAGGCGCGCGATGGTCCGGTCGCTGCTCTTGGGTTCCCAGATGCGCTGGCTGAGGAGCAAAACTCCGGGTGCCGCGTAATCGCGCAGGGTTCCGTCGGGTAGCTGGATCAGCGTGAAAGTTGGATCCGGGATGGGTCCAAACATGTCTGAAAAAATAATCGCCGAGCGCGCCACGCTGGCCGCAAATTCCTCGGCATTCGCGGAGGACGCTCGCTGAGCGTAGACCGCGACGTGGATTCCTTCCGCCTGCTTTGGATTGAGCTGGAGATTGCCGGCTACAAACGTGCCATGAGGCGCGGGATTCTTGCACTCGAAGGTGTAGAGCAGCCGCCCGCCTTCCACGGCGTTCTTGCCGGGCATGGGCGACGGAGCGGAAGCCTTGCCGGTCCCCGCGACGGCAAAGATGTCTGGAACGTTCAGCCGGAATGTCGCCGTATAACGGTTCGACGGAAAGTTTGTGAGGGGAAACCACCGTGCCGGCAGCAGCAAGTAAGCGCCATCTTTGTTGATCAGCGCGGCACGCACACCCGGCACAGGGCTGTTCTCTTCATTTACGAGCAACCCCGCATAAGTGTAGGTGAGAGTGACGTGGCCATCGGTGGCCACGGGCGTGGGCAGTTGGACGACAACCATGAGTGGGTTCTGATTGTCGCGCTCGAAGGTCAGCGCTTTGCCGTCGGCTCCTTTTACCTCTTTCACAATCAGATTCGGGTGCAGCTCGACGCGCACGCTGCTGGAGGCTTCCACGGCTTTGAAATCGATTTTTGCGGTGGCTGAAATCGATTGTCCAATGGCGTCCAGCGAGGCGGAGACGTCGTAGTGTTCGGCGAGGAAATTCGCGGGCCGGGGAGCCTGGGCTTGGAGCGGGGCGGCAGCGCAAGACAGCAAGATCAGCGTACAGAAGACAAATGTACCAGGAACTCTTTGGCGAAGGGCCATCGGACCCCTTTCAAATATCTTCAATTCTGCACCAATGTACACCTATAGGATAGCAAACCCATCAGTCCGCGTTGCTTTTGGGCGTGGTCAACAGCTTTACAATTTCATCCGCGGCCCTTTCGACCGCTCCCGGCGGGCCCAGGAGCCGCCGCACTTCTTCCAACCCGCTGCGCATTTCTTCCACTCGCTGCTTACCTTCTTCCGAGGGAGAAATCAGTTTTTCCGCTTCTGCGGCGACTCGTTGCGGTGTGAAGTCGTCCTGGATCAATTCAGGGACGACTACGCGCCCGGCGATCAAATTTACCATGCTGAAAAACCTGGTTCTCACCAGCGGTTTTGCGAGCCGTGCCGTCAGCGGAGAGAGCCGGTAAACAACAATCATCGGTGTGCCGAGCAGAGCCGTTTCCACCGTGGCAGTACCGCTGGAGACGATCGCCAGGTCCCCGGCTGCCAGGGCGTTGTAAGTGTCTTCCTCAATGAATTTGACTTGCCACTGTCCTGGAAACCGTCCCTTCCATTTCTGCGAGTCCAGCCCGGGCGCTACGGCAACCACGACGCCAAAACTGCCCGGCAAGCTCCGTCCCAACTCCGCAAGGGCTTGCACCAGTACAGGAATATGGTGGGCGATCTCTCCCCACCGGCTTCCCGGCAGGATGGTGATGATGGGATTCCCTTGTTCCAGACCGTATTTCCTGCAAAATAATTCCCGAGTCAGTGTAGCCTTCACATTTCCTACGAGCGGATGCCCGATGAATTTCACCGGCACGCCGGCATCGGCGTAGAACTTTTCCTCGAAATGGAAGATACACAGGGCCTGGGCGAACCGCCGCCGCACCAAATTTACGCGCCACGGCCGCCACGCCCAGAATTGCGGACAGATGTAATAGACGTTTCGAATGCCCCGGGGGCGCAGCTTGCGCGCCAGCCGCAGATGAAAACCGGGGAAGTCCGTCAGAATCGCAAGCGGCGGCCTCCGGCGCTCCGCTTCGTTCACAAGCCGTCTCATGGCGCCGAACAACGACGGCAACCGCTTCAGCACTTCGGTGATTCCCACCACGGAAATCTCCGCATAATCCGTGATGATCTCGACGCCCGCCGCGCGCATCAGCGGCCCGCCCATCCCGAAAATCGCCACGTCCAGGCGCTGCTTCAGCGCCGTCGCGAGCCGCGCGGCATACATGTCTCCGGAAGCTTCGCCGGCGGAAAGAAGGAGCGGTATTCGCGGCATGTTTGTATTGCGCAAGAATCAGTCGCTGGCCGGTAACACCGAGGGTTCAGCCGAGTCGTTGGCTTCGATTGGAAGGTGCAGCTCCTGCTCCTTGTATTGCAGCTGGTAAAGCCGATAGTAGATTCCGCGTTGTGCGAGAAGCTCCTGATGCGCGCCCTGCTCGCGCAAGCGCCCTTTGTGAAACACGAGAATGCAGTCCGCGTGCTGGATCGTGCTCAGCCGATGTGCGATGACTAGTGCTGTTCGCCCGGACAGCAAGCGGTTCAAGGCTTCGCGAATGAGCATTTCCGTCTTCGTATCCACGCTCGAAGTGGCTTCGTCCAGAATCAGGAAGCGCGGATTGTGCGCCAGCGCGCGCGCAAAATTGATGAGCTGCCGCTGCCCGACTGAAAGCGTTGAACCGCGCTCGTTTACGCTGGCGCCCACTCCTTCCGGCAGCGAGCGCATGAATTCTCCAAGCCCAATCTCTTCGACCGCCCGCTCCACCGTGGGGCGGTCGATGCCCGGCGTGCCGAGCCGGATATTCGTTTCAATCGTACCGGTGAAGAGAAAAGGATCCTGCAGCACGATGCCGAATTGCCGCCGCAAATCCTGCAATTCGATCAGCCGAATGTCCTTGCCGTCCAGGAGGATTTGTCCGCGCTGAATGTCGTAGAAACGGAGCAGCAGCGAAATTAGCGTCGTCTTTCCCGCGCCCGTGTGTCCCACGATGGCAATGGTCTGCCCGGGCTCTACGCGGAAGGAGACGTCGCGCAAGACCCAATCTTCCTCGGCTGGCGCTGCGACGTTGCGATAGCTGAACCACACGTTGCGGAACTCAATCTCGCCGCGCGGATGGTCGAGCGGAATGGCGTTGGGATCCGATCCTGCCGGCACCGGCTCATCCAGTAATTTGAAGATGCGCTCGGATGCTGCCATCGCGGATTGAAGGATGTTGAATTTCTCGCTGAGGTCCTGAATCGGCCGGAAGAATCGCTGCGCAAACATGGTGAAAGCGGTGAGGACACCAAGGGTGAGAGTGCCGGAGAGAATACGGTTTCCACCGGACCAATAAATCAGGGCAATGGTGGCGAAGCTGAGGAATTCGACCGCCGGATAGAAGAGAGCGTAGGCGAGAATGGCATCGCGCCAAGCGAGCATATTGTCGCGATTGCGCTTCTCAAATTCTTCGACGGCCTTGCGTTCGCGGTTGAAGAGCTGCACAACGCTCATCCCGGAAATATATTCCTGAAGAAAAGCGTTGATGCGGGCAATGGCAGTGCGGATGCGGCGATTCGCGTCGCGGACGAATTTGCGGAAAATCATGGTGACGATCAGGATGCCGGGCAGGACGGCAAGCGTATCGAGCGCCAGGCGGCGGTCGATCTTGAAGAGCAGGCCGGCCATGACCCCGAGGAGAAAGAAGTCGTTGATCATGGTAACTACCCCGGCGGCGAAGAGATCGTTGAGGGCGTCGACGTCCGTGGTCACACGCGTCACCAGCCGGCCCATGGGATTGCGGTCGAAGTAGCTCATCGGCAAACGCTGCATGTGGCTGAATATCTCGCTGCGCATGTCGTACATGGTTTGCTGGCCGACACGCTGCATGATGCGAATCTGGATGTACTGGGCGAGGAAGTCGAAAGCCAGCACGGCCAGAAAGAGCAGGCTAAGCCAGCCGATGCCCGACCATGCCGATGCTTCCGAGATTACCTGATTGAGCGCGGGAACAAAGTAGCCATCGATGGCCTTTCGAAAGATCAGCGGCGGGGCAAGTTCGAGCGGCGTGACGACGGCTACCATGACCAGCGCCAGCGCCACGTGCCATTTGTACGGCTTCATGTATTGCAGAAGCCGCCGCATCAAGCGCGAATCGTACGCTTTGCCGAGGGCTTCTTCTTCGTGCAGGTTGCTCATGCGCGTTCGAGCTCTTCTTCCAGCAACTGTTTCTGATACAAATCCGCGTAGTAGCCGCCCCGAGCCAGCAATTCGTCGTGTGTTCCGCACTCGGCGATGGCGCCTTCGACCAGGACAACGATCTGGTCGGCGTCGCGAACGGTCGAGGTGCGGTGCGAAATGAGAATCGTGGTACGGCCTTCCATGATTCCGCGCAGTCCGGTGAGGATGCGCTCCTCGGTTTGCGTATCGACCGCGGATAGCGAATCGTCAAGGATCAGAATTCGCGGATCGCGGACGACGGCGCGCGCAATCGCGGCCCGCTGCTTTTGTCCGCCGGAGAGAGTGATGCCGCGCTCGCCGACCATGGTTTCGTAGGCCTTGGCGAAGTCCTGGACGTCGCCGTGCAGGCTGGCAATTTCGGCGGCTTCGCGGACGCGCTGCTGGTCATATTCTGGCAAGCCGAAAGCGATGTTTCCACCGACGGTTTCGCCGAACAAGTAAGTGTCCTGTGGCACGAAGCCGATGGACTGGCGCAGCGTGGTGAGAGGCCACTCGCGTATCGGACGCCCATCGATCAAGACGGAGTCATCCGGCGCTTCCCAGAGACGCGCAATGAGAGCGGCGAGGGTGGTCTTGCCGCAACCCGTGGGCCCGACGATAGCGAGGGTAGAGCCGGCGGGGACTTTCAAATGAATGTCGCGAAGCACCGGATGAGGACCGCTGCCATTGGACTTGGAGGAGCCATTCGAAACGGCTCCGGAAAGCGTGGTCGGATAAGCAAAGGTGAGATGACGGAATTCGATTTCGCCGCGCGGCTTGGTGCCTTCCGGAACTTTCGCGTGGCGATCATCGATATTCGGTTCGGCAGTGAGGATGTAATTCAAACGGCCCATGGAAGCAGCGCCGCGCTGAAAAATATTGGTGACCCATCCAAGGGCGATCATGGGCCAGACGAGCACGGCGAGGTAGCCATTGAAGGCAATGAGCGCACCAAGAGAAATCTGGCCACGGAGGAGCTGATGGCCGCCCTGCCATAGCACGATCAAGAAGGTGGTGCCGATGAGCCCCTGAAGAGAGGGCATGAACATGCTCCAGGTGCGGATGAGGCGGATGTTTCGCGAGACATACTCGCGGTTGGGCTCGTCGAAGCCGCGGATTTCCGCTTCTTCCTGAGCGTAGGCGCGCACGACGCGCACGCCGGCAAGATTCTCCTGGACGCGGGCGGTGAGGGTAGCGAGCGCGGCCTGGATCGATTCGTAGAGGTCGTGAATCGTTTTTCCGAAGAACCAGACGGCGACAGCCACTACCGGCGCGGGAAGAAGAACCCAAAGCGTGAGGGAAGGCGAGAGCGCGACCATGACAAGGATGGCCAAGATCATGGTGCCTATCGTCGTCGCGCTATACATGATGCCGGGGCCGAGGACCATGCGGACGGCGTTCAGGTCGTTGGTGGCGCGGGACATCAGTTCTCCGGTGCGATTGCGGACGTAGAATTCGGGCTCGAGGATCAGCAGGCGTTTCAGGAGATCGTTGCGAATGTCGAACTCGATGTCGCGAGAGACGCCGATGAGCGTCCAGCGCGCAGAAAACGATAGAAGGCCCTTGATTGCGACGCAGAATACGACGATGAGGCAATAGATGCCCAACGTACGGCTGCTGCTGGGCGCGTAGTAAGGAATGAAGCGGCTGAGCGTAGACGGGTCGAATTGCCGGCGAGAGTGTCCGTCATGACGCCGGTGGCGAGGGGGAGCGCGTTGCCGACAATGCTCATCAGCAGGACCGTGAGCAAGCCGAAAACAATGCCGCCGGGGTAGCGCCGCAGATAAGGCATCAGGCCGCGCAAGCCTTTGACAGGGGAAGATTCCCGGGGAGGTTTGGACGCCCGATTACCGGTGGCTGTCGGGACCGCGCTCATCGCAGCGTGGACCTCGCATCTTGCATCGAAGGCGACTCGAGCAGGAAATGTTCGTACGTGCGATCCAGGGATTGGTAGCGCTTCGTGGCCGGATTCCAGCGCACACCGATCGGCAGCACATGCGTATCGATGGCGCCCTTCAGCGGCGTGAAATAGAGCTGCAAGCCCTTTTCATCGTTTTGCTCGTATTGCAGCCGCCAGCCGGTCACCGGCACCAGTGGCGTCAAACCCATAAAGCCTTTCTGGTTTTTCAAATGTTCATCGCAGCGCAGAACTTCCGCCCATTTCCCGTCGGTATTTTCCGCCACGACGACGCGCGTCACGATGGTCCCCGGCAAATTGTTGGTTGGCGTCTTTGGCACTACATCCGCCGCAAGGAACGCCTGCTTCCTGTTCTTCGCCAAGTCTCCGAATAGCAGCACCTGCGACTCGCTCCCCAGCAGCGCCTTTGCTGCCAACTGAATATCTTCGGGTACGGCAGGCTCTGCGGGCTTGGTTTCCGCTTGCGGCGCAGGCTTGGAAGCATCCGTACCGCACCCGCCCAGAAAAATAGCCAGGAACAGGAGACTCAGTGAAAAATTCAGGGGGATTCTCCACCTGCGGGCCGCGCCGATATCGGGGCCCTCTTTGAAGATGGACGGACTGATACCGGCCTCGTTAGCACACCAACAATCGCTTTGTGAAGTTTTCTCCATCAGAGATTGCCGCTTTAAGAGCGATTTCCACCACTCGCCCGGGCTTCCCATCTTTCTCCGGTGTGCAGAGCGCTTCCATTACCTGCAACACATCCGGACCGGCCCCATCAAATGCCTGCTACCATAATTCTAGCTGTTGGCGGCCCTTCGTGGAAGGACTCCGCGAATGCGGCTTGCCCAAGATTTGAATGCGCTACCGCTGCGCCAGAATCGCGTCCAGCCGCGCTTCAAAGTTCTCCTCTCCTTCAGACCAAAGCTCGCTGCGCTCCACCGGCAAGGCCCGCTCGATCGCTTCCACCCAGTGGAATAATTGTTGGATGTTCTCCCGGGTCTTGGCGTGATATTCCTTCAGGTTGCCGCTCGCCGCCATCCATTGCCGAAAAGAATGCTCGATAGGATGATCGGACGAATTGAACGGATTCGACGCCGCTCCTGGCGCCAGCAGCCCGCCGTGCCCCGTGAAAAAATGCTCGAAACCCAAGTCTGCCATAAAGTGTCCCGCGGTTGCTGCAAGTCCATCGTCATACTCTTGGCCGTGGCACGCCAGGACGAGCGGCTCCGGCTTGTGTTGCCACTTCAGGCTTTCGATATCGAAACCCCACAAGTCCCATTTTGCGTTCGCGATGTACGCCGTGTCCGCATTCAGGTGCTGCACCGCCAGCGCCGCAACCTCCGCAGGTCCTGTCTTCAATGGACGCAAATCCCACTCCGCGACGGGTATCTCCTTTGCATCCACGGCCTGCACGGTCAGTTCGCTCAAGCTATTCTGAGTCGCCGAAAGGGGGGCGGTCGTAAGGAACCGCGCGAACTCGGCAAGCATCGTTTCCAGTGAAAAATCGCGTGTCCACACGCGCAGGTAAGCATGATTGGCCATTGTGGTTGAAACCTTAGGGATTATACCGGGCCAGCAGGGAAGTGGCGAATCAGCGGCCGAATCGTGTTGCAAATAATTGTCGTGGAACAACTATTCTTGGCTGTGGGGACCCTGGCGATCAGGCGCTGGTGTTGGCGCTTTTTGCCTGCCCGGGAGGCTCCGTCGGCGGCGCAAAACTCTGCGCCATCTCCCTCAGCCGTTCGCGCAGCGATTCACCTACGCCTGCGAATACCTGGGCACAGGCTTCGCGAAGTTTCTCTTCCGCTGTCGCGGCAATTCCCGAAATCATCTCTCGCGACTGGTGATCCAGCGAGGCCACCGTCGCCAGCATCCACTGGTTCGAAACATTTTCCAACCGGCTCTTATACTGCTCCGCCGCTTGTTCGCCGGTCTGGGCGTAGATGTTCTGCATTTCCTGCTGATGAGCAACCGTCATCGCTTTCCAGGAATCCAGCAGCGGACCAAACCCTTCCGACACTTTCTGCTGGGCCTCGGCAACGCCCGCTTCAAGCGCTCCACCCATGGAGGATTGGAACCGCCGCAGGAAACCCTCTTGTTCGGCCGTCGTCTTCTGCGCCAGTTCCACGCGCACGGCGTCCAGTTGCACCCGCGCTCCCTCCGTGGAGCGCCGCACCTCTTCGTTGAATCCCTCCAGCTCTTGCCGGCCCGTGCGCTGAATCTCATCCGTGAATGCTGCTGCTGTGGTGTCCGCTGCTTCCGCGAAGAGAGCGCGCGCGCGCTCAAACGAATCTCGCACCACCTCCTCCATCTGCGTTTGCGCGTGTCCCAGGAAGTTGCGGCTTGCATGATCCAGCTCGCTCGCGAAGACGCTGGAAATTTCTCCCGCCCTCTCCCGCAACTGGTTTCCAGAGTGCTCGATGGTTCTTTCCGTCAAATTCTGAATCTGCGTCTGCGTCTTCTTTTCGTACCATTCCGCCGATTTCAAGAGTTCTTCGACCATCTGGTGCTTCAAATCGCCGGCTTTTCCCTCCAGTTCCGTCAGGTTGCGCCAGGTGATCGATTGCGAAGATTCCTGCAGGATTTGCTCGACGCTGCCCAGATTCTCCCGGAAGCGCGCTAGTGACTCTGCGAACGCTTCGTCCGCTGAATTGCGAATGCGGTCCTGCTGCAGCGTCAGCGCCGCGTCCAGTAGCGACCGCCCCCCTGCAAGCCGATGAACCGCTTCTTCGGCGCGCGTGACGTGTGGCTGAACCATTTCCGCGATTTCCCGGTCAAATTGCGCTACTGCCTGGCGGCTCGCTTCTTCAAACGTCACTCGAATGCGCGCGTTGATCTCCTCAAGGATCGCTTCGGACCGGCGCTGCACCTCGTCGCGGTGCGGGCTCAATACATTTTCCAATTGCGCTTGGAATCCGGCCAGCGCCTGCTTCTGCGTGTTCTCGAGTTGGGCCGAATGTTGTTCGAGCTGCTGGCTCGTCTCCCCGGCACGCGCCAGCGCCGACTCCAGCCGTTGCGTCTGCTCCTGCAGCGTATTCCGCACCGCTGCCATTCGCTCGTCTGCTTCTGTTACCGCACTCGCCGCCGATTCGCGCGCTGCCGTGGCGTGACGCGCCATCTCCTCCTGCAACTGAGTCCTCAACCCACGCGCGTGCTCGTTCAATCCGCCCGCCGCGCGATCCTGCGCTTCCGCGAGGGTGCTCTCGATCGCCTCCCGCCACCGCGCTTGCGCTGCTTCCAATTCGCTTGCAAGCTGTCCGTGCGAGAACGATTGTGCGGATGAGAGCGCCGCTGTTACCTGTTGCTGAATCTCATTGGCGGTAGCCTTCAGCGCCTCGAGATGCGCAGTTGCCGCTTCTTCTCCTTGCTTCGCTGATTCCGTGCGCGCAACAATTTGTGCTTCCGACTGCTCGGACTGGGTCTTCAACCGGGCCGCCGTTTCCTCCGCCTCCCGGCATACCGTTCGCAGAGTCTCCGCCCTGGCTTCCAGTTGCTGGGCATGCTCGTCGCGCTGGGTTGCGCCTTCTTGCGAGAGCCTCGCCGTCAAGTCGCGCGTGAGTTGCTCCAGTTGCGGCGCCAGCCACCGCGGCAATTCCACTCGCAGCGCCTCGGCCGCTGCTGCATGGGCCGTCCTTGAATGCTCATCCGCTTCGTGCTGAAACTTTTCAATCGCGTGTGCCGTCTCATTCGCGATTTCCGCGCGTCCTGCCGCAAACTTTTGTTCCCATTGTTCGAATGACAGCCGCCGCTCCGCCGAGACCGCCTGCGAGGCCGCTTCCCGCGTCGCCGCCTGAATCTGCTGCTTGGCATCCGCCACCAGCCGCGCTACCTGCCGCGCCAACTGCAACGACGCATCCGTCGCGCTCGTCGGGGAAGGGAACAGCCTCAAATTGTCCGCCGCCGGCGGAAGCTCCGCCTCGCCTAAATGCGACGCCGCATCCGCTTCAGCCACCGGTGGCGGCGATGGCGGTGTGCCGTGTGCCGCATCCAACTTCATCACGACTTGCGTCATCTCGGGAGATGCGACCCAATCTTCCGGCGGAAACGCGATGCCCCAGACGTTGCCCGAAACTTCCAGCTCCAGCGCCACCTGAAAAAGTTGCCGCACCGTTCGAGGCCGTTGAATCCAAGCCACCCGTCCCCGCACCGTGCGCGGCGGCTGCCCTGATTCCTGGTGCGGGACCTCCATCGTCACCCACATGTTTTTCAGGACGTAATGCTTGGACTGGTAGCGGCAGCCATGGCAGTTGATAATCAACGACGACGTTCGCTCCACGAACGGGCGCCCCAGTGCGTCGACACCGGTCACCAAGAGAGGAACCGCCTGCACGATGCGCGTGCTGCGGCGCTTCCTTAACTCCGGGCTGGCACTGGTAACGCTATCGGACACCATTCCAGTTGTCTCATCGGCAAAATTGCCGCCTGAATCATTCATGCTGACCGCCGCCGTCCCTCAGGCTTTTCAGATTTCGCGCATGCGAGTGACATCGCTGCGGCTACTTCATCGCATCACTTTGCGGAGTACCTTGCGAGGCCGGCCTGCGGGGCGTTCCGGTCATCAACATCCATGCTTCTTTGGCGACCCAGATTGGCCCAACCAGCAAATAAATCGCTCCCTGGAAAAACGCCGGATGGTTTCCCTCGATCCGGTGGCCGAGAAACAGAAACGCCCATCCGCCCAGAAAAAATCCTGCTCCCCAAGCCCATTTCATGAAAAGGAGAAGGATAATCCCCGCAAAAATCATCGGGATACCAATACCATGCAGGAATTTGTTCCAGCCGGATTCGTGCTCGTGATCGTACTGCGTCATGTAGTGCGCCAAGCTCGGCATTAGCGCACCTCCTGTCAGCCTTTTCGCGGCTGCTATAGGTTTGGTGGGAGGACAGCCACCGTGGGAACTAAACTCTATACCTAAACGGGAGGATTGGCTAGAGCGTCCTAGAGGTACTGAGAGTAGTACTACTGTCCGCCTATTGCCCTGGCAAACTGAGCCATCCCTTGCGGAGCGTGGACGGCGCGCTTCTTAGTGCTCTAGGTGCGATGAATCCTACAAATCCCGTCGCCCTTCCATGGCCTTCAACATAGTCACTTCGTCGGCATACTCCAGGTCTGCGCCCACTGGAATCCCGACGCCGATCCGCGTGACGCGCACACCGAGTGGCTTCAACAACTTGGAAAGGTAGACCGCCGTGGCTTCGCCTTCGGCCGTGGGATTCGTCGCGATGATGATCTCTTCGACGGCGCCGCCCTTTAGCCTTTCGATCAACGCCTTGATATGAAGCTGCTCCGGACCGCGCCCCGAAAGCGGCGAAAGAGCCCCGCCCAGCACGTGGTACATTCCGCTGTACGTCCGCGTTTTTTCAATCGCCAGGATGTTGTGCGCTTCTTCCACCACGCAAATCGTCTTCTTGCTGCGCGTCGGTCCCACACAGTACAGGCACGGATCTGAGTCCGTGATGTTGTGGCAGACGGAGCACGCGCGGATCTTTTCTTTGGCGTCGCGAATCGCGTCCGCCAGCGCCAGCGCATCCTCGGGCGCCGCCCGAAGCAGATGAAACGCCAGGCGCTGCGCGGTCTTCTGGCCAATTCCGGGGAGGTGTTTCAGCTCATCGATGAGCCGTTCGACGGGGGCGGCAAAATCAGGCATGCAGCATGTGTAGCATAGCCGCGCGCATCAGCGCAAACGCGCTAGAGATCAGGGAGTGGTACAGATTGAGATTCCGGTAGCGGCCTGTTTTGGATTGGGCTAGAGGGGGCTAGAGGACAATTTTCGCTCTTCCGAACTGATCCAGTTGCCGACGGATGTCGCGGTACTCCTCCCCGCAGAAGCCATAGCGTACCAGCTGACCTTCAAGCCACCTATCCGGGACCGAGCCGTGGAGCAATCCTCCCTTGTGGAACATTTCGAAAGTTCCATCCTCTTTTCTAACGATCTCCCAAACATTGCCTTTCATCGTGTTTCAAACCGTACCATCACCAGAGATTGCAATACAAGACGTACGCGTCGACGTATCCTTGTGTCGGATGTTGGAAGGCCCCGGGGAGGCGGCCGACAATTTCAAAGCCAAAACTCTGCCACAGCCGCACTGCGCGGTCGTTGGTGCTGATGACGAAGTTGAATTGCATGGCGCGAAATCCGCGTTCGCGCGCGCGGTCCAGCGAATGGGTGCACATTGCACGGGCTACGCCGCGGCCCGTCCCTGAAACGGCCGTCATGTAGCCGCAGTTTGCCACGTGCGCTCCGCCGCCTTGGTGGTTCGCTTGCAGAAAATAGGTGCCGACAGTTGCGCTGCCCTCTTCCACAACGAATACTTCATGAGCTGCGGATAGCCAATACGCCAGGGCGGACTCCTTGTCCATGTCTCGTGGCAGGGTGTAGGTCTCGCCCGCCCGGATGATGGGCTCCATGATGGCCCAGACGGAGTTCGCATCTTCGTTGGCTGCAGGCCGGATCAGCATCCTCGTATCTTGCCACGTTTGCTCTCAAACGCGTTTCACATCGTGATTGGACTCGCTTAGTTTTCTAGCTGCGTCTGGAAAACCTCGCCGGGAAGCACAAATCGCTCTGGCACCGGGGCGGACTCCACACCAGGAAGGTTGACAGGCTTACGATCCGGAAAGGCAGGCAAGTTGACCGGGTTCCGGTCCTTCTTATCGGGGAGGGAACTCGTCTCATCCGCGCGCATGCGCTCGATCTTGATGCCCAGCGAACGCTCCAGGTGGAATAATTCGGACCGCTGTTCTTTCACGAAAAGAGTTGAAGCCACACCGTGTCCGCCGTTGCGTCCCGTTCGCCCAACGCGGTGGATAAAATTCTCCGCCACCTCAGGCAGATCGTAGTTGATGACGTGAGCGATATCCTGCACGTGAATCCCGCGTGAAGCTAGGTCCGTCGCTACCAGCACGCGGAAGCGTCCCTGTTGGAATCCCGTCAGCGCCGAAGTGCGCTGCGATTGTGAGCGGTCGCCATGAATCATGGCGGCCGAGAAGCCCTTGCGGTTCAAGCTCTCGGCAATCCGCTCGGTTCCGCGCTTGGTTCGCGCAAACACCAGGCACTTTCCCGTTTCCTTGGCCAGCAAGCGCTGCAGCATTTCCTGCTTGCGGTCCATGGCAACTTCAAACGCCTGCACGCGCACATTTTCCGATGGCTTCGAAGTCGAGCCGAACGAGAGGCGCACAGCGTTGCGAAGGTAATCTTTCACGATGCGCGTCATATGGCCTTCCATCGTGGCGGAGAAGCACATCGTCTGCCGTTCTTTGGGAAGGATGGAGACGATGCGCTTGATGGCGGGAAGAAATCCCATGTCCAGCATGCGGTCCGCTTCATCGAGGATGAGGATACGCAGCGCGTTAAAGTGGAAGAGTCTGCGGTCGAGATAATCTTCCAGCCGCCCCGGAGTCGCTACCACCAGCCGCGCGCCCTTGCGAATCGCCTGGAGCTGCGCGCCTTCGGACAAGCCCCCGACGACCAGCGCCGCGGGCAACAGTTGCTTGCCGCGCAAAGCGTTGTATTGCTGCACGACCTGCATGGCGAGTTCGCGCGTTGGCACGAGCACCAGCGCCGCGATTCCCGGAGTCTTATCCTTGAGCAGCCGTTCGATCACCGGAATCAGGAACGCCAGCGTCTTGCCCGTTCCGGTCTGCGCCGTCGCCAGCACATCTTTGCCTTCCAGCGCTTGCGGGATCGCCGCAGCCTGTACAGGAGTCGCCGTGGTAAACCGGCCCGCTTCCAATCTCTCCTTTACATAGGGAGAAATCAACATTTCGGAAAATCGCGCTGACGCGCGTTCCGGCAGAGGCTCCGAGGAGCGCTCTGCATTCACTTCTGAAACATTCAACATTCAGTGTTACTTTCTTGCTGGCAGAAGCCGTCGCGGTGCGCACACGAGTTCTCGGGCGGCCGGCGGCTTGCTTTGCCAGTCTTGTTTTAGATTACGCGTAAAACGTACGGAGGAAACTGTAGGCGGGAGTCTCAGATCAAGCACTGCACCAGAGGGACCGCACAACACAACCGAGGTATTAAGCGCAAAAGGATTATACCACAGGTCGGTCCGCTATGTGGGAATTCGACTGCAGGGACAGCCCCTAATTCTTCGGAGTTTAGCAGCTCGGCCGGAATCGAATCGAGTCGCTAAGTCTTTCATTTTACTGCCTTTATGTCGGAAGAGGTTACTGCCAGGGTCGCCCTGGAAAAAAATTGCAAGATTCTTACCTGCCCGCGTTCTAACATCAGAACAAAGGATCACGCACCCCAACACCCCAAGGAAATCCCATGCCCCTTGCTGAGCTGATTTTTGTGCTTTTCGCAATTCTGGCGATCGCCACCCCTTTTATCACCCTCATTCTGCTCGGGAAGTACAAAAGACTGCGCGAGAATTTGGACAAGTTCACGGAAGAGAATTCTAGGCAACATGCCTCCTTCCAGCGCGAGGTTGCCGACCTCAAGCGCCAACTCAGCGCCGCAGCCCATCCCACCGCGCCAGTTGCAAGTGGACTTACACAGAGACCGGCCGCCCCCGCCGCTCCTACCGTGAAAGAAACTCCAGTTCCAACGCCGCACGTCGACTTGTCGGTGCCAGTCAAACTGCCCGCACCGATGTCGTTTCCCATCCCTGAGAAGAAGCCTGAGCCGCAGCCGCTGCAAAAGCCGCAAGAACCTTTTACACCGGCTCCCGTGCCAATCGCTCCTGCAAGCACGCCAATGCAAAGCCTGCCGGCGCCAACCGCACCCGTGCAGCCGAAGCTCGTCGTGCCTGCGGCGGCGAAAACGCCCGCCGAAGTAAAACCGCCTGCCCCGGTTGCTCCATCACAAACCACTCCGCCATTGATTTCTTCGTCGCAGCCGCCTGCGCCGCGCATTCCCGCGTCCCCGCCGCGAGCACCGGCGGAGATTCCTCCCGGCGTGGCCGCGCGCGTCTCCGCGCCACCGCCAATCGCAGCCTATCGCGCGCCTGCACCCAAGCCGACTCTTCAGCAGCGCATGAAGACGGTTTCCGCGATCGAAGAAACCCTCGGCACAAACTGGCTCAACAAACTCGGCATTATCATTCTTGTCGTGGGTGTCGCTCTATTCGGCATCTACGAACTCGGCGCTCTTGGCCCGCTCGGCAAAGTGGGCATCTCTTATCTCGCCTCCGCGTTTCTCCTTGTAGGTGGCATCTATCTGGAAAAGAACGAACGCTATCGCCTCCTCGGCCGTACCGGCATCGGCGGCGGCTGGGCGCTGTTCTTTTTCAGCACCTATGCGATTTATCACGTCGCCGCGATGCACGTCGTTGATTCACTGAGTCTCGACTGCATCTTGATGTTGGTTGTGGCCATCGCGATGGCCGCGCACACTTTGCGATATCGCTCGCAGTTCGTTACCGGCCTGGCTTTTCTGCTCGGTTACACGACCGTGGCATTGAGTCAAGACACCGTCTACAGCCTGTCCGCTGGCGTAGTTCTTGCCATCGGTCTTGTCTCCATCGTCCTGAAAATGGGCTGGTTCGAGCTCGAAGTCTTCGGCATTCTCTCCAGCTACCTGAATCATCTCTATTGGCTCTACCGAATTCTCGGCATCGAGGGGGCGCACGGCCGGCCCTTCGAGCAATACCACGCCAGCTTGGCGTTGCTTTTTTTCTACTGGCTGATCTTCCGCATCTCCTATATTGCCCGCTACATAAAAAGCGACTTCGAAGAACATATCTCGACGCTTGCTGCTCTCTTAAACGTCCTCCTGCTCCTCGGCGTCATGAAGTTCCAATCCGTCCAGCCGGAGCTTGCCTATCTCGCGCTCCTGGTTGTTGGAGCGTTCGAATTTACTTTGGCCCAATTGCCCGTCACCAAACGCCGCCGCCAAGCTTTCGTCGTACTGAGCGTGGTTGGCGCGACGCTGATGCTCGCCGCAGTTCCTTTCCACTATTCCGGAAACAACGTGGCCATACTCTGGCTTGTCGGCGCGGAGGCTTTCCTGGCAGCGGGGATCATCGCGAAAGAGGTTGTTTTCCGCCGTCTCGGTCTCCTGACGGGCCTGCTCGTCGGCCTGCATCTAATTGACGTTGACTTCCGCCAACTCCTCAACTTGCGTCTCTTGAATGAGGATCTAGCGCTAGCCACGGGTGTCCTTTTCTCCCTCTGCGCCGTCGTCTTCTATACCAATGCCCTGGGCGTCGACTCGCGCTGGAAAAATTTATTCGATGGCTCGCCTGATCGTCCCCTGCTGACCATTCATTCTTATCTCGGTGCATTCGCAGCGGCATCCGCCGCCTGGGCTCTGTTCTCTCACGATTGGACGGCGCTCGCTTTCGCGGCCATCATGCTCATTCTTGCGGGTCTGGGCCGCGCCCTCGAAGCGCCTCACCTGCAGGGACAGTACGCTTTCATCGGCGCGCTCACTCTTTATAGAGGCATCGTCGTCAATCTGCATCTCGAATCGCCAGAACACGCTCACATGCGCATGCGGCTGCTAACTCTTCCCCTTCTTGGTGCAGCGTTCTATCTCACCGCCAGGTTGGCTGCACTGCGTGACGATCCTGGGCAGCGCGCCGTTCGCGGTCTCTTCACCGCCGCGGGCAGCGGTTTCTTTGCTCTTCTCATCTGGTTCGAAGCGCCGGAGCTTTGGCAGCCCCTCGCTTTCATCGCTCTTGCGGTGCTTCTGTCCGAGGCCGCGCGCGCATTGCGCTATCATGCGTTTGCCTGGCACTCGCATCTTCTCACTGGTCTCGCCGTGTTTACGGCGCTCACGGCTGATCCGGGCGGCATGCACGCCTGGCACACCATTCCTGTGCGCGCTTTCAGCGCATTGCCGGTTGTTGTTGGTGGCTATTGGCTCGCCAAGCGGCTTGGCACCACGGACGAACGCCATCTCCAGCTTGCGCGCGTGGCCTACACTTGGGCGGGCACCGGCATGATGGTCTGGGTCCTTCAGGAAGCGCCCCGCGCGCCCTGGATCGCCGTTGGCTGGATCGTTTTCGCCGTCGTGCTCGCGCTTTCAAAGCGCTGGATTCGTTACCAGCAGCTCGCCTGGCAGGCGAGTGTCGTCGGTCTTTGCGCTCTTGTCCGCGCGTACTTCTACAACTACCAGCTCGAACAAAAATTCTGGGGCCCCATCTCCCTACGCATCTTCACCATTTCTCTCGTCGCCGCGGGCTTGTACTTTCTCTCGCGCAAAGCCGCGCCCGAACAGCGCTATGCCCGCGCCGTGGCCTTCCTTCATTCTTTCGCGGCCACCGGACTGCTAGTCCTGCTTGCATGGTATGAATACCCCAATGGCTGGCTCGCTCCACTCTGGGCGGCGTTTGCGTTGGTAATGGCGATCGTCGACCAGCGCTTCGAGCTCGAAGAATTACCCTGGCAATCGCACATTCTCGCCGGGCTGACGCTGCTCCGCAGCATCAGCGTGAATCTGTACGTTACTGACCTCTGGCACGGCATCAGCGTGCGCCTCTTGTCGCTGGCGATTGTCGCCGTAATTTTCTACGCGCTCTCACGCCTCATCCGCATACCCAACGAATGGCGCAAGCGAGACATCCATCACGTTTACTCCTGGGCTGCATCCGCAATCGGCGGTCTGCTTCTTTGGTATGAACTGCAGACGCATCCTACCGGCATCGCCGTGGCCTGGGGCGCTATTGGTCTCGTGCTCTTCGAGTACGGCCTGTTGCGCAAGATCACGCAATTCCGATATCAGGCTTACGTTGCGCTCATCGCCGCTTTCACACGGATTTTCTTCTCCAACCTCACCGCGAGCGAGCCCGGCGAGTTCTGGGGTCCGCGGATGTACACCATCCTCCCGCTCGTTCTGATTTTCTTTTTCGTCTACGCGCAATTGCCACAGAAGGCAGAAAACACCGGCCGCGATCGCCGCCTGCACTTCGACGCTCTCCTCGCTTACCTGGGCACGGCCACCATTGTGGCGCTTTTCTATTTTCAGTTTCCGATCGAATGGGTCGTCACCTCCTGGGCCGCCGTCGTTTTCACGCTTCTTGGCACCTCACTGCTTCTGGATCGCCCGCTCTTCCTCGATCAGGGATTGCTTCTGACGGTCGGAGTTCTCGCTCGCGGCATGGCGCACAATCTTTTCGGCGCCGGCTATTTCGGTGAAGGCGATTGGCAAGGCCGCTACTTCGTGCTCAGTTCGGCGGCCGCCATTTTGCTGGCAAGCCTGTACTTTGCTTTCCGTCTTCGCGGGCGCTACCGCCTCCCTAAGAGTGCGAACCCCTGGACCAGAGCACTTGCGGTGATTGCCGGCCGCCCCGAACAAGTGGTGTTTTTTGTCCCTATCATCTTGCTCACCTGCATGCTCGCCTTGAAAATGCGTGCGGGTATGGTCACCGTGTCGTGGGGGATTGAAGGTGTGTTGATCGTTCTGCTCGCTCTGGCGGTCCAAGAGCGCAGCTTCCGCCTTACCGGCCTGGGCATGCTTCTGCTCTGCGTCGCAAAAGTCATGGCCCTCGATGTCTGGGGTCTTCAAGCGCGTGACCGGTACATCACCTTCATCATCGTGGGCGCGGCGCTGGTATTTGTTTCGTTTCTTTACACCAGATACCGCGATGCCATTCGCCAATTTCTATGAAGCGCTCCGTTGTCTTGGTCGTTTTTTTTCTCATCCTGGGCTTCGCGCTTGCCGGGCTGTATTGGAGCCAGCGCCGCCCCAAGTCCAATCCCGTTTCTGCCAACGCCATCTTGAATATGGCAGCCGATGCCCAGCGCGATCTCTCCCGCATCCCCATGCACTTCACGCGCCTCTCCGACGAACGAGAAATCGCCATCGGCAGGGAACTTGCCACTCGCTACGCAACACAAACACGCAAGCTTACTCCTGAAGAAGAAGGACTCGAGAAGTACGTCACCCGCGTCGGAGGCACGGTGGCAGTTCACGCCCATCGACGTTTGCCGTACACCTTCACCGTTCTCCCCGATCACAATATGATCAACGCCTTTTCTCTTCCCGGCGGACCGGTCTACATCGGCGAAGGCATGCTGGACCTGATGATGAGCGAAGATGAGCTTGCCAACATTCTCGCCCACGAGATCGAGCACGTCGACCACTATCACTGCGTCGAGCGCGTGCAGGTGGAAGCGAAATTGAAAGACCTCAATCTCGACGTCCTGGGAGCTCTGCTGCAGCTCCCGCTCGATTTCTGGGAAGCCGGCTACCACAAGGATGAAGAATTCGAAGCCGATCGCGAAGGAATGTACCTAGCGGTTCAGTCCGGCTACTCTCCGTACGGCGCCGTCGATGCGTTCGAGCGCTTCGCCAAATTATGCGACGAATACGTCATCCACGCGCAAAGCCCGCACCAGGAGCTCTCCGAGCTGGCCATTCAGAGTTTGAACGGTTATTTCCGCTCGCACCCGTTCCCCTCCGAGCGTCTGGCGCAAGCCAACCGGCTCATCGCCCAAGAGCATTGGGAAACTCGTAAGGAGCAGAAGCCCTTCCGTGTCGAGTACGAAGTTCACAACGGGGAATACGTGAAGTAAAAAGAGGAAGGGAAACCTGGCCAGGAAATCTTTTGCCGGCTAAAACAACCCGGGGATCTTCATGCCGGCGATCCCGGGGATTCCGCCTGCAAGGTTTTTCATCTGATTGGCAAGTTCTTCATCGACGCGCCGCGACGCTTCATTCACCGCCGCGCGAACCAAATCCTGCAACATCTCCTGATCTTTGTTCGCAAAAACATCCGGCTCAATGCGTATGTCCACGACCTGTTTCTGGCCGTTCATCTTCACCGTGACCATGCCGCCGCCGGCTGAGGCTTCCACGGTCACGGAATTTACCTGCCGCTGCAGGTCTTCCTGCAGTTGCCGGAACCGCGATAGCATCTGTTGGAGAGCGCTGACTTCCATCAGGATTCCTCTTGGCTTCGCTTCACTTCGGAAATTTTTCCTCCGAAGCGCTGCAGCATGGACCGCACCATCGGATCGCGCTCAAACTGCGCACGCAACTCTTGCGTGCCGGACGTGCCGCGCGCCACCGACGCGGCTGCCGCTGCAACTGCTTCCAGTTTAGCACATACTCTCACGGCCCGGCCCAGCACCTTGCTCGAAATGCTACGGATCTTTTCCAGTGTCTCTCTTCCTTCCATCATTTCCGCGAACGGCCGCTTGTCCGGTGAAAAATAAATTCGCAGCTCGGCGCCCTCCAGCTCCCACAGCCTGCTCTGTTCCACCAGTTCACCCAAAAATTTCTGCTGCGCCTGAACCGCCGCCTTGATTTCTGCGACCTGCTCTTGCGTGATTCCGATCGCCAGCGCCGCCGCACCATTGCCCTTAGCCGGAGTTCCTGGTTCTTCTTCCTCAACTGCCTGCTTCACCTCTGCGGAAGCAGCCACGGTCGCCAGAGGCGCCGATGCCGGCGCCGTGAACGGGGAAGGGAATTGCGCTTCCGTTTTCGGCTGCGAGGGAATTGCCGCCGCAAAACTTGGTGCCGCACTCTTTGCCGATGGTGTGGGCGCTCCAGCCAGCGCTACGCTTCGCGCCGCTCCGGAGTTTGCCCCACCGCTCTTCAATTCCGCCAGCAGTTCTTCCAGCGGCGCCAGTCGCGACGCATGAATCAGCCGCAGCAATCCCATTTCCAGGTGCACCCGCGGATCGGGCTTCCGCCGCAGATCATCATCCGTTTGCAGCAAGATCTGAAAAAATCGTGTCAGATCCTCTTCGCTGAATAGTGCGGCCGCCTTCGCCAGTGCCGGACGCTGATCCGGCGTGGCCGCAATCAATTCCGAATCCGCCCCGCACACTCGCGCAATCAACAGATTGCGCATGTGCCGGATCGCTTCCCGGCAGAAGTGTTGCAGGTTGCGCCCTTCCTTCTGGAACGTGTGCACCAGCCCCAGCGCGCGATCCGCCGATCCTCCTGAAATCGCTCCGACCAGTTCCTCCAGCGCATCATCCGGCACCACGCCTAGCAATTCGCGCACCTCTTTGTCGGGAATCGTCTCGCCGCAATAGGCCCGTGCCTGTTCCAGCAGCGACAGGGCATCGCGCAAGCTGCCTTCCGCCATGCGCGCAATCACCGCCATCGCGCCCGGTTCGATCTTCAAATTTTCCTTTTTGGCGATCTCTTCCAGGCGCGCCGCAATCTCCGCAAAGGTCAGCGCGCGAAAATGAAAGTGTTGCGACCTCGAGCGGATCGTATCGACTAGGTCTTCCGGCTGCGTCGTGGCCATCACAAAGATCACGCGGTCCGGCGGTTCTTCGAGCGTCTTCAGTAGTGCGTTGGACGCTTCGCCCGTCAGCATGTGCGCTTCGTCTAGTATCACAACTTTGCTTCTCGAAGCCGCCGGCGCGTACCGCACCATCTCGCGCAGCTCGCGGATCTGGTCGATGCCGCGGTTCGACGCCGCGTCGATCTCAATCACGTCCAGCGAGGTCCCCGCCGCAATATCTTTGCAAGAATCGCACTCCCCGCACGGCTGCGCTGTCGGCCCCTTCACGCAATTCAGCGCTTTCGCCAGGATCCTCGCCGCCGTCGTTTTTCCCACGCCCCGCGCCCCAGAAAAAATGTACGCGTGCGCCACGCGGTCATTCTTGATCGCGTTTTTCAGTGTTTCTGTTACGTGTTGTTGGCCGACGAGATCGTCAAACGTTTGCGGGCGCCACTTGCGGGCTATGACCTGGTAGCTCATTTGCGAGTTCTTAGCGATTCGTTTTCAGTTCTTAGTGAATACAAAAAACCACATTCATTCTCAAATATCTCAACTTCTGACTTACGACTTACGACTAAAAACTAACAACTTAAAGCTTTCCGATGAGAGGAACTTCGGGTGGTCTGCGGCACCCGAGGTGATCCCGGTACCGTTGCTCCCTTCCGGGCCTGGCGGGGTTCGCGGGACCTCGTTGCACAGAGCCCGAAGTTCCACGCTCCGGCACTCGCGTCCATTTCCCGCGAGTGCAGAGAAAAGTCTAGCACAGCGTCTCCAGCCCAGCCAGATTGCGCGGCCCCGGCTTCTTCCATTTCTTTTGTGCTGATTCCTTCTGCCGCTCGCGAAACTCGCGCGCGCATCAGGATTTTGGTTTTGCCGCCGGCGCATCCGGCGGTTGCACTTCGGACGGATTCACCCAATTCACTTTGAACGGGCCCATCGCGTGAACCTGTACGATGGTTTCGCCCTTGCAAGTCGCGAAATGCCGCATTTCCTTTGGCATCGTCACAAAATTCCCCACGTTCATGGTTGTCAGTTTTGTCTCGTCGAAAGTCTCGCCCATGCCTGCTAGAAAGGTTCCCTTCAACACCGTCACGTTTTCATCCGTCGGATGCCAATGCGCCGGGATCTTGGCTCCATCAACGCACCGGAGGCGCACCACGAACGGCGTTCCTTCGGCGCTTGGGTCGCCGGCCACCGTCGCAAGATCGCATCCCTTAATGATTGGCGTCCACTTCAAATCGCCGAAGTGCATAATTTTGGGTGGCGCGGGGCTGTCTTTTTTCTCTTGGCTGTAAACCGCCGCCGTGAGCGCGGCCACACCGATCAGCGCGACACAAACACTTCCCATTCGAATCTTTTTCATCCGACCCTCCTCCGTCAAAAAGATAGCGGTCCTAAACTAGCCAAAAGATACTCTTCCCATCCACCGCCGGCAACTCAAGTCAATCTTGCAGTCGCGCATCGAGCACTCTCCTCGCCGAGACGGCCTTGATTCACTGGAAACACTCCGCAAAAGTCACGCACCAGAATCCAAAAATCCGGTAACCTAGCCGCGGATGGAGTTCCTCCTCATCCTCCTCGCGTCCCGGCTTGGCCGTGATGCCGGGTCCGCCGCGCCAGCGGAACGCACTGAGGCATCGCCTCCGTGTCGCCTCACGATACGGGGCCAGCCCGCACTCCACGTGCGCGCAGGAGGAATCCATGAAAATCGCTTTGTCCTTTCTTTTGACGACAGCTCTCGTTTGCGCCGCCGCGCCCTCGTCTTACGCCGAACCGCGCCAGGTCATTCAGGGCACCCAGGTTCATCTCACTCTCTTGAGCGGCATCAGCAGCGCCGTAGCCAGAGATGGCGACCCGTTTGTCGCCATTGTCGCCGACCCCGTCTACCTCGGCAGCCAGTTGCTGCTTCCCGCCGGTACGCGCGTGAACGGCATCATCGGCACCGTGGAGAAGGCCCGCCGCTTTTCCATCTTTCGCGGCCAGGCGTACATGAACCTCACGTTCCGGTCCATCGAAGTCGATAGCCGCCTCATCCCCGTGCAGATGAGCATCATCACTATCGAGCAAGAGCGCGGGCAGGCCGGCGGCACGCGCCGCAGAGACGTGAGAATTGAAGAAGGCCAGGTCGTTCAGGAAAAGCATGACATCAAGGGCGACATCGTCGGCGCGGCTATGGGCACCGGTGGCGGCTCGCTCGTCGGCGCGGTCTTCAGCCACGTCGCGCGTGGCTTCGGTTTCGGCCTCGCCGGCAGCGCCGTTTACATCGTTGCGCGCAAGGGCAAGGACCTCGATCTTCCCGCGCAAACCGGAATGCTAATCCGTATGGACAACACCATCACCGTCCCAGCTCCCAGCGCCAGCAACGCCTCGTTCACCACCGGCAGCCGCTGACGGTCGCCAAAAACACAAATGCGCCGCGCGAGGGCTAATTCACCATCTCCTCGCGCGGCGCATTCTCTACCGTGTAGAAGGCCCTTGGCCTGACCCGCCGGCTTCCGCGTTATCTTTTCAATTTTCTCCTCTGCGAACTCCGCGCCCTCTGCGAACTTTATGCTAAATCCTATTCTTCTTATTTCTTTGGAAAATCCGGATCCGCTTTCACTTCGTTGATCTGCTTGGTGTGCCTTTCGCTGTGCGCCGCAATGAGCAGAACGAATTCATACCCATCCAGCTTCCCCAGCGGGCTGTCTGCCACATGATCGCGCATACCGGTTGCTGTTTTCAGGAAATCTTCCGTTGTCGCGCGGCTCTCCACAAAATGCTTGATCGAGCCGTCCGGTGACCCGAAACGATTCGTCGGTACCAGCGGCTCCGGTGCTTGTGCCTTGTTCGTGCGGTCGGGAACCATCGCTAGCACGGCCTCGTCCGTCTTTTTCACGTCACGGCCCGGCTCCCCCGCCGGCGACAGCATCACCTTTTCCTTCACCAAGCCACGGATAAAATCTTCCGCCGCCGCGATGTGCTCCATCACCTGTGCCACCGACCAGCGGTCCGGTGCCGGCTTGAAGTTCCACTGTGCTTCCGACAACCCTTTCGTCGCTTCCAGAACATTCTTTTTCGTCGTTTCAAGATACTGCAGCGCCTTGTCCTTCTCCACCTGCGTCACTTCTTGCGCCGATGCAGCCGTTGCCCCCGCCATCAAAAGCAACGCGATCAACACCCCTGCCAGGGACTTGGTTCTCATCTTTTTTCTCTCCTTGTCTTATGCGACCGCCGAGCGGCCGGCTTTTTTATCTTCAATTGGCGAAACGGGGAGCCGTAGCATACCACATCATCTGCCTTCCGTGCGTGGCGGCAGGGCCATTCATGGCCATTCAAGGCGCCAAATAGAAACGATCATCCATCCCAACAGCCTTGATCTCAAGACTTACCGTCAGGTCGTAAAGCCTCGCCCTTTAGGGCGGGGATATAAGACCCGTTAAAGTGGAGTCTCTTGTTGCTCGACATATTGCTTAAGAACATTCAGCGGTGCCCCGCCACAACTGGCTGCAAAGTACGAAGACGACCACAGGACATTCTTCCAATAGCGTCTCTAGATATCGGGACGTTCCAGTCTGAGCAACCGACTGGAAACACCTTTCAGACTGTTAACTACCTGAATTCCAGAGCAAAAGTACTCACTACATCAGTTTTCCGTTTTCAGAAGCTTGCGATCGATAGCCTTAAGGATGGTCTCCTGTTTCTTACTGAGGGTAACCACGCGGGAGATTTGGAAACCGTGCTTAGCGTCTCGTAGGTCGACCTTGTACATGGTGTGGAGTTCATCCAGCGCCTGTTGCGGAGAGAGGGCCAGGGGGCGCAGACGGAATTTGAGGAGCGTTAGGAGGAGGTAAGCCAGATAGCAGATAAAAACGTGGGCGGTGACGCGCTGCGCGCCAGCCAGTGTCGGATGGGTTGCAGTTTGACCACACCTTTGAGGGATCGAAAGGCTTTTTCCACTACGTCCTTGTCAAAGTAGAGCCGTACCAGTTCCGCTTTGGGCTGGGGGCGAGTCGAGAAAATACAGGAGTAGCTGTCAACTCTTCTGCTTAAATGTAAGACATTTGAAAGCAGTTTTCCCCCGGGCCTGGAAGAATTTTTCCAAGCCCGACTTAATGGTCTTGCCTGCTCGTAGGCGTTGCTGGGCCTGCGCAATTTCCTCACGACGCGAGTCCCGCAGATCGACTTGCTGCCGGGGATTGAAGCACAGGTACAAGGTGCCCCGGACTTGGTTGAGCCGATAGGTGCGCGTCGTGACATAGAAAGTAGTTTGGTTCAATGGCACGCGATCCGCAAAGGGCAGGCGCAAGGCCTTCGACAGCACCGGTCGCCAGAACTTTTGCACCACCGGCCCCAATGGTCTCCCACTTTAAGGCTTTCATTTCCGCAACATTGCGCCCGGAGGTCACCCCGCGACCGCTTTTTGCACCACTTCGGTGCAGAAATGGTTCTTCTCTTCCCACTCCGGCACAGCACCAACGAAAACCACCAAGTAGAGCGCACTCTTCTATTCGAAGCTGTGCTGGGAAAGAATAATCCGGCGCTGGATGGTTACGACTGGGGCATACAACCCGCCACTCCGGATTCCCGGCGAGCGCGCTTCAGAAGTGGCTCCGGAGCAGGTAATACGTGGCGACGGCCTTGATCGGGGCGTAGATATAACGGAAACCGACGATCGCTAGCAGAAGGCCGACCATGGCATAACTATTCCCCCGCAGCCAGTCCAAATAGCGCTGGGAACGTGTCTCGCCCATGAACAGCATGACGGCCGTGCTGCCGTCGAGCGGGGGAACCGGCAGTAGATTGAACGTGCCGAGAAGCAGGTTGAGCGAGAAGAAAGCGCCGAGCACACTGCTCGCAAAGCCCGGTTTGCCCGTGAGAGGGTCATCGTGCAGCCAGCCCTGGGACCAGCCCAGCCGCAGTGCGACCGCCGCGATCAGCATCAGCGTGTAGTTCGTGGCCGGCCCGGCCAGAGCCATCCAAGCGGCGCGGCGCGGATGCCGCCGCTCCCACTCGGGATTGTACGGCGCGCTGGCCCACCCGATAATCGACCCGTTAATGATCAGCGAGAGGATGGGAATCACCACCATGCCCCAGGGTTCTCTCTGGATGTGCGGGATCGGATTGAGCGATACCTGTCCGCCTGCAAACGCGGTATCGTCCCCCCCGATTTTGGCGGCCAGCGCGTGCGCTGCCTCGTGGCAAGTGGTGGAGAAGAGAAACGCGACGTACCAAATAAAACCCAGCGCGAGCAGTTCCGGTGAGAGATCGGGCATGAAGTGACTCTTCGTTTCCTCAGCGCCAGTAGCGTAGATGGCCCCGCGCTCGTTTGCAAGGGAGAGGCACGATGGGTTTTATCCATCGAGGCTTTTCTACGGCGGCCTCGTCCTATAGCTTAGGGGCTTTAGCCCCTGCGGCTTTTCGCTGCGCTCTCGCGTCGGGTCGACTGATGCTGACTAAGGCACGCTGAATGGACTGCTTGAGAATTCACGATTAGAGTAGCATCAGCGATGACACCACATTTCCACGCCAAGCCGGAAATGGTCCAGCTCACCGAGTGGGGCGCTGCGCGAGTTCCTCAGGGAAGCTCCTGGATGATCTTTGACGTGGACTCCGTTGCGCCAAGCTGCACCCACCCCGGCGCATGGGTTGTCCATGTTCGTGACTATCGTTATGGTGCCGACCCCGCAGGACTCTTGGGCCGCAATTACCAAATATGGTCGCTAGCTCCGGGTGACTACGAAGCAGTTTGAGGCCAGCCTCCTGCGACAGACACGCTAATCCCGGCCGTGCTCCGGCAGGGTTTCCGCACCTTTGCGCAAGAAATGCCGCATTTTTAAGTATTTCCCGGTGCCCGTTCAAACACACCCCCTGCTATCCCGCAGCATTCAAATCGCTTATAAGTAATCATTAACAGACGGTACCAATGTTGTTATAATGTCTTGCTAAGCTGGCGTGATTCTTCCGTGCCCTGCTAACCTCTTTCGAATGTGCAGTTCCAAGAAGTATACTTATTAGCGTACTACACGCTTCGATAAACCCTTTAGTATCCGCACCTACGAGCCACTCCCAACTCACTGAAAACACAGCCGCTTAAAGTCTTTTAGAAGGCGCACTTAGGAGATTTTTCTCTGCCGTAAACTCTTTAGCATGCTCACTTACGAAAAACACCGGGGTGGGAGCTACTCTTCCGTTTGCGCCGTCTATCACTGCCATTTCCTGTCCCCGTCTCCCCTTATCCACCATTCTCTATCCCCTATCACCTTTCTTTTCACACTCTTTTGCACTCATCAAAAAAGGCATCGCTTTTATTTTCAATCGATTCCGCACTCTTTGCGCAAAACATCCGCGGGGTGGGGGGAGGAGGCGCACTTGTTGACTAGACTTGCCCTCGCTCCGCTCTGCGTACCCCGTGCCTCGGTGGCGAACCCTTTTCCAATTTCCAATAAGGTCACCGGCAAACGCTACGGGGTTGTTTGCGTTGGAAACGCCTTGGACCCGGAGGGCGAGAAATGGAAGCGGATGAGCCATTCGCTGGCGACGCTGTGCCCGCCGGCTTCAGGTGAAGAGAATTGCCAGCGGCGGGCGGCTTTCAGCGCGAGGTCGGCGAAATACTTACTGGGGCCGGGAGAATCGAGCGCAGCTTCGGAGACGTCGCCCGTGGGATCGACGTGAACGCGGACGCTGACGCGGACGATGCCCCGAATGGTGGCGCGCGCCTTGTCGGAGACTTCGGGCAGGACCTCGTCGAGGACTTCACCGTGCGCGGGAAAGGTATCGGTGGGCACGGCAGCAGGGGTGCGTGCGGCAACCGGCGAACTCTCCGGCCGTTCCGCAGGCTTTTTCTCTGCGGCGGTCTTCAGCGAGTTTTGCGTCGCGGATGGTGCGGACAGCTTTGGAGCTGGCGGGGTTTCACGACGCACAGGCTGCTCGGCCGGATCTGGCTGTCCTGCGGGCTGAGCGGGGGCCGCTGAAGCGGACGACGAAGAGTCAGAGCGATGGCCGAGGATTTTCGGAAGCGCAATGATGGCGAAAATAATCAACAGCACGGCGGCAACAGGAAGGACATAGTTGGGAAGAACAAGAGTTTGCTTCCGCAGGTTCGCGGGTTGCAGACGTGGCGGCTGCGCTTGCGGTCTGGGCGGCTGCGCTTGCGGTCTGGGCGGAGGCGCGCCGGACTTTGGCACTGGCAGCTTTGCCGCGGGGACAGCGGGAACCGTGGAGAGCGGGACAGCCAAAGGAGAAACGGATTGGGGGGCGGCAGCGGCGACGGCCGCGGGATTGAAGCGCGCGGCGATTTCGGCAATGGTCCAGCGGCGCCGGGGTTCGCGGCGGAGTGCGTGACGTGCGATATCGAGGAAAGGCTGGGGAAGCGCATCGGGGACGAGCGGGTCGGCTTGGCTTCCGGGCTGTAAGGCAGGTGCGTGCTGCGTGAGCGTTTCGACCAGGGTCATGCCGAGAGACCAGACGTCGGCGGCTGCGGAGAGCGGAGAGGCTGCGGTTTCAGGAGCGTCGTGAACAGCGAACTTGCTCGGTGATTTGCGGGATTCACCGATGGGGAAGAGCGCGTCGCTGGACAGCTTGAGTTGATCGGCGGTGGCGAGAATGTTGGAAGGTTTGATGCGTGAATGAAGGAGGCCTTTGCCGTGGAGATAAGTGAGAACATCGAGCACGGGTTCGAGCATTTCGCGGGCTTCAGATGCCGTGAGAGGACGCTGGGGGAGAATCTGGGAGAGGTCTTCTTCGGCATACTCCATCACGATGTAGAGACGATCCCGGTTCTCAAGGCGGCAGCGGCCGATGTCGAAGATGCGGAGCAAATGGGGATGAGCGAGTTGTGTGACGCGGCGCCAAAGGGAGAGCTGGAGATCGGCGGTAGTACCGGCGGGAATAAATTTGATGGCGGCTTTTTGCGAAGGTGATCCGGCGAGCTGCGTGAGGAAAACGGCGGAGTCGTCCGTACCGCCTAGGTACCGCAGCAGCCGGAATCGATTGTCGATGACCTGACCTTCGCACTGCCTCCAGACGTCGCTCATGGTGCACCTCCAACTTTGAATTCTTGTGAGCCGGCCAATGGGGACACCCCCATCTGCGTGGCGTGCGATCGCCGAAAGAACACCGCGGCGTCTGAGGCAGGGCTGGATCGTCTAGACTTGTGATGCGCAGGCGCCTGGGGCCGGGCGCTCGTCGTTCACATTCTGGCATGAAATGGTCAGGAAGGGGGAGCGCGTTCCTATCGGTAATGGAGAGCCTACGGGCGGGCGTGTCGAAGGCGTTTCGAACGAGCGGCTTTTGCAGAAGTGGCATGGATCGACCACTCGCCCGGGGTGGAACGCTTGGGGCCGCTGACAAAGGGATTGCCGCGCTCGTAAAAGCGAAGGAGCTGATCGGCGGCACGGGTAATGCCGATGCGGACGGTTTTTCCAATGGGGCCAATGGGATGCCTGGTTTCGCCCAGCCAAAGTGAGCCGGGGGCGCAGAGGTCGAGGCCGTCGTGGCGGCGATCGATTTGAAAAGCTGCGGCGAGGCGTCCGGGACCGCGGGTGAGGTCGAGAAGCCGAGTAGTCTTGCGGTAGCGCTCCATGAGCTCCAGGCCTTGAAGCGGTTCGAGGGCGCGAATGAGGATTGCCGCGGCGGTTCCCACGGGTTCGCTCACCACATTGAGCATGAAGTGCGCGCCATAGTTGAAAAAAATGTAGGCGTGGCCATGAGCGAGATACATCGAACGAATGCGCGGAGTAGGGCCGCGGAAGTGATGTCCCGCGGGATCGCCGGGCGGATAGGCTTCCGTTTCCACGATGCGGCCGCTGAGGCGTCCCGCCGGGAGGTCGTGGACGACGACTTTCCCGATGAGGAAACGAGCGAGCATGACGGTGTCCGAGGGCAGCTCAGAGCGGCGGAGACGGCGAATAACGAATTTGGCAGGAGAGGATTTCTTAGCCGCGCGCGATGGGGACATGGGATGTCGACTCAGCGGGAGAGTAGTTTTTGGAGGTCGTCGGAAGAAACGAGATCCTGATACCGAGGGTGCTTACGAATGAGACTGGAGACGTTGGGACAGAGCGGGCAACCCGGAGATCATTGACGCGGGCGAAATCGAGCGCCACGCAGGCGAGTTTTGCAGCCATGCCTTGGCCTTCGAGTGGCTGCGGCACTTCCGTGTGGGTATAAGCGATGCGGCCCGGGAAGCGGCTATAAGTGATAGAGGCGCGCAGGCCGCCAATGCCGGCTTCGAAGCGATGAGTCTCTTCGTTGTGGGTGACGGTTACGTCGTTGAGACTCACGTCCACGGATCACCCTGCGGCTTTACTGATTTTTTCATTCCGAACATAACTGAGCGCACCGGAAGGGCACTCCGCGACCTGTTTGATGATCTGATCGCTTCCAGAACCGTCCATGTTGATCCAAGGGCGAGCGTTGACGTTGAAGACTTCGCCGAGGCCCTGCACGCACTTGGCGGAGTGAATGCAGACGCCGGGTTTCCAAATGACGGTGATTTCGCCGTTCGTGTAGGTCTTTTCGGATTCGCTCATGAGGACCTCCAGGTGACCGGGAAAGTCTATCAGGAAATTTGGAAAAACTACGGGGTAGAGGAGTCGAGAGGTTCGTTGTTGAAGAGGCGGGCAAGCTCGGCGTGCTCGATGACTACAGCGGGGTCGCGCTGGATGGCGTCGAAGTATTTCTTCTGGAAGGCGTCGCCGGATTCCGTAGGAACGAACATTTTCCTGGCGAGAGAGATGGCGCCGCTGGTGTATTCCGGGGTGATGGGCTCCTTGGCGGCCAGAGTTTCATCGATGCGCACGACGAATTCGGAGATGTTGTGCAGCCAGGCGAACTGCGAATGGTCGATGACGAGGCGGAAGAGCTCCCCGGTGTTGACGTAGCCGTGCTCGCGCTCGTAGTCGCGGCGCTCCATGTTGAGAAGAGTCTTGTGGAGGCGAAGAAGAGCAACACGCAGGGAGAGAAGCTTCTCGCGGGCGGGGGAATCGCTGTTCGCGGGATATAAATTTGAGCTCGGAGAATCCATTTTCGAGTGACTCCTCTATTCTCCGATAGTCGGCGCGCAATTTCAAAATGAATGCGCGAGAAAAAGTACTCAACACAGAGTTCGCGGAGGTCGCAGAGCAGGAAGAAAAGAGCGGACAAAAGAGAAAATGGAAGAATGAACGCTCACAACTCAATACTTAAAGACTCAAGACTGAGAACTGAAATCCGTTTCATTCGTGGTAGCGCTGCTCGCCGGCGGGAAGCGGGATGGGAAGCCGGTTGCCCGGAGGCGGAAGCGGACAGGTGGAGTAAGGAGTGTAGGCACAAGGAGGGTTTTCCAGACGATTAAAATCGAGCACGAGCTGGCCGGGTTTATCGAGGCCGTTGGTGGGGAAGCCGGTATAGAGAAAGCGGCAGGCGCCATATGTGGTGGAAGTACTGGTGGTGTCGCGAAGAATGAAGAAAAGTTTTGCGACCGTGGGATCTTCGAGGACCGGCTCAAGCCGAAACGTTTTTCCCGCAAGCGCGAATTCCGCGGCGCCAGGGACGGGCTGATCGTAGCTGGTGCCGACAAGAGTGGCGAGTGCGATGGTTTTGTGCGGGGAATAGGGAGTCCATTTGGCGATCACTCGATAGGCGGGATCGGGCGGGTACCACTTGAGTCCGTGGAAACCGACGATGGCGGGGGAATGAGAATCCTTGATGCGAAGAGCAAAGCGCGCCTCGCGGCGGATCACGTACATGTTGAAGGTGCCGATGGTGAGATGAGGAGAAACTTTATCGTTGTTGGCTTCAGCTCGCAGCGCTTGCGATTTTGCGGGAGCCCCAGCGACGAGGAAGTCAGGACGGAATCCTCCGGGGGGAGGATTCAGCGTGACGGTTTCGCTTTCGAGGTGAAGGATGGCGAGATGCCCTGGTCCACCCGCAAGATGGATTTTGTTGCCGGCAGCCGATCCGACGGAATTATCTCCAGGTTGGAGCCATGCAAGGCCGGTGAGAGACAGCCAGCCGTCCGGCTTGAGGAGGTCCGCCTTGTGTTCTGCGCGCCACGCAGCGGTGTCTTCTTGCCAGGGAGTCTCTTGCGACGCTGCGGGCGCGGGTAGCAGCGCGAACAGTAGAGCGATGAAAGTCCGGCAGATCGAACGGCCACTGAAGCACATGAGAAAGTATAGCGTGGAAGAGAACGCGCTGAAAACGAAGTTGAGAATGAGCATGCCCACTTCTACGGCAGATCATTTGGAGGCGGGGTTCGCCCAGCTATGAACAGATCGGTGAGCAGCAGAAATATTCATCTTTGGCCCTACTATTTCCAATCCAGCATGCGGTACGCCATGGAAAATGTACATTTTAGGTAAATCGATTTTCTAATCCATTCATGCAATTCTTTTGTTCCTGGAAGTGTAACCGGGAGGCTCTTTTTCTTATCAGATGGAGGCGGTCAAATCATGCTTGCCTCCGCGGAAATGAAGGATCTTGATTTGCTTCCGCGAGGCGAGGACAAAAAGGAAAACAGGCTCTTATGAAAAATACGAAATTCGGCGCAGCTCTGCTGGCATTTTCTCTGCTGCTGGCAGCCAACGCCATCGCCGGCAATTCGAACAAGGGCACGCTGAATGTCGGCGAGACCGTTATTGTCGGTGGCAAGCCGCTCCCGGCCGGCAAGTATCAAGTGGCATGGGCTGGAAACGGACCGACTGCTGAACTCAGCATTTCCGACGTCAGGGAGAGGGTAGCCAAAGTGCCGGCGCAAATTCTTCCGCTAAAGAAAGCCGAGGCCGGGAGTGGGTATTCCACCAACACCGACCAGGCCGGTAACAAGGCGCTGTCAGGGGTTTTCTTCGGTGGCAAGAAGTATGAGCTGTCCATCGGCGAAGCGTCAGCGGCAACGACCACATCTTCAGATAAGACGCCAGCGAGCAACTAACCCCGGCGTTTTTCTTCGCGCAGTTCGTAGTTACAAAAAGAAGGGACCGCGGAGCGGTCGCTTCTTTTTCGTCCATGTGCCGTTGGGCCACCGGAACTCTCGAGCATAGCCACCTGGCATAAGAGAGTTTCCCAATTCTCTGGCAATGTGATGCAATCTAACGGAACTGGCTCCTATGAGTGTATGATTTGGAGCGTTTGGCCCGGCGGAGGGTTGGCCTCTTCTTGAAATGGATTGAGTTTATTTTCCCAACCGATTGCAATTCCCAACAACAGTTTTGGTTTTTAGAAGCGGAGGAAGCTTCATGATTGTCGGTGTTCCGCGCGAGAGTTTTCCCGGAGAGCGGCGCGTGGC
>QHZB01000367.1 GCA_003224525.1 Acidobacteriota bacterium | reverse complement strand
AGCTGCCGAATGACCGGCTGCCATACCCAGACATCCGAGTCAGAGAGGCAACCGCCTCTTTGACCCGGATTCCTTGCCCAAACACATGAGGATAACTACACTGACGCTGGATATTGCTATGGGCCGGAATCGTAGAAAGGCAAATTCGGTTATCACCGTGCCGCGAGACACGGAATACTCGACGAAGCAACTCTCCAAAGGGACATGGCGCGATTTCGAGCGCCTCTTCGAGACTCATCCAGCGCCGGGTGCGTATCCGTGTTGGTGTATGCACTGTCACTGGCGGGGCCCTGAGACGAAAAGCAAGGGAGATTCACGCGCAAAATTGATCGAGCGAAATCGTCGCGACAAGAAAACGCTCGTGAAGCAAGGACGGTCGCACGGCATACTCGTCTACGCACACGGCGAGCCTGTGGGCTGGTGTCAATATGGACCGAGTCAGGAATTGCCACGGATTGACAACAATCCTCGGTATCGGAAGTTCGCGCATGGGAACGGAAACGAGCGGCTGTGGAGAATTACCTGCTTCGTGGTTCACAAAAATTTTCGCTGCCGCGGAGTGGCACACATTGGTCTAAGGGCGGCACTCGCTGCTATACAAAATGAGGGAGGAGGTCTGGTGGAGGCTTATCCGATAAAACGCTGGGGAGCCTACCAAGAATGGCGAGGAACGGTGTCGATGTTCGAGAATGAAGGATTCCAGATCGTCGCTCCTCTCGGCAAAAGCAATGTGTTGATGCGAAGAACTATTTTGAGCTGCCGTCAAATGTGCAGACTTGGGTGACTCAAATCAGAGGCGGGCACCATGAACCTGTCAGTTTTCTGCGTAGTGAGCGTCGATGGCTTTCTGGCCCGTCCAGACCACACGCTCGATTTCTTAGATGCAGGCGGGCAGGAGCCACACGGTTTCGAGGAATTCTACGCCAGTGTCGATGTGGTCGTGATCGGTCGCAGGACCTTCGAAGTTGTATTGAAATTCGGGTAAGTGGTTTTACGGAAAGAAGCCTGTAGTTGTACTGCGCAGTCATCCGGTCGATTTCTCCTCGGCCCAATGTTGGACCCAAAAAAAGAATGGCCCCGACTCACGTTCTACAGAGCCGGGGCTTTTCTTTTGCTACTGGCATCCTGAGATTGTCAAGAACCGAAGGGTTCGCTGCGAACTTCCCAGAACGCCGTTTGAACGAAGCCCCCATCCGGGATTGATTTGATCGGTTCGGTCAACACTAGCGCTTTGTCGGTACCAATCCGAGGGACGAACCGATAACACTCTGGCTCATAAATAGCAATGCGGTATGGAGACTAGCTGATAGCAGTACATGACTGTGGGCCGCTCGTTTGGTGGACGGCGAATTGGATTTCACGGTACATCTGGTAATCATCTCGATGGCGGGAACAGACAAGATCGCGTCGTGATTGTAGACTTTACTCAGGTCGGGGAGTGGTCGCGCAACCGATAATCAGCAACCGGAGCAAATAAGTGTCTCGCACCGCTTCTCTAGTCTTGTCAGTGGTCGAGATTATAGGCGCTCTCTTTCTGATGTTCATCGCCGCCATCCTAATCATTGTGGGCATTGGATTTGCAACTGAGGTACCGCACAATTTGGACGGTAACTTGGGGAAGGGTATCTTTGCTTGGCTGCTCGCGATCGCGATGACCTTTATCGCCGTCGTCTTGTACAGGCATTCGATTCGTCTGCTGCACTCGCTTCCGATGGCCTGGTCAGTGGTCGAAATTATTCTTGTCGGCTTCCTGCTGTTCTGCGTGGGCGTGGTAGCCATTTTGGGCTTTGCAGTTGCAGCGGGCGGACCGCACGCATTTCCCGGGGACGTGCGGATTGGAATGATTTGTTGGCTGATGGCACTGGCCATGACCATCATCGCCATTGTCTGGTTCAGGCGTTCGAGCCGCCGGCTGCGCTCGCTACGCGAGCTACGCCTGCTTGAATCCAAGTTGCGCTCAGAAATGGGAAAGCGCTAATGCGGTGGAAACTGCTGGTTGGCTTAGCAATAACCTGGTGCGGACTCGGGATCATGGGACTCTTCCAACACGCGGGAATCATTCCCCTCGATACGCCGCTATTTTGGACGTTGATGGGGCCCGCACTACTTGAAATGCTCCCTGCAATGTTATTCCGGTGCACGGGAAACTGCGTGGATGGATTCTTCGTGGATTCTGCTCACGGCCCGCCATTCCTGACTGTCCCCGGAATTTTGCTGGTATACGTCCTGCCCAGCGCCTTGCTGGCCAGATGGGCTTTGCGGAAATTGCTCGCGCGGACGCCAAGTTCGTCGACAGGGCATGCGGGGAAGGAATAGGAAAGCAGGGAGCGCAAACAGATCACACGCAATGCTCGTGCACGAAATGGTCATTCTCACGCGAAGAACATTAAAACGAGGATCCAATGAGATGCTACAACCATACGCGGGCCCAGCTGAGGTGGAGAGCTAATTCGTCGAATCGGTAAAGTCATAAGAGGATGCTCCGCACCTGCCATGGAATCTAATCAGGTGAAGATTGACCTTGTCACGAAGCAGCCAGAAGGCGGTTGCACTCTAGTTCTTGTTGAGACGGGGCCGTGGATAGGGGAACAGAAGAATCAGAATATGCAGCGGCTCGGCAACCGAATCGCCGGCTGCGTCAGTGCGGTCATCAACGGTCACGTTGCTCGGCGGTATCCGGCCACGATAGGTGTTCCGCTGACGATTCAAGTCGACTCTTACGATACACCGCGACTGGAAGTAGACATTTTGTTGGCCAAAATGCAGAACGACTTCGACAACTCCCCAGAAATCCAAGAAGAGCTCCGGTCGGGACGATTCACATCGGCAATTCTCTTGCGGCATCGCTGGTCCGACTTCGCCAGTGAACTGGCGAAGCGGCGGCCGTCGCACAGGTTCTGGCACCGCCTCAAACGCTTGTTCGGATTGGGCGTAGCTCACTGACGGTCTAGCTTGCGATCCAGATGCGTGAGCTAACGGTGAGATACTCCACCAGGCTATTCAGAGTCCTGCCGCAAGAACTGAACGAGACGGTCGAAGAGCACGCCAGCCACAATCACAATGATGGCCAGAATCCCGAACCCCGCTCCCATCACGGGCGGAATATCCGAAATGTCGTGGCCGTGAACAAAGATACGCCTGCGACCCAGAGTATTCGACGCATGTATTGAGATACCGCAACTTCGGTTATTGTCCGCCTATCTCGAAACTGCGGGCAGCAAATTCGGGCGCACAGGCACGTATCTTTAACTACGTCAAACAACCTTTTAAGGCAACACGTGCCGAACGACCGGTTAATCCCGACGCGCTTGCCACCTTCCGAATTGTCGATTATTACCGGCCAAACCGCAAGCTATCCGCGTTCTACGGCGGAATTAGTCCTTCCATGAATCGACCTCTGTTCCCCTTTTTTCGAAGGGAACTGGGCCAGGACTAAGACGCAGTCACCTGATCTCGGCGGTTGAGCTCGGCTGTTTGGATACCCTCTCTCTTTTTTCTCGTATGCCCTTTTTCTTTCTTCCTGTCTTTCCCAGTTTTCCACAGAGAAATTTCGAGCCAGGATCGCCCAGCAACGACGATCGCCAACTCCATCGACCCCTAGCATCCCCTGTTTTGTGGGGAGCTCTTCACTCTAGGCCACGGCGCGCATCGCTTTCTGGCTATTGCGCAGTGGTTCGTACACCTCTGCACTCACCCACAACCGATGCAGTAGTACCGCCAACTTTCTGGCCACCGCAACAACCGCTCGTTTCTTGGCATTTTTCCCTCCGCGCTCGGCAAGTCGCAGTCCCCATCGCCGCAGATCACTATCTTCCCCAAAGGGCCCCAGAATGTAGTGGGCCCCTTGCACCAGCATCGTTCTCAAATAGCGGTCTCCTTCTTTACTGATGTGCATCTGCGGCTGGCTCTGTCCGGAGTCCCTGCGCCCAGGTCGTAAGCCGAGAAAACAGCCCACCTCGCGACTCTTCAGGAACCGATGCGGGTCGTCGAGGGTCAGGACATACGTCAGCGCGATCTG
>QHZB01000366.1 GCA_003224525.1 Acidobacteriota bacterium | reverse complement strand
GCTTCGACCGTTCCAAAACAAGATCCCCACGCCGAGCAGCATCGGCGCCAGTGTTATCCCAAACGTGTTTGCACCGTAAAAACTCCAGTACGAGCCGACCACGCTGACTTGATTCGCCAGGAAATATCCTCCCAGACAAGCCATGACGCATCCGATCAGGAAATGGCCGAGGCCGCCCGGCGTTCCACCCACATCGCTCAAAGAATGATTCTCCATGGTTGGAGGATATCAAATTTTGAGATAAAGGGAGGTTTACGGAGAAGCAAGAAACGGGGGAACGACGCGGACGCGGAGAACGAGGAGGTGGGTGAGAAGAAATAGGAAGAGAAGAAGCACGACGACGACATCGATCATGAAGACCGCCATGGCGACGATGATGCCGATGCTGACGCCGGCGACGACGGCCACGATGGCGGCGGTGACCTTGCTGCTGGTGGCGAAGGCGGGCGGTGAGTGGACGGCGGCGACGTGAGGCGCGCGGAGGAAGCGATGCGGGCGGAGCGCGTAGCGGTGAGAGGCGCAGATTCCTGTGAGTCCGATGCCGGACGCGATGGTTTGACGCGACGGGCGCGAACTTGCGGACAGGAGAAGGGTGGTTTAGGTAGGTGCCATGGTCGCCTTGGCGGCGCGATGGAGGGCCCTTGCTCGCTCGCCGGTGCTATCGTAAGCAAGGCGGGCGATTCGGGAGAATGGGTGTTCCTGTGTCATGGGGGACAGACGCGGTGCTCTAAACTGGGCAGAGTAAGAGGCGTTGCGGAAGCTGGCAAGAGCTGATGAGGGTTAGATCCATCCTTTTGTAAAGCGCGCATAGTTGTACTTGTCGATGAGCTTAACGATGGTCTTGCTGGTGAAAGAATTGGTGGAAGTGGCCGGGATCGAACCGGCGACCCCCTGCTTGCAAAGCAAGCGTAAATTCAATCTAAGTCGTTGCTTCGGTTGCGCTTATTAGTTTCAGGCCCTTCTTAGATTGCTCCGAAGTTGCTCCAAGAATGACCATAGGAAACTGCATGAGTTCCACATCATCCTAACGCTTAGGCCGTCCTCAGTCGTTCTTTCCTTCTGAGTTCTGCATGGGCCTGGCGGCCCAAATCAACTAATTTACTTTAGGCGAGACACAACCTTGCATGAACGCGACAACTTTGATGGTCCGTCAACGCCGCAAGAAGCAGACTCGATCGGTCCAGTCCCATTTCGCCGTTTTCCTCGAGAGGTCGCTCAAGGCTCGTACGAGGCCACCAATGTCCGATGGCGAGATGGTCTTTTCGTCAACAAAAATCACTCCGCCGTGCTTCCGCTCTTCTTCCGCCCACGCTTTGAGCAACGGGGGAATCGTCCTTCGATCGTAAGTAACCAACGTCAGCCCTTGCGCGGCTGCTTGTTGCAAGCAGGCGGTGTCTTGCTGTCCTAAGAATTCTCCCTCTTCCCATTCCACCATACAAGAAACTACTAGCGGGCGATTGCGACGGCGAAGACCATCCACGACCGTCGGCGAGATATGCTCATCCAAAAGAAGCTTGAGCATCTTAGCCCTTGGGTGCTCCTCTGGAGACGAGTTCGGTGGCTTGCGGCAACATGCGCTTTAGTGCCTCGAAATCGGTCGCAGCATTCTCGGACAGTGCGCTCTCGATCTCTTCTGGATACGCCTTCGCGTAATTGATGGCGGCTTGGACTTTCGCTTCTGGCCATTTGAGATGCCTGGCCACGGCGGAGACATTAGCCTTATAGCTCTGAACGAGGAGCATAACCTCCCACACAGAGAGCGTACTCCCTTGGATGTAGGCTTGTCGGCCCGCAGGAGATTCGCGAAAGTCGACAAACGCAAAGTCCGACCGTCTGAGGCCTTCTTCAACCAACCGAGCGCTTGCATCGCTAGGTGTCCATCCATGGCGATTGGCCATTCGCTTGAGACGGTTTCCGCTCTCTGCTGGCAGACGCATGCTGATGACGACGGAACGAGTTGTTCTCATGGGGCCTCTCCTCTACAACGTAATTATTGTAAGCATTGTAGCACTTCTGAAGTGGCGGATACACCTCGTTAAATAGTGGAGATTCACCGTCCTGGCAACGGGTTGTACCGACGCTCGGCGACAACTCATGTGTAGTCGAAATTGCCATCTGACTCGCCAGCTTTCGCGGGCGAGTTCTTGCTATCATGCTTTTTTCAATTGACGCTCTCCCGTGTTGGCAACGTGGGTGAAAGCCTGCGAGCTGCTGCCCGAAGATACGGCAGCTGTCCAGCATTTGCTACAGAAGGGCGCGCACGTCGACACGAAAGACGAGGGCGGCTCGACCGCGCTCGCTCTCGCCGCGGAGTTTGGCCACGCGGATACGGCACGATTCCCGATGGGCAAAGGTGCTGACAAGATCGCGGCAGGCTTCGAAGGTGACGACGCTCTTATCAGCGCCGCTCGATCGGGTTATGCCACTAAAGTGGAAATTCTCTTGAAGCGCGGAACTAGCGCCAAAGTCAAAAATGAAGCGCTGCTGGCTTTAGCTGGGAAGTCCCTGCCCGTGATAATAGCCTCCCCTTGTAGACGTGCAACACGCGGAAACCCTGAGCCGGGGCGCTAGTCCCAACTCCAAAAACAAAAAGGGCGGCACGGCTCTCTCACTCGCCAAAAAGAACGGCCGTACCGACATTGTTCCCCTTCTGCGAGCACCACCCACGTCCCATTGAGTTCTCCGCTCCTCGCGGCTGCATTCCTAGGATGCGCGGGCGCGGTCTTTGCTCGCGGTTACAAGGCTCACTTCTTCTTCAGTTCGGCAGTCCAGTTGGTGATCACGTTTAAAGGAAGGGAGCTTGTGTCCGGCGCGGCACTCCCGATAAAGCGCTGGCCGTCTTTCGGATCAACGTCAAAAATTGTTTGCACAAGGCCGGTGAGGAACGGGGACCGAATCCGCTACATGGCCAATGGCAGACACGGGACCGTTTTGGTGACTCACGGTAAGACGAAAAAAATTTGGTGGACGTGGTCGGGATCGAACCGGCGACCCCCTGCTTGCAAAGCAAGAAACTCGCCTCCAACAATTCCACTGGAAACCTTTAAGCACTAACGTTTCCAACAAATCGGGGAATCTGCTTGCGCTCAAAAGCTAACCCCAATGAACTGAAAAGGTTGGATTCTTGCACAGTTCGTGCACAGTATCAACATTGTTGACACAGGCCTGAATTCCTGACAAAATAGTCGCTGCAATGTAGTTACAGGGAGTCATGACGATATGAGGACGGTGGTCAAGAAATGGGGCAACAGCGCCTCGGTGCGAATTCCCGCTGCTATCATGGAGGCGGCCCATCTGGATCTAGACGATGCCGTTGACGTGCGCGAAGAGTCCGGGCGCATCGTCATCGAGCCAGCACAGCGCAAGGAATATGATCTGACCGAGCTTGTGAAGGGGATTACTCGTGAGAATTTGCATGACGAGGCGGATTT
>QHZB01000365.1 GCA_003224525.1 Acidobacteriota bacterium | reverse complement strand
GGCAAATAGGTGTTGGCCGTATAGTTTAGCAAGACTCCGTTTTCGTACTTCACTACTACCGACATGGTGTCGTAGATGTTGATGTCTGCGCGCCAGACGCAGCCATCGCGCAAGTAGCCATCCTCAGATTCACAGTCGACGTAAAGTTTTACGTAGCTCTGGTTCTGCGTAACATCCCAATAGAACTTACACTGTTGTGTGAACGGGCAAACACGGCAGTGCGTGTTACGAAAGGAGTTGTTACGCCCGTAGAATTTCAAGTCTCCGAAGGCCGTCACTTCCACGGGCGCGGAATCCAGCCACCAGTTGGCCAAGTCAAAATGGTGGGAGGCCTTGTGGACCAACAGCGTGCCGGAGTTTTGTTTCAGCCGGTGCCAGCGCCGGAAGTAGTCAGCGCCGTGACTGGTATCCAGATATTCGTGAAAGTCCACGGAGATAACGTCGCCAACGGCTTTCTCCATTAGGAGTCCCTTTATTTTTTTTGCCTCCGGATCGTGCCGGGCATTGAAGGTTACGGTAACTTTCTTGCCTGACTTCTTCTGGGCATCCAGAATGGACACGCACTGTTCCTCGTCGGTGCAGAACGGCTTTTCGGTCATCACATCGCAGCCCAGCTCCAATGCGCGAACAATGTAACGCGCGTGAGTGGCATCCACAGTAGTTACCATCACCGTGTCGGGGCGAGTCTCCTTGATCATCCGGTCGAAATCCACAAAAGAAGGTGCGTTCGTCCCAATCAGCTTCTTAGCCGCCTCCACCCGCTTGGAGTTGATATCGCAAAGCCCTACGATTTCCACGACATCGCTATAGCCTTCCACGACGTCCTGTCCCCAAGTAAAGGAACCGCGAGCACCGGTACCGACGAGAGCCATCCGGAGCCGTCGCTCGGCGGCCCGCGGAGCGCCCACAACAGAACTAGCCGTAACGGCCAGGGCGGCGCCGCCAGAAATGAAAGAGCGTCTCGTGATGTTGGAATCGGTCATCATTTCAATCCTCCCAAGAAAAATCCCCGCGTGCGGCAACCGAAGAGTTTCACGCATGCATGGAATGGCTATTAATTAGCCTAAATTGTTGTGTCCTTCCAGTTCAGCCCACCCTCACGCTCAGGCAATTGGTGCGCGCGGGCATACGCGTTCCTCGCCGCAAGTGTCCCGGCTGCCCAGTCACCCAGAGGGTAAAGGAGTTCACGGTATATCAGGTAGGTCATGTCGACGGTGCGGACTGGCCTGTGGTCCTTCACGTCGTCCACCTGGTTGAGATAGCGTCGCCCATTAGCCTCTGGGACCCGCGGAAACCATGTCCGATACCAAGTGGTCGTTGCATCCTGGAGAGCTCGGTTGCGTCGCCGCTGAATTCCTGCCGCAGTGTTCAGCGCTTCATCAAGGGACTCTATTGCCTCGCTGGCGTTTCCTTGGCTGACTGCTGCCTGAGCCGTCTTCAGCAGCTCGCTCATTTGACCTAGCTCAAGGATCATCTCAAGGTTTTGCCGACACAGACCGGCGATGGAGAGGAACACTTCGAGGTTATATTGGTTGTGGCTAACGTTTTTGAGGTTGGCATACAGCAAGTCGAGCAACTCGTCGTTCTCCGTGAGTGCAGTCGCCGCGATCTCAAGACGTCTCGCATTCTCTTTCATCCAATCGCGGCTGATTGCCAGGTTGGCCGCAGACGGTACCGGCAAAGGCGGAAGTGTTTGGTCAATTGCCGGTTTTGGTGGATCGAAGATTCTGTCCGAGTTGCCCCAAATGGGAGTTCGGGCGCTCGAAGGCGAGGTTTCCCACGTGTCATCCCAAATTTGCGCTTGCTCGCTCAAGAGCTGATAGAGGCGACCCATGTTTTGGGCACCAGGTCCATAGAACAAATCGTAGAATGAACTCATGAGCTCCGCGGGGCTCGCCGATGCAGGGTGCCAGGCAGTGGCAGGACCTGTCGCGTATCCCAGCCAAAACGTTTGAGGGTGCAGGCCAGCGTCGGCCCATCCGGCCACGAACGCTCCCATCAAGTCGGCGTTTTGGCGCGCCGGCGTAAACGATATGAGGTTGAACATATCGGTGACACGCCCATTCCTAGCGGACTTCGCGTGCAGACGGCGAGCCGAAGGCAAGATGTAATAATTGGGGAACAGCGGCTCCTCGCCCTGAGTCGAGGTATAAACGAGCTGACGAATTCCGTGCTTCTTGTAGACAGAATCAAATTCGGGACCATAGACCTCACCGTTGACCAGATGACTCGGAAGCGCGCTAATCTCCTCAGATTTCAGAGGGTATTCCCCCCAGAACGAGACCGTGCGGCCGCGCTCATGGAGATAGTCAGCGCTCTTGGTGATGAATTCCGCCAGTAGTCTTCCGACGGACCCGAGTGTGTGCGCACGCGTCACTTCGTCGCACTGGGAGTTCCCAGCTAAGCCAACGTAATAGGGCTCATCGGTGGATAGCACGAAATACTTGCTTCCCTTCGTAGCTTCAAGGAGATCGTCATACATGCCGAACAGTAGCTTGTAGGTTTCGGGATTTGTCACACAGAATTCGTAATTGCTGCTGGGGAAGGCCCGAAGCGGGGCATACTGCGGGTGCTTCAGAACGAAGGCGACATGCGACGGCGCGTCCAGGTAGGGGATAAGCTGCACG
>QHZB01000355.1 GCA_003224525.1 Acidobacteriota bacterium | reverse complement strand
TCACGCTGCCTCCGGAATTGGCGACCATTGCGCCGGCGCCGCGCCGCTAAAGAGTTTGTAGTGCCCGGCAGGGAAACGCGCGGTGCATGACTGGTGTGATTTGCAGCCCTGAGCTCTATATGATCCAGCCATCGGTAGCCTAGCGCGGTAGACGGGAAATACAAGACAAGGAGTCAGCACTTGGCGGTCAAAATCGTCCGTCAGCCGAAGAAGATTGCCTTGATTGGCGCGCCCTCGAGTGCCGCGGCATTTTCCGCGGGAAGCGAGAAGGCTCCGGCGGCGCTGCGCGCGGCGGGACTCGCGGAAAAGTTAAAGGGTGCCGGCTATGAAGTCGTGGATTATGGCGACTGCGCCCCGCGCCTCTTCGCCAACGACGAGGAACACCGGCGCGCGCGCAATCTGACCGAAATCGTCGCCGGCCTCAACGATTTGAAGACGCACGCGGAACTCGCGGTGAAAAGCGGCGCTCTAGTTCTCGTCCTGGGCGGCGACTGCGCTCAGGTCATCGGCTTGCTCACCGGCGCGCGGCGGTACTACAGGCACGTGAATCTTCTCTGGTTCGATCGCGACGCGGATTTGAATACACCGGCAAGCACTCCCTCCGGCCGCATCGACGGAATGGTGGTGGCCCACATCATCGGCAAGGGTGCGCCGGAGCTGGTGCGCTTCTGGAGCGAGGCCCCGCTGGTGCGCGAGCCCGATGTTACCCTCTTCGGACTCGAGAGGCTCGATCCACCGGAGCAGGAGTTCCTCAGCAAATCGCCGATGCGGCATATGGACGCCGCAGATATCCAATCCAAAGGCAGCAGCAAAGCGGCGCACGAAGCGCTGGCGCAAGTGCACGCCGACGCGCGCGAATTCGTTCTCCATCTCGATACCGATGTCATCGCGGAGGAAGATTTTCCTGCGGTGAACGTGCCGGGCAGCGGCGGCATGCGCTTCGACGACGTCCGCGCATCCTTCTTGGAGTTTGTGAAACACAAGAACCTGCTGGGTCTCGATGTGGCGCAGTACAACCCCGACAAAGATCCCGGCGGCAGCGGCGCAAAGAAGCTCGTCGATCTGCTCGTCGAAGCGCTTTCTGCTCGCCTCGAAGCGCTGGCCGCACCCGCAACAGAGTCCGCCGCGGGTTCGGAAGAAGTGTCCCCTTCCGGAACGGCCGCGTAGTCTTCCGCTTTCCATTTCGAATAACAAGAATCCAGCGTGCAGTTTAGGAAACGGCTGCAGCACGTTTGCCGAGATACCGCGCGAGGCCGAGGAACGAGAGATTCAGGCCGGCGCTGAAAGCGTAATGCTCGGCTTCACCGGCGGGGAGATGCTGGGCGATTTCAGCATACGTGGCGGACATGAAGGAATCCATCGCGGCGGACTCGCTGGCGGCGCTGCGCAGGATTTCCGCGGTGAGCGCGGCCCAGCAATGCAGCCGTTCGCGGAACAAAACGATGTGTTCCCTAGGATTATCGGAATAACCGAAGTGCGTTAGGAAAAGCCGCGCTGGCTTGTGTTCCAGGATGGCGGCGAAGGAAGTATCCCAGAGGTCGAGATCGATGTCCGGCGGAGGAGTAGCGGGCATGACGAAGGAATTTCCCTCGATGCGCACGCCCGCCGTATCGCCAACGAAAGCGACTCCTTCCGTCTTGTCGAAGTAGCTGACGTGGTGCGCGGCGTGGCCGGGCGTGTAGACGACCCCGAGTTGGCGCGAGCCGAGCGTGAGATTTTCACCTCCCTCGAGGATGCGCAAATTTTCCGCCGGAACGGAAAGAGTTTCGCCGAACAGACGCTGCAGATCGTTGGGCCAGAGGCGCTGGGCGCTGGCGAGGAGTTTGGACGGGTCGATCATGTGCGGCGCGCCATTCTTGTGTACGTAGACGGCAAGCCGTGGATTTTCGCGGACCAGGGAGCCGGTAGCGCCGGCGTGGTCCAGGTGGATGTGCGTGAGAAGAATGGCGTCGAGATCGCCCACGCCGATGCCACGGGCCTGCAGCTGTTGGTGCAAAGTCCCGAGCGTGGAGCCCGGACCAGGGTCGATCACGGCGCGGTGGCCGTCTGACTCGAGTAGCGCGGCAGCAATGGAACGCGGCCATCCCATCCAGAGGTTGTCGAGCGAGGTTATCGAGTGCATCTAAAAAGTAGTGTAGCGCAGGAGAGAGCAAGGAGAAAAACCCACTGGTGGTGCGGGTGCTCCGGGCGCCCGCGACGGTCCTTCTTTCGAGCCATTGGGCCGCCGAGTCATGAGAAGGATGGGGGCTGGGCCAGGCGAGGATTCTGTTCATTTACTCCGCCACTGGAATCGGAGATCATGCTGGGACTGCATGGGGATTTCTTACGATCGATGGAGGGAGCTTGGATGTCCAAGTCATTTGCAACGGCGATTGTCACGGTGCTTTTCTGCGGCGCAGTTCTCGGCGCTCAACAGCCCGCCGCAACTCCGGCGCCTCCTGCGGCGCCGCAAACGGAATCCGACGAGTATACGCGTTACGAATTGCTCGCGCCCGAGAGCGCAAGCTTCAAAATTTATTATGAGGTGACCGCAACGGCGGCCGGCGCCAAGGTGTTCTTCAATCCGATCCGCAAGGGCAGCACGGCGAGCGACGAAGCCATCTACGACGCCATGACCGGCGAGCCCCTGCGCTTCGAAGTCGTCAGCGGCGCGGAGGCCGGTAAAGATCCCTTAATGCCCGGCGCGGATCCTTCCGGCAGCTACATCAGGGTCCAACTCGCGCGTCCAGTTCCAGCGGAAGGACAGGGCCGCCTCCTCATCGTCAAAACCTACAAAGATAGGAAAAGCTACTACCGCGATGGCGACGCCATCGTTTTCAATCGCGGGCTGGGCATCAAACGAAACAGCGTGGTCTTGCCGCAAGGTTACGAGCTGGTAGGCTGCAACGTACCGTCGCAAGTTTTGTCAGAGCCGGATGGGCGCATCGCCGTCAGCTTCATCAATGCCGGCGCTGGTGAAGCGCCCCTGACGCTCCGCGCGAAACCGGGTGCGCAAACCGGGCCGTCCGCCGCGCCCCATCCGTTGACCGAAACGCGCAGTTGGGAAGCGCCTTTCCCCGGAGAGACCGAGCGCGAGCGGCTTTCCCAGCGCGCCCATCAGGATCGCGATATCGTTTACTTCCTGCAGCAACCCGAGACGCACGCGTTCAGTCTGTATCACGACTATACCGAGTCCCACCCAGGCGCCGATAAATATCTCAACGTCGTTCGCGAGGGCAGCACCGTTTCCGATCCATCGGCGTACATTCTGGACACCGGCGAAAAACTTCCGACGCGGCTGATGACTGGCGCCGAACTGGCCGCCGCAAAAATCGAATCCGGCGAGCCGGTAAAACCGGCGGCGCAAGTGGTGATGATTCCGTTTCCGCCGGTGAAAAAAGGACAGTCGATGCGATTGCGAATCTCCGAGACTTATACTGCTCCCGCCAGTTATCGCTTGGATGCAGACGAACTGGTCTTCGACCGCAGCCTTGGCCGGCCGCGCAACGCGGTCGTTCTTCCCCCAGGCTGGTACTTAATCGCAAGCGCCATTCCGGCAACTGTCAGGCAACTTCCCGACGGCCGCATCCGGCTCGATTTCTGGAATGGCCGGCCGGATTCCATCGACGTCCTGCTTAAAGCCAGGCGGCGAATCAGCCCGGCAGACAAAGTGCGCTAAATTTCACGGGAAATCCGTGGCCTTGCCCGCTTGCCGCCAACGCCGTTTTGGTATTTCTTGTTCTTGAGCCACGCTGGTAAGTCCAAGCCATTTTTGCTCTGGGGATTCAGTTGCACGGGCTTCTTGAGGAATCTGCGAACCATGCGAGTAGTGTAAGCCGGGAGGAACAACGCGCTTGGAGACTGTGGCCTGCAATTTGTGCGGTTGCGAAAGGCACACTATGGTGTACGAGATGCCGGACCGGCGCTACTTCCGGGAGGAGTTTTTCACCGTGGTGGAATGCGATCGGTGTGGACTGGGGTTTGTGAATCCGAGGCCGGCCAGAATGGAGATGCAGAAATATTATCCACCGGAGTATTACCAGGATCCCCCAACGGCAAGCCACGGCCGTTATTTGAAGCGGCGGTTCACCAGGCAAGCGAGTTACCTGAAGGAGTTGGAGAGCGGGAATGCACACAGGAAATTGTTGGATGTGGGTTGCGCCAACGGGAATTTCCCGCGGTTCATGGCCGCGCGCGGATGGGAAGTTGAGGGAGTGGAGATTTCAGAATCGTCCCAAAGAATTACTGATTTCCGGGTATACGCGCAGGAGTTTCAAGACATCCCGGTGAACGAGCCAACCTACGACGCGGTGACGGCCTGGGCGGTTTTCGAGCATGTGCACGACCCGATGGCGTACTTCAGAAAAGCTTCGCAGCTGGTAAAAAAGGGTGGACTGTTCGTATTTCTGGTTCCCAATTTTTGCAGCGTTGCTTCCCGGCATCTTTTCTGCGAGGACGTTCCCCGGCACCTGTACTTCTTCACGCGAGAAACGGTACGGGCGTACCTGCAGAAGGCGGGATTCGCCCTGGACAAGGAAGATAATGGACGAGGCATTTACAAACTGGCGCCGAACAATTGGCTGGCGTTCATGGTCCGCACGCGGCTCCTGGGAAAGAAATACGGCTACCGGGATGTGCCGCTGACGAGCAAGGAGTTTCGGCGTATCCACTGTCTGCCTCCCGGCATTGCCGCCGCACTGAAGTACGCTGCGTATTCGCCGGCGTCGGTGATCGACAGGATGCTCTGGCCGGCCATCGAGACCGCACAAATCCTGCGGAAAACCTACGGCGTCAGCACCTACGCCGCGAGAAAACTATGAGCTCCTGGCCGCAACGGTTCGGCTCCAATTGGGCAGGGAGGCAAGAAAAGAATAAAAGAAGAGGAGGAAGGAAACAGTTGCGGAAGGATGGAATAGTGGAATAACCTTGTTTCACCGCTCTCTTTTACTTCCTTGGAATTTTCCCGGCCTGCAAATGGGTTTGGGATAAGTCACCTAAGGAGGTTAGAAGTAATGAGTTGAAGAGCTGCAATGCGTCCAACGGAGCCCGCCGGAGGCAGCGACCGGTCAGCAGGCGGGCGCGTAAACCAAAAGGCATTAGCTGGATAAAGCTCAGGAGGAAAGAGATGCGTAATTGGTGTGCAGCACTGGCCATGAGCGCGCTTTTGGCTTTGCCGCTGTGCGCTCAGCAAGAGAGCGGCGGAGCGGGCGACGATGCCACAAACGCGGCAATGGCCGCGGAAAAGAGCGCGCCTTCCAGCAGGGCCGCAGGGAGCAGCAAAGTGGCGGCGGCGAAGGGTGTTTTCGCGTTGCCTGCGGCGCCGCGGCCGACCCCCTTCCCGGGACCGGCGGCCGCTGCCGCGGACGAGCGTCCACCAGGCCAGCTAGTGCCCCGGTATGAACTCGCCGGAATGTATGACTACATCAATTTCGCGCCCGGCGACCCTTTTGCGAATTTCAACACCCATGGCGGGTCGGCTTCTTTCACCTACAACGCTTCGAAGTGGCTGGGACTTACCGGCGAGCTGGCCGGTTACGATTTCAAGCGCAATCTCTTCCCCCTGACCGGCAACAACATCGATACGAACGGCAGTCTGATCACCTATTTGTTCGGTCCGCGGGTGAACTTGCGCAAGTTTGACTACTTCGTTCCCTTCGGCGAGTTCCTGGTCGGCGGAGCCAAGGGTGGCAGCGAACTGACGGGAGTAAGTTCAGAGAGCGCTTTCACGATGGCGGCGGGTGGCGGCATTGATATGGTCCTGACCAAGAACCTCGCTTGGCGCGTGGCCCAGCTGGATTACCTCATGACCAGTTTCTCGGGCCCCGCGGTTACGGCCACCGGGCGCCAGAATAACTTCCGCGCCGGCACGGGCCTGGTGCTGCGGTTCGGGATTCCGAATCCGCCGCCTCCACCGAACCACCCGCCGGTCGCGGCCTGCTCGGTGAGCCCGGCGTCGGTGTACGCCGGCTCGGGCGACAGCGCGGCCGTGCACGTGAACGCCAGCGACGCGGATAACGATCCACTGACCTACAGCTACACGGCGACGGGCGGCGCAGTAGATGGCACGGGCCCGGAAGCGCGCTGGAATTCGTCGGGCGTTGGCGTTGGTTCCTACACTGTCACCGTAAAAGTGGATGACGGCAAGGGCGGGACGGCCTCCTGCGCGGCGGACATCAAGGTCGAAGAAAAGCCCAATCATCCGCCGACCGCGACGCTCTCCATCGAGCGCAGCCCGATTCTGCCGGGCGAGCGCACCGGCGTCACTTGCAACGGCAGCGACCCGGACAACGATCCGCTGGCCTATAGCTACACGGCAACGGGCGGACAGATCGTGGGGAGCGGCTCGAATGTGCAGTTTGATGCCACCGGCCTTCAGCCCGGGAGCTACTCCGTGAAGTGCGCGGTGAACGACGGCCGCGGCGGCACCGCCGATGCTTCCGGCAACGTGGAAGTGAAGGAGCCCCCGCAGATCAAGCAACTGGAAGCCAAGCTGGCGCTGCACAGCATCTATTTTCCGACGCTGCAGCCCACCGTGGCGAAGCCTATGGGAGGATTGCAGCCCAGCCAGGCAGCGACGCTCGATGCGCTGGCCAGCGACTTTCTCCAGTATCTGAAATACCGGCCAGACACCCGCTTGATTCTCGAAGGCCATGCGGACATTCGCGGGGCCAAAGACTTCAACGTCAAACTCTCCGAGCGGCGCGTGGAACGCACCAAGAGTTACCTCGTTGAAAAGGGTGTACCCGCCGATGACATTGAGATTCGAGCGTTTGGTTTTGAAAAGAACATGACCTCCGAGGAGGTCAAGAACCTGATCGAAGCCGATCCGGACTTGAGCGCGGCGGAAAAGCAGAAGATCCTGAAAAACCTTCTGAACGTGCGCCTGGCCAACAACCGCCGCGTGGACGTCACTCTGAGCACCACCGGTGAACAGTCCGTTCGCCGCTTCCCCTTCAGTGCCAAGGACGCCTTGACGCTGCTCAGCCGGAGCGGCGGTGAAACAACCAAGAAGAAGACGACGGCCCCTGCGCCGGCGAAGAAGCCCAAGCCGTAGCGGCCCAGTGTTCGCGGAAGAAAATCCTCGCCGGAAGTGACTCGTAACTTCTGGCGAGGGAACTGCAAGCCATACGAGATCAAACAGGCGGGCTCTTCGAGAAGGATTCAAGGAGCCCGCTTCGTTTTGGGAGCGGGCTCTGGCGGGATCTTCGCCCGACCCCTTCCCAAATTTGATCGGAAAAGGAGGGAGGGCCGGGACTGAGTACCAGAGTGGGATTTGCCAAGGATGTCTTCATTAGCTGATGTATTGATTTATGAATGGGTCCGGCAGGATTTCCTGAAACAGAACCTAAGATGCAGATAGGATCAACTCAATACTTAGAACTTAGAACTGACAACTGACAACTGACAACTGAGAACAAAATCCCGTGTCCGCAGGCCGGCGGCCGCGTGCCGATTGTTTTGAACTAGGGGGCGGCGGCGGACGCCGCGAAGAACGAGAGGACACGGCGGCGGAATTCTTCAGGCTGGAAGCCCAAGGCGGCGGTGTGCAAGGCGCGAGGGACGATCCAAAGCTGCTTGGGGCCGCGGGCGGCGGCGTAGATCATTTGCGAATGGCGGCAGGGCAATGCCACATCCATCTCATCGCAAATAAGCAGGACCGGAAAAGCGCGGGAGGCGACGGCTTTTACCGGTGAGACTTCCGCGGCCGGAAAGCCGGCGAGTTTTTCGTCGCGATACAGAAGCGTCCAGGTGCCGGGAGCGAAGATAGTTTTGCCGAGCCAGGGGTATTTTCGCAGTCCGGCGTAGTCATAGGCCGCTTCGCGGAGATTGGCGAAAGAGGCTTCGGCGACGACGGCTTCGATGCGGGGATCGGCGGCCGCGGATTGCAGCACGATGCCGGCGCCCATCGATTCGCCGAGAGCAAAGAGATGTTTGGGTTGTTCGTTCGATTCGAGAGCGTCGATGATGGCGCGCGTGTCGTTGCGTTCGAGCCAGCCGTAGGTGGCGATGGGGCCGCCGCTGGCGCCGTGGGCGCGGGCGTCCATCATGACGACGCTGTAGCCGGCGCGCAGCAAGAATTCTGAATGACTAGCGACTCCTATGCGGTTGTCAGCGACCCCGTGGAAGAGCAGGACCCAGTTGCCATTGGGATTTTTCGGGCGGACCTTCCAACCTCGGAGAAGCGCTCCATCCTGTGCGGGCACGTCGAAATCCTCGCGGCTTGCCCCGGTGACGGCGAAGGAAGCGTCGGCTTCGCGGATGAGGTCCGGAGTCAACTCGCGGTGAATGGGATGGAGGAACGAAGGGCCGGCGAGCCATCCGGCCACAGCCGCCAGGAGCGGCGGGGAGAGCAATAAAATCAGAGCGATGCGAAGGAGACGGCGGCGCATGGGTGCCTATCCTAAAGATACGAGAATGTGGTCGATACCGTTCGGGCGATGTTTCGGAAGTGTGCCGAGCCAGCGCGTACCCCCCGGTTTTTTGTGAAAGAGCGCGGAATTAATTGAAAACAAAAGAGTTGATTTTTTGCTGCGTGCAAAAAAGTGCAAAAGGGTGCGCAAGATTATCAAACAAAAGAGGTTACCATTTGGCGCTGCTTGGTTGAGAGCGCAATAATGCACAACGGCAAAGATAGCTTCGGACCAGGATAATGAGGTACCAGAAGGCCGGGTCGCCCAAGCGAGGACGCAACTTAACCTGTAGAGAAGCATACCACGACATTTACCGGGGTCAGGAGGGTGGGAGAGTTTGAATTTGACCAGTTACCGATTACCCGATTTTATCGTCCACTCAGACGGGGCCAGGGTTCACGCGACCAAGGTGGTGCAGCCAAGCAACCCCCGGTGGAACATAGAGAGACCAGGAACCAGCGGAACCGAGATGATTTGACAGGATTGGTGCAGCACCCTACGATCTTTCAGGGGAGAAATCGCGTGCTTATGACCTCTGCCCCAACCAAAGAGAGAGGCAATTTGCGCAAGAGCTGGGGACAGGCCCCGTTGATCCTTGCAATTCTTGCGCTGTCGCTGATCGCCGCCGATACGCCAACTACGGTTGGCACCGCCGACGAGCAACGTTTTCTGACCGACGTTAAATCTCTGACCGCTCCCTCGATGGAGGGCCGCGGCGACGGCGCCAAGGGCCTCACTCGCGCCGCGCACCTCATCGAACAGCGCTACAAATCCCTCGGCCTCGAACCCGCCGGCAAGCACGGTTTCTTCCAGCCCTTCGACGTTATCACCGGCCGACACCTCAGATCGGGGAATCGCCTTCAAGAAGCTCCTCACCTGGAGGACGTCTCCGTTGAGCACAGGAATTACAAGCTCCTTGAAGAGTTCATCCCGCTGAGCTTTTCTGCTAACGGGTCCGTGGATGCTCCGCTGGTTTTCGCGGGCTATGGGATCACTGCTCAGGAGTTTTCCTACGACGATTATCAAGGGCTCGACGCCAAAGGTAAAATCGTCCTCGCTCTACGCGGTGAGCCCGGCTCTCTATCGGCAAAATCCACGGAGGGTGGCCACTCGCCGCACGAGTGGGTCATTTCCAAAGCTATAAACGCCAAGAATCACGGCGCCGCCGCAATTATCGTCGTCAACGGAAAACTCCCCAACGGAGAAGAGGATGTTCTGCCGCGGTTTGGCGACGTGGAAGGCCCCGAAGACGCGGGAATCCTCTGCCTGCAAGTGAAGAATTCCACCGCCGATAACTGGCTCCGAAACCAGGGAATGACTCTCAGCGAAGTCCAAACAGAAGCTGGTGGCGCCCTCCACGCTGCTGGCCCGCCCAGCAGCACTTCGACAAGATTAATTCTTTCCCTCACTGTGGACATCGAGCGAATTCACGCCACCGTCAACAACGTCCTGGCCTATCTTCCCGGAAAAACCGGCGAATACGTTATCCTTGGCGCTCACTACGACCATCTCGGCCGCGGCGAAGCTCATTCGATGGCTCCTTCACAGATCGGCCAAATCCATCCCGGCGCGGATGACAACGCCTCCGGCACCGCGGGCGTTCTCGAACTTGCCCGCCTTTTTGCCCCGCTCAAGGGCCAACTGCAACGCGGCATTCTGTTCGCGAACTTCGCCGGAGAAGAGCTAGGCCTCCTCGGCTCCGCCGAATGGGTCAAGAACCCCACTCTGCCGCTCGACAAAGCTGTCGCCATGCTCAATATGGACATGATCGGACGGATCAAAGACGACAAGGTTTATATCGGCGGCCTCGGCACCGGGACGACCTTCCAACCCATCCTCGATCAAGCCGAATCCAACACCACCTTCAAGTACGAAAACTCTCCGGGAGGATACTCCTCCAGCGATCACACTTCCTTCGTTACGAAACGCATTCCCGTCCTTTTCTTTTTCTCCGGTCTCCATAGCGACTATCACAAGCCCTCCGACACCTGGGATAAAATCAACGCCCCTGGGGCCGCCCATCTGCTCGATCTGGTCTCCAACATCGCCTTGCGCATCGACACCGCTCAGGATCGCCCCGCCTACGTCGCCGTCGAAAATCCCAATCCCCATGCAGGCACGCCGAGCGGTGGCAGTGGCGGCTACGGCCCGTACTTCGGCTCCATCCCCGACTTCGGCCAAATCGAAAATGGCGTCCGCTTTTCCGATGTAAAGCCCGGTTCTCCCGCCGCGAAGGCAGGCTTCCAAGCCGGAGACGTCCTCATCCAATTCGGCGACAAACCCATCAAGAATCTCTACGATTTCACCGACGCC
>QHZB01000309.1 GCA_003224525.1 Acidobacteriota bacterium | reverse complement strand
TATTTCGTGGTCGAAAGTTCTGTGAGGGACACTATGAAGATGATCTATACAGTAACCGCAATGCTGGCTCTTTGCTTGAGTGGATGTCCAGCGGCGCGAGCGCAGCAGCCAACAAACAGCTCATCAACTCCGAGCACGACGCCGGCGCAACCGCCCCCTTCGGTGGTAAAGAAAGAGCCGGCGCCGTCTCCGGATAAGTACCCACTGGCGGAGGCTGTCCGCATCCTGGAATCAGGCGATGCATCCAGGAGCACTCCGGCAAAGCACGCGCCAACCGTTCCGGCGCTGTCAGGGAGCGCCCCTCCTCCGACGGTATCGTCAGAAGTCCCTCGTTCGTTCGAAGCCAAGCACGACGTAGCGCTTAACGCCACTGGCTCGGAGGCCGTATTACTCAGCCGCGAATGGACAGAAAGCCGCAGTGTACCGGTGCCGGGTAAGGATGGTCGGGTGGTGTATGCCTACGGCGGTGGCCTGCCCATTGTGGTGTGCGCACCACTGCATGTTTGCATTTTGGAACTGGAACCCGGAGAAAAGATTGCTGGTGAGCCACATATTGGCGACAGCATCCGATGGGAGATCTCACCGTCCGCGTCGGGGAGCGGCCCGGACGCAACGCCTCTCATCATCATTAAGCCGCGGATTGCCGGGCTGGACACGACAATGGTTGTGCCGACCGACCGGAGGGCCTATTACGTTCGGCTTGAATCGAAACCAAATGAATACGTTGCCCGCGTGGCTTTCTCCTACCCGGAAGACAGCAAACAAAAGTGGCAGGAATATCTTGCCAAGCAACGCGAAGCTGAACAGCAGGAAAAGGCTGCGGAGGAGCGTGTTGCGGAG
>QHZB01000354.1 GCA_003224525.1 Acidobacteriota bacterium | reverse complement strand
GCGCCGCGAATGAATCGTAATATTGCCTGTACTCTTCCCTGTATCCCCTCAACGTTTCGTCGATCTTCTGGCGCAGACCACTGAGCTTGCTCGATGGTTCCCACGCCACGAAAAGCGGCCGAATTTTCGTGCGAATGAAATGATCAGGACAGCTTGTTCCCAAATGCGCCAGTTTCTGGGCGTCCCGTGAATTGACAAATCGAAGCACTTCCACATTGCTGCTGAAACTTCCGATCATGCGCTGCCGAGCGGAAACCCGGCCTCGGATGAATGGGAAAATATCCATCGCCAGTTCGCGCTGGTTCTCAAGCGTCGCTGAAAGCGTGCCACCGAAGAGAGCATTTCCTTTTTCTTCCACGTGCTGAGCAATGAATTGGCCCAATTGATCGATTATCGTCAGAGTGTTCGAATAGCACTCCCGCTGTGTCTCTCCCCACGTAAAGAGCCCATGTCCACCCAAAACAACTCCGTCACAACCCGGACTGGCACTAACCGCTTCGTGCAGCATCATAGCGAGTTCGAATCCGGGCCGTTGCCAGGGCAGCCAGATCAAGCGGTGCTCAAACCGCCGATTAAATTCCTCCATTTTCGCGCGCCCGTTGGCCGCCGCCGCTAGCGCAATTCCCCAGTCCGGATGCAAGTGATCAACATGAGCGAATGGAAGAAAACCATGCAAAGGCGTATCGATCGAAGCCGCCACGGTGTTGTTCCGAAACGCGCACAGCGAGTACATCTCCACCATCTCGTCTTCGAATTCCACGCCGCGATAGCGCTTCTCCGCGGCATGCAGCTTATTGAGATATAAGGTCGCGAAACCTTTCCTTTGAATGCTTCCGATATCTCCGCCGCTCCCCTTAATCCATAAGATTGTTGCTTTACTTCCATCGAGCGGGTCCGTCTCCTCAATTTTGGAGCTAGTGTTCCCCCCTCCGAAATTCGTAATTCTCAAATCCGATCCCAAAAGGTTTGACCGGTACCGCAGCAACTCGGCGGCGTCCAAGCCCTTCGCAATCTGATCATCCCAGCGATCTTCCAAGTATCGTAGTTTCTCTTTGGATTTCATGGGAAAAACCATCGTCGGCTTCCATGCGAGCAAGTTGCCCGATTCATTCCGGTTTCGACCACCAGGAGCGGTCTCGACGATACGCTCCAGGAAGAAAGACTGCAATAGGTTAATTCTTTCAATAGGGGAATAACCCCGCTTGACGATGTCCGCTTTCGCAGAGGCGCTGGTATCGGCGGACCGCATTCCTGCGCCTTGTGCCACTTCGCCAGCCACGCTCAGCTTGCCGCCCGCACTCTTTTTGACATGGACGTGGCCGTGACTAGCTTGTGCGCAATGTAATTGTAAGGCGGCACGGTTTGCCCGTTTAGGATTCCCAATCCCAATTGAATCAAACGGGGACCATAGCTTCCCGCTTCATGTGATACGGAAGCAATGTAGGGTGTCCCGGGAGTCTTCATCTCTTCGAGAGCCTCATTGATGCAATCCTGACCCACGATCGCAACGTCTTTCTCTCTCTTCATTTCTCGCACCGCTTGCAGCGCTCCAAGCCCGCTGGTGTCGGTGGCTGCTGCGATCAACAACCCTCGTTCTTTCGAATGCTTACAAAGGAAGTCTTGCACTTGTCGGCAGCTTTTCTCGCGCAAGCCTTCTCCGTCCATCAAGACGTAAGCGTCCTGTTTTATGCCGGGAAGCCGCGAGCGCACGCCCGCAAATGCGCCGGTGATCCGGCTTTGCACCAGTGGCCCCGCTTCCTCGATCCCCAGTCCAAGCACTCGGCTCACCTCCCCGCCCCAGTGGCTCTTGGCAAAATGGGCCAAATACTGACCGGCCTCAAATCCGACTCGGTAATTATCTACGCCAAAGTAAGTGGCGTGTGGATGGGGAATGTCTACAGCGATCAATGGAATCCCTGCTGCACTGATTTTGTCTGCGATCGCCGGCGCGATTCGCTGATCGATCTGGAACTCGATGACCAGGTCAACCTGCTGTCGGACAAATTCCTCGGCATTCCGCACTGCTGTCTGCGCATCATAGTGGTTGTCCAGAACTAACAAATCTACCCCCGCCGAGTTCGCCGCCGCTTGCAAGCTTTCTCTCACTCCCTCCGAGAAAGGCATCTCGGATGATTCACCTCCGAAGCCAAACCGGACTTTCCTTGGCCTGGACACCAGTCGATACAGCCCATTCTCCGAATGCGCCAGGTAGCCGCGGTGAACAAGTGTCTTTAGAATGCGATAGACGGTCGTCTTGGAAATGTTTGTTCGCTGATAGATTTCCTCGAGTGTCCTCGGAGTATTCTCCTTCTGCATCAGTTCCAGAACATCAAGTGCCTTGGACAAGACGGGAATCACGTACAATCGGCTGCGGAACGAATTGGTCATCGTGTTTCGTCTCAACGCGAGTTGTGCTCTGGAAGTATACCCTAGCGGTAAATTTCAATACGAACATTCGTTTTGTATTGACAGGCCTTCCTTCAGGCACTACAGTCGCGAGTCGCCGTGCCTCCCCCTCAGTTGCTTGGCTTTCTCGGGAGGCACTATTCTAATGCGCTTGACTCAAGAACAGAGAGGACCGTTTGCTCGCACCAAATCCCCCTTTGGGCGTGTTCTTGCACTGGCTTGGTGGCTTGGCGTCGGCAAGCTTTTATGTTCCTTACCGCCGGGTGAAAGCCTGGTCGTGGGAGACTTATTGGTTAGTCGGCGGTTTCTTCAGCTGGATAATTGCGCCTTGGTTCTTGGCCTTCGTAATGACGCGCAGTGTGGCTCAAGTCCTTCATGAGACTCCCACCAACAGCCTCTTCTGGACCTACATATTCGGGGCTCTTTGGGGCCTAGGTGGCCTCACGTTCGGCCTCACCATGCGTTATCTCGGCATGTCCCTCGGTATGGCAGTCGCGCTCGGCTACACCGCCGTTTTCGGGACCTTGATGCCACCCATTTTCCGCGGCGAATTCAGGTCCGAGGTATTGGGTTCCTCCTCAGGGCGTATCATCCTGGTGGGTGTGGTCGTCTGCCTCCTTGGCATCATTTTTGCCGGAGCAGCGGGGATGTCGAAGGAAAAGGAGATGTCCGCGGAGCAGAAGCGCGCCTCCATCAAGGAATTCGATTTGAAACGCGGCCTTTTGGTGGCAACCTTCTCAGGAATCATGAGTGCCTGCTTCGCTTATGGCCTCGCGGCAGGCGATCCCATCAAAGCTCTTTCCGTGAAGTTCGGCACCTCGCCAATTTGGCAGGGGCTTCCGGCGCTAATCGTCGTACTGCTCGGCGGATTCACTACAAACTTTGCTTGGTGCTTGATCCTCAACGTGAGAAACCATACGGGTTATCAATATTTTTCCTCTAAAATCCGCGAGGGCGGGCCCGATCGAAGGAACGAGCCCATCCTCGAATCGGTCACGGATGCTCCCGGTGAGGAAATGGCAGTAGCCGCCGCGATTTCTGCCGACAAAACCATGCTAACAAGAGCGCCGATGCTCCCGAACTACTTCTTTTCAGCCTTGGCGGGAACAACCTGGTATTTTCAGTTTTTCTTCTACACCATGGGCGAAACCCAGATGGGTCGCTTCAAGTTTTCTAGCTGGACTCTGCATATGGCCAGCATCATTATCTTCAGCACTTTGTGGGGAATTGCCCTTAAAGAATGGAAAGGCGCTGGCACGCGCACCAAATTACTCGTTGCCCTGAGTCTCTTAGTGCTGGTGGGCTCTACGATGATTGTGGGCTATGGCAATTACATAGGTAAAGCCGCTACGGCAACGCCATCCGCATCTTCACAGTGAACTAGGTCCTCCATGAGAGTGCATGTCGCGACAGGAAATCCGGGGCACCGTGCGTAGCACGCCACGCTCATTGGCCTCTCCGCGGGTCATTAATATCCACGATCTCCGCCATCTGGCGCAGGGTCGTCTCCCTAAAGTTGTCTTCGACTATCTTGATGGCGGCGCCGAGAGTGAAGTCACGCTACGCGAAAACTGCCGGGTGTTCGATGACGTCACCTTTCGCCCTCGGCAAGCAGTTGCCATTCCCGAATGTGACCTCCGCACTCGGGTTCTCTCCGCCGATTTAGCCTTCCCCGCGATTTTAGCCCCCATAGGCTACAGTAGATTGATGCATCCCGGCGGAGAAGTCGCCGCGGCAGCCGCAGCGGAGGAGGCTGGCCTTGCCTACACTCTGTCCACCATTTCTGGTCACAAACTGGAAAATGTCCGGGCCGCCTCAAAAGGGCCCGTCTGGTACCAACTCTACCTCGTGGGGGGACGCGAGGTTGCTGAAGGGGCCATTGACCGCGCTCGTCGCGCTGGATTCTCGGCGCTGGTCGTTACCATCGACACTCCCGTGGCGGGAATGCGCGAACGCGATCCGCGCAACGGAATGAAGGAACTCTTGGGCGGCTCCATATTTTCCAAACTGCCTTTCCTGCCACAGATGTTTACACACCCTCGATGGCTCGTCTCGTTTCTTATCGATGGGGGCACGCCAAAACTAGAGAACATCGTTATTCCAGGTAAAGGACCGATGTCCCTCATCGACGTCACGGCTGCTCTTGCCCGGGCTGTCGTCACATGGGAAGACATTCGCTGGCTCAAGCGCATCTGGACCGGGGCGATTGTTGTCAAAGGAGTGCTCACGGCCGATGATGCCAAACGTGCCGTCGACGAAGGGGCAGCCGCGATTGTCGTCTCCAATCACGGTGGGCGTCAGCTGGACGGTGCTCCAGCCACCTTGAGAGTGCTCCCAGAAGTGGTAGCTGCCGTCAACGGCCAAGTCGAAGTCCTCATGGATGGCGGTGTTCGTCGCGGAAGCGATATCGTAAAGGCGATCTGTCTTGGCGCTCGCGCCGTTCTGTTGGGACGTGCTTACGCTTTTGGTCTTGCCGCCGCTGGAAAGGCCGGAGTTACGCGCGCGCTCGAGATTTTGCGTGATGATGTGGAACGTACGCTGCGCCTCCTTGGCTGTCCCTCCGTCTCAGCGCTGAATTCCTCGTACTTAAACATTCCTAAACATTGGTGAGTGTGACCCAAGTTACAATTCCTATCTAGGCCAACGCGGACCGATGCATCCACCACCCAATGATGTTCGTGCCATCATTCTCGACTACGGCATGGTTCTCTGCCGACGGCCTTCGCTAGCAGAGACTGATCGAATAGCCAAAATCTTCGGTGTTGATCACGCCACCTTTTGGCAACTCTACGAAAAGAACCGCGGCGCTTACGACCAGAACGATATTGGTGGCAAGGAATACTGGGGCCGTTTTGCGAGTGAGACGAATACTCATCTCGATGACGATACCCTCGAGAAGTTACTGCGATGGGACATTGAAATATGGAGCCATCTTGAAGAACCCCTACTCTCCTGGACGCGGTCGCTGCGAGTAGCCGGTTTTCAAACGGCGCTACTCTCCAACTTGCATCTCAGGTTTTCCGCTCATATCCGTTCGAGTTCAGAATGGTTGCAGTTGTTTGATCACCTGATCTTTTCCTCGGAAGTACGTCTCATCAAGCCCGATCCCGCAATATTTCTTAAGTGCTTGCAGGCTCTGCGCGTGAAGCCAGAGCAAACTCTTTTCATTGACGATCGCGATGCGAATGTCGAGACAGCCATCGCGCTGGGGGGCTACGCCATCAAATACGAATCTGTATCTCAACTGGCCACAAATCTCAAGGCTTTGCAATTCCCAGTATTACCCCCGTGACTCTGATGGGATGGTGCGATCGATGCTTCGGGAACCACACATTGTGCAGGCGATGAGATCCCGCTACTTGCGACCACATCTTTTCCTTCCACAACGGTATAGACATGATCAACGCCGTCCGCTTAGGCCGAGGATCGTTGCGCGATCAAATCTGAGAGGCCGGTCCACTTCACGTCGGGATAGCGGTCGTTGTCTATTGATTCGTGCTGCGTCGTGAACATGCTCTGCATGTACTGACCCTGCCGCCACTGCGGGTATCCTCTGCACTACCTTCTCCAACAGCAGCGGATGCAGGACGGTGCCAAGTAGGCGCTGAGATCGATGTCGATGATTCGGGCCTTCTCCTCGACGATTGCTTGTGCCACACGGTTTACCGCTTCATGTGCGGTCCGTTTAGGTGATATCCATACGATCCCGATTGAGAGTCAGCTTCGAAGATCGGTTCCAGAATGAGCTTAAGATCTCCCTGGACCAACACGGTCACGAATCGAGGGAATCGAAGGATGCGGACTTTGCCCCCATCCTTCGGTATTTCCTTCTTCCGTACCCGCATGCGTCGATACGTGTTTGAGACTAATTCGTCTTTAATCTGCTGAAGAAAACTCTCCACTCCACCCTCTTCGATGGCGTCGAACGTGACACCGTCAATTCCCGGTGCTCCATGGTTCTTCTCAACTGCGGACCTTGACGCTTTCTTCGCAAACGCGCCCCGTAACTGGGATTTTGCTGGAGAGAATAATCAGGTGGATTAGACGGTGGAGCGGTGACATAAGTAATTCCGCCTGCCAATTAACTTCATGGTTCCCACGGGTTCACGACTGGCACTTGTGTATTTGTGAAGTCGCCGACGTTTCGCGAAACAATTGTTAGATTGTGGTGGATCGCCGTCGCCGCCAACAAGCCATCGATGGCGGACAAAGGCTTGCCCTTACTCTTTGCGTTTGCAGCGAGCAAGCTCCAGCGATCGGCAACGGCGGCATCAATCGACAGGATCCTACCTGAGAAACGCGCTTGCAGTTCCACTTCCAGCCATGTTTCCAGGCGGCTTCGCCGTTTGCCTTGCGGCAGCGCGGCCAAACCCTTCCGAATCTCACCGAGCGTTAGGACGCTCAGATAAAGCAGGGTTTCCTCAGCCGCCTCGATCCACGCCATGACACGCGGCGCCGGTTTGAGGCGGACAACCTCAGAGATGCAATTCGTATCGCGTAAGAAGCCGGTCATAGCTCGATGTCACGGCCCTCATCTTTGCCCCGCTCCAAGTCCAATTCGATGCCGACGAGCGGCGATTCTCGGAAGAACTGCAACAGATTCTGTGGCTGATGGGCCTTGCCGACGAGCCGTTGGTATTGCTCATCGGAGATCATGACAACGCCCTCCTTGTCCCGGCGGGTGATCAGTTGCGGTCCCTCGGAGCGGGCGCGGCCAAAGAGTTCGCTAAAGCGCGCCTTGGCGGTTTGCAGTTGCCAGCGGGCCTTAGGGCGCGCCTGAGCCAAGAACTTGAACGTGTCCGATTCCCTTCCGTCCACAAGTCCCCGTTCTGGGAAGTCTGCGCACCCCGGACTCTCACGGATTAGATTCCTAGATCGCTCCGCTGGATCATGATCGCGAAGCTGGGCAAAGCATGATCTGCCGTCAGGGCAGCGACCAGGACGAGTTTTTTGACCATACGGGAGTTTGCATTAGATCTCGCTTTTGCGGAAACGGCCAATCAGGTGATCACAGGCGCGGACCGTCAACGCCATCATGGTAAGCGTCGGGTTCTGGCACGCAGACGACACAAAGCTCGCTCCGTCCATCACGAACAAATTTTTCACGTCGTGCACCTGGTTGAACGCATTGAGCACCGACTTCTTCGGATCGTTCCCCATGCGGGCTGTTCCCAGTTCGTGTATGGCCATTCCTGGCATTTCGACACTCGCTCGCACGCGGATATCTTTCGCGCCGGTCGCTTCCAACATTTCCGCCGCCGTGGCCCCAGCGTCCTCCATGAGCGCAGCTTCGTTGTCGCCGTGGGTCATGCAAATGCGCAATGCCGGAATGCCCCAGGCATCTCTTAGATCGCGGTCGATCTCGATGTAATTGTCCCATCGGGCCAGCGATTCACCGAAAGCTCCGAGCGAAATCCCGTACTCGCCTTCTTTCACAGCCTTCTTGAGCGACGCTCCGTAGCCTTCGGCACTGAAGTTGAATCCAGGCTCGGCCCCGCCCTGGTAACCATAACCACGTATGAATCGCGAATGCTTGTTGCTCGAAGGAGTGTTCCGGAAGCGAGGGATGTAAATCCCGTTGGGACGTGCGGGCTCGTTCGCATTCGGAAGAGTTTTGAATTCTGGCAGACGACCCGACGCTCCTGCGCCTACGACGTGATCCATCAAATAATGGCCCAGCGCACCGCTCGAATTCGCCAGTCCATTTGAATATTCCCGAGTGGACGAGTTCAGCAAGATGCGGGTGGATTCCAATGCCTGCGCGCAAAGGATCACCGCTTTTCCGCGGACCTCCTTCACTTGCCTTGTCAAGCGATCCACGTACGTCACACCGCGCGTTTTGTTTGGCTCCGTGTCCATGTCCACATGGCTCACCACGGCGTTGGTAAACAGCGTGCAGTTGCCGGAAGCCAGCGCGTCCTTGACGGTCGTAAACGGGCTGCTGAAGTAAGAAAACGTGCTGCACCCGCGTTCGCAAGGCCCGCAATAATGGCAAGCGAGGCGTCCATTGTGATTTTGCGTCAGGATCGCCGTGCGCCCAATCGTGACCGTGTGCCCGAACTTCGCTTTGACGCGTTCTCTGAGCTGAACTTCTCCGCAGCTCATTTTCATTGGCGGGAGAAATTGCCCGTCAGGCAGCATCTCATTTCCCTCCGTCGCTCCGCTGATACCTACGTACCGCTCCACGATGTCGTAATACGGTGCAAGATCGGCATAGCTAATCGGCCAGTCATCGCCATACCCGTCGCGGCTCGCCGCCTTAAAATCGTTATCGCTCAGCCTGTAACTCTGACGGCCCCAGACCAGCGATCGCCCACCGAGGATGCGCAGCCGTTGCCATGTAAATGGCTTGCCGAGCGGCGTGCTGTACGGATTCTCGAAGTCATTCACAAACCATTCGTAGTTGTATTCCATGCACGCGTAGCACTGCTTTTGTACCGGCCGCGTGCGCACCACCTCCGGCGAGTGATCGCGGTATTTCAGCTTGTAAGACGGCACGTGCTCAGTAAACTCTTTCGGACTGACCGCGCGCCCTGCTTCGAGCAACGCAACTTTCAGCCCCGCCTCCGCAAGTTGTTTCGCGGCCCAGCCGCCGGTGGCTCCCGATCCCACAACCACCGCATCGTAAGTTGTCTGCAAAGGGTCTTGCGCCATGTTGGTGCCGCTCACTTGTGATCCCCTTCTGGGTGTTCGCAGCCTCCATAGGGGCCGTGCGCAAACGCTCCGTCCCACCCCAGTTCTTTCTCGCCGACTTGCGAGCTGTAGTACGCACTCATGATGCGGCCCTTGAGCGATTCAAAATGACCGTGCCCCGGATCGGCCACGGCACCCGTATCGCCAGCCCATCCGCCTCCGATGCGCGGATACGCCAGCGCATGCAACAGAATATCTTGGTCTTCCCGCGACAGATACCGAAACGCTGCTTTGAATCGCCGCATGCTTTCGCCATCCACATATCCCAACGAATTCAAAAACGCTCGTTGCGTCTCGCGCGTCTCGGCAGCCAGCACAAGATCGATATAGCGATTCACCAGCGCTTCCTTAGCGCCGGGAGTATCCGTCGCTGGGATAATCAAGTCGCTGAGCACAATCAGCGTTTCATTCTGGTGCTCATCCAAAAAAAGTGGCTTCCATCCGGGCCCCGCAAGGTCTTTCGAGGCGTCCACACCGCTTTGCGCCGGCGTCAACTCGGATGGCTGCTGCGCTGCACTCTGCGCCGTAGCAAGCGACGGCCGCAACACGGCAGCGCCACCTGCAAGAACACTGCCACGAACAAAATCGCGTCGTTTCATGAAAACTCCTCGCCCCCCCAGCCGCCGTTTTCGGCAAGCTGCTCGTTCGCGTGTCAGTTTGCGCAAGCACGGCGGATTCGCGATCGGACGACCCGCTCCGCGTTCCTGAGCACCAGGAAGTCTACACCAAAGCGAACCGAAAGCTAGACAGCTAACCGGGAATATGAATCGATCGAAGGTCAGATCAACGATGGTACATTTTTCCACCGCCTGCTGTTCGGAATCAAGCCGTTACACTCGGATAGGAGGCCCGTATTCAAGGTTAGGCCTGCGAAAGAGCACTGCGCAAGGTGGCGTTCCATATTTTACGGTATTTAAAAAATAAATATATGAAAGAGTAAATAATTCGGACGATCGTCGATATTCCCGCTTCCCTTTTTCGCAAGCTCAGGGAGCAAGCCGCCGCGCAAGGACGTTCCGTCCGCAAATTGATCCTTTTGGGCGTACGGGTCACACTCATCGAGGGCAGGCGTCCTCGTATCAAAAGGTCAAGTTTCCCCTCATCGCCTCAGATGGGCCAAGAGTCCATTTGTCCAACGAACAGATCTATGAACACATTGAATTTCCTTGACGCCAATGGCTCTGCCGTGGGGTCGACATATTCACTCCGAAATGGCGCTGGAGTGCCTGGAGAAGTCGCCAGAAGAGAAGTTCTTTTTTCTGCCGATTCCCGCAGCTGACAGTACTCTCAAATGAATGAGTATCTATGGGGTCGTTCAGTGCGATGAAGTGAGCGGAACACTTGCGCCGAATCGCGACATCGGTAAGCGCAGCGGCGGATTATTGGGCTCCTGTCCAAGCGCGCATCCCGCGCAACACAGCGTACCCGCTAGCATCTAGCAGAATAGATAAATATTTCATGAATTTCAAACCTCACGATTTGGCCCTCGCCAGACAAGGATGGCCCAAGCCCGTCACCCGGGAGCCCGCAACGGCGGTTTCCTGCCCTTACTCCCTTAGATCGGTCCGGATTAATGCTGGGTCGAGTACGCATACGCCTTGAGGAACACGAAAACCACTACGCCGGTGATCGAAACGTAGAGCCAAATGGGGAACGTCAAGCGCGCGATTCTGCGGTGCATCGCGAACCGGCCCGTCAGCGAGAAAAACAACGTCGTGAGCACCATCGGCAGCGCGACGATGGAAAGGATTACGTGGCTGGCTAAAATGGAAAGGTACAGCGTGCGCACTGGGCCGTGGCCGGGAAAAATCGTGTCGCCGTGCAGTGCGTGGTTCACGATGTAGCTGATGAGAAAAACGGAAGAGAACGCGAACGCCAGCAGCATGCTCGTGCGATGCGCTTCCCTGTTGTGATGTTTGATGAGATACAATCCCACGCAAAGCGCAATCGTGCACAATCCGTTCAGAAGCGCGTTGAGGGCCGGCAAAAACATCCAGCGCCCGGCGAAATCAGGCGAAGCATGATGCACGTACAGCAGCCACAGCAGGAATGACACAGCGAAGCCGCTCACCACGATGATCGCCCCAACCACCGGGCGCGGATTAATTTCAGTTTGTTCCATGCTGACGATTAAATCACAAAAACTCATACGGAGGTCATATAGAGCCCGCGCAATCCCAAGGAGCAGCTGGGT
>QHZB01000308.1 GCA_003224525.1 Acidobacteriota bacterium | reverse complement strand
CTCAGGGTCACTTTTCGGATAGTGGGAATGCGGATCCTCGTTCTCAGCGACCTGCACTCGAACGCTACTGCACTCGACGCCGTCCTTGATGCCGCACAGGACCGTTGGGATCTTTCCGTCTGCTTGGGTGATGTCGTCGGCTATGGCCCCGATCCCAACGAAGTCACGGCGCGCCTGCGGGAGCTCGGCACGCAAACCATTCGTGGAAATCACGACAAAGCAGCCACCGGATTGATGCCCACGGATGATTTCAATCCGGTCGCGAAATCCGCCGTGGATTGGACGCGCGCGCAACTCAAGCCGGACCACCTCGCGTGGCTATCGGCTTTGCCTCAAGGACCTCTTGCGACGGATGGCCTCGTGCTTGTTCACGGCGCGTTTCAGGATGAAGACGAATACGTCTTCACTCCCGAGCAGGCCCTCGACGGCCTCCTGGACTCCACCGCCGAAGTCACTTTCTTCGGGCACACGCATCATCAGGGCGGTTTTTCCTATCAGGACTCGCAGCTCGAAGTCCTCCAGATTCGTCCTCGCCCCAACGAACCCTTTGCAGCGCTGCGCATCGAGCTCCCCCGCCGCTATCTCCTTAACCCTGGTTCGATTGGACAACCTCGCGACGGCGATCCGCGCGCGGCTTTTGCCATCGCCGACCTCGAGCACCAGGTCATCGAGTTTTGGCGCGTGCCTTACGATATTCCCGCCGTCCAGGAGCGCATGCGTGCTGTACACCTTCCAGAGGCTCTGGTCCAGCGGCTCATCGTGGGCCGTTGAAGTCGTAAACTTTCCTGACCCTTTATTAAGCACACCCGTTTGCCAGCGATTCGCGCCATTCGCTCTACCGCGTTCAGCCCGAGCGCTGGCTGGAATCCATCCTTCGCGAGGACGTCACGCCCGTCAATGCCATGCTCGATCTGTTTCGTATACGCGCAAGTTTTTGCCAATGCCGGGGCGAACACGGCATTCTCGATCTTCTTACCGTGGCTCGTTCCGGGAGGCTGGCGGTCATCGAACTAAAGTCCAGCGAGCACATCCATTTGCCGCTGCAGGCGGCGGACTATTGGTTGCGTGTTCGCCGGCAGTTGCAGAGCGGAGAGATCGCTCGCTATGGTTATTTTCACGGCGTCGCTTTGCAGCGGGCCCCGCCGCTCGTCTATCTCATCGCACCCGCCCTGCGATTCCATCCGGCAACGGACGATCCTCTGAAGTATCTCTCGGCGGAACTTGAGGTCGCGCGCGTGGGCTTTGCCGAAAGCTGGCGCCGGGACTGCGCGTGGTCATGCGCCAGTAGCTCCCAAGTAGTGCATCGCCCGCATCGGCGGAGCGCCGCGGAGTTTTCCGGAATCCAGCCGCAAAGAAACCCAAAACCGTTATCTGTGGAAAATCGGCCTGAAAAGGAGAGAAGCGGTTAGAGCATTGCCCTAACCGCCTCCCGGGGTGTGTCCTCGAAGTGGTATTGATAGATTAGATGGTCGCCAGCTAAAAAGGTTTCCTTTTGATCTAACTTTTTTCAAAAAATCGATTTAGTTGCGTAAATCTCAGTAAAACAAATACTTACGCCACCGTTCGTCCCGGTGTCCGATCAGCCTCATGAGCTGTCTGGAGGTGTGCAGCGTAAACGGCCGGGGTCTTCTCGCCAGCTTCAACCCGGCTTCTTCCGGCGTCCGGCCGCCCTTGCTGTTATTGCACCGGTAGCAGCAGGCCACCAGGTTTTCCCAGGTGGACCGCCCGCCGCGCGACCGCGGCACGACGTGGTCCAGCGTCAATTCCGAGCTCGGGAATACCCGCACGCAGAACTGGCAGGTGTTGCGGTCCCGCAGCAATATATTCTTCCGCGACAGCGCCCGGCTCTGCTGCGGGATATGCCGGTACGCCAGCAGGCGGATCACGGACGGCACTCTGTGCGCATGCGCCGCAGAGTGCACTTCCGTGTTGTGCATCTCTTCGGCCTGCGCCACGCCCTTCAGCATCAATACCATCGCGCGCCGCACCGCCGTCACGTTGATTGGCTCGTACGTGGCATTCAACACCAGCACTGGCTCCTGCATCAGAGATGCCCGGCGCGTCGAATTCAAGTTGTGAGATCTACTGCCTGCAGGACCTTCGGAACCGGGCAGAACCTCGCCGAACACTTCGGGGGTACACCGCCCCCGGGAGTCCACCGACATGTGCCGGTTTGCGCCCATCGCGCCTTCCTCGGGTTATCTTACCACTCTCTGGTGCTTTGCAGGGGGTTTCTGACGGCCCGGGCCACCGTCAGCCCAATAACAGACCTGGCTCCCGCCTCGCGCAGCGCTCGTGCACAAGCATCCGCTCCAGTTGTTGTTGTCAATACATCCTGCAGTTCTTCCAGTTCTTCCGCCCCCTCTAATGTCTGAATCGCAGCAATACATCATCTACCATTGACATCCTCCTCTCCATAAAAGGAAGAGGATTCCTGCGGCCTCCCGCTGGTTTTGCGGGATGGCTTCGGTGGGTTCCTCTCACAGCCGCCTTACTTCAGCCGAGGACAACGAAGAGGCTTCACTTTTGGGCTGCCCGCCCATCGGTCTTTTGGACAGAGAGGAGTTTAGGACAATGCAGCGGAGCAATCAAGAGGGCCTTATCCCCGGCCTAGAACGCCGAGGCTTTGCGGCCCAATTGGTAAAACGCGTACATTGTCAACTTGGCTGCCCGGACGTGTGGCAAAAGCGCCACGCACTGACTACCATCGTTCCTCCAGACTCAGCACTTGCTTTTTCAGCCGCGCCTGCGTGCGTATCAGCAGCACCGCTTTATGCGGCAATCGGAGCGTTTTCGCCAGGGGCATGGAGAGTAACGCCGCTTGGTTGTACCCCGATCCCGTCTCGCTCGCGATGCAGCGGTACTGGAACCACCACGTCCGCTGCCAGCCTATCACCCTCCACTCTCACCACCTCGGCGAGCCGCTCCGCAAAGCAATCCCCCAGCGGATCGATCTGCTCGAATTTCAACAGCAGGATCGCCCGCACCACCGC
>QHZB01000307.1 GCA_003224525.1 Acidobacteriota bacterium | reverse complement strand
GTTCTCAAGGGAATGGGTCCTGCCATTCAGTGGCTCCATAGCTACGTAACCGGCGACAAGGTTTACTGCGTCTACCTCGCTCCAGACGAGGCGGCGGTCAGGGAACACGCACGAAGGGGAGGCTTCCCCGCGAATCGCATCTCCGCCGTCCGCAGACTGATCGACCCGACAACTGCGGAATGAATGTCAGCAGGATTGCGCCGGGCGCAGGTGGCCCAAACCTTTGAACACAAGTTATGTGGTTGGGTGGTCGCGGCCCGTGGCCGTAACCGAGCGAGCCGCAGAATGTGGCATGAGCGCCTCCTCAACAGCTTTCTCGACCGGCATAGCCCAACCTTCTAACCAGACCGTCGCGCCTGCCGTGTTGGTCAGTACCTGCCGTGCCGGATCCAGGGTGGATTCCAGCTTAGCCTGTTCTGCGGGCGTGAGCGGAGTACCAATGCTTTGGCGCAGCGCTGCCGCTGCGCCTGCCAGCCGCAGCGAACGCTCTGCTTCGAGTTCTGCCGCCGCAGTGCACGCGAAACACTCCAGCAGGCGGGCAATTCCGCGCTTATGTTCTAGTTCTTTGAAAATTTTTAGGCTTTCCCGGTACAGAGAGTGCGCCCCTGGATAATTTCGCTGTTCCCTCGCCAAGCTTCCCAGATCAGCCAGCGTGCCAGCAATGCCCCAGCGGTCACCGAGTTCCCGAAAAATTGTCAGGCCCTGTTCATACAATGTCCGCGCGGCTGCGGAGTCACACTGATCGCGTGCGACATCCCCCTGGTAGTTTAGCGACCAGGCTACGCCTGTCGGATCTCCCAGTCCTCGGAAGATTGAGAGACACTCCGCGTATAGGGAGCGCGCGCGGTCATAGTCAGCCTGCAATTTGACGACATTCGCCAGGTTACTGAGAGCCCGAGCGACGGCCTTCTGGTCGCCCAATTCTCGCCACAGCACAAGGCTTTCTTCGAACAGGGCGTGCGCCAGTTTGACGTCACCCCGGTCGCGAGCAAAGACTGCCAGCGCGTTTAGAGAGACGGCGACACCTTGCTTGTCACGCAACTGACGCGCGATGTCTAGACTTTCGCTGATGAGCACATCCGCCGAGGCGTAATCTCCCTGCTCGCCGGCGAGAACGCCTGCAGCAAAAAGCGCGCGCGCGCGCGCCTTTGTGGGCGCCGCCGCTCCTGCGATCTTCAGCAGCTTGCCCAGCCTGACCCTGCCTTCGGCGAGATACTCGCGCGTCTCCCAGAAGTGAAACAGGGCCGCGCCGAGACGCAGGCCCCACTCCGCATCTCCGGTTTCTGTCAGCCACTCAAGGCCCGCGCGAAAATTGTCAAGTTCTAACGCGAAGCGTCCCAGCCACTCCGCTCCTTCCGCGCCGCTCTTCTCCGTAGCCTCCTCTTCTGCCAGCACCAGGCAGTAGGCGGCATGGGCACGCTTCGTCAAGGCCTCCTCCCCGCTTGCCTCCAGCTTTTCCAGAGCATACTCGCGAATCGTTTCCAGCATCACGAACCGCGATTCACCGTTCGCTTGCTCGGCCTGTTGCGCCAGGCTTTTGTCTACCATGGATGCCATACCGTCGAGCAGGTCCAAATCGAGATCACTTTTGGTGTCGCATACGGCTTCCACGCCTTCCAGATTGCATCCGCCCACGAACACCGATAATCTTCGGAAAAGCTTTTGCTCGGCAGCGTTCAGAAGGTCGTAGCTCCAGTCGATTGCGCCCCGAAGAGTCTGTTGCCTTGTCGGCAAGTCCCGTGCGCCGCCCGTCAATAGCTGCAACCGGCTCGCCAGGCGTGTCAGCATGGAAGAGGGCGAAAGAACTTTGACCCGGGCGGCTGCGAGCTCGATTGCGAGAGGCAGACCATCCAACCGGGCGCAAATCTCGGTGACGGCGCGGGCGTTTTCTCCGCTAAGTTCAAAATCTGGCTTGGCAGCGACGGCGCGTTGCACGAATAGCGCGACCGCAGGGTACTGCGACAGAACCTCAACCGGAGGCATGGACCGCGAATCCGGCAGCGCAAGCGGCGGCACCGGAAATTCATGTTCGCCGTACACGTGCAGCGCTGCGCGACTTGTCACCAGGATTTTAAGATTGGGACCCATGGCCAGGAGCTCTGCCACGGTAGGCGCCGCCTGAATCAGGTGCTCGAAATTGTCCAGCAGGAGCAGCATTGGTGCGCGCAATGAATCCTGTAAATTCTTCTTGAGTATTTCGAGCGGCGACTGACTTCCCGCCTCCCCGATCCCCAAGGTCTGAACGATCACCGAAGTGATCAAGCCCGGATCACTTAGCGGGGACAGCGGGACAAAATGAATTCCACCTGGAAAGCGCTCAACAAGGCCACTCGCCACCTCCACCGCGAGACGCGTTTTGCCGATCCCGCCTGGACCCGTGACCGTGACCAGTCGCACGTCCTGACGCAGCAGGAGTTCTTTTGCGGCAGCTACTTCCTTCTCTCGCCCCACAAACCGGGTTCGTTGCACAGGAATATTGGTCGGACGGGGCTCCACCCGCTTAACCGGCTTTTCCGAGAAGCAGTCGCGTATGGCTGCAAGTTCGCGTGCGAGATCTCGGGTAGAGACGTAGCGTTTATCCGGCTCTTTTGCCAGGCACCTCTCGATAGCCCAACACAGCGGAGCGGGGGCGTCGGGGTTTTGCACTCCGATCGGTTCGGCCTGTTCCCGGAGAATGGCCACCAGGGTCTCCGCTGCTGTGCTTCTTGGAAAGGCGCGTTTTCCGGTCACCATCTCGTAAAGCACCAGACCGAACGAGAACTGGTCTGACCGGAAATCCAGCTGACCGCCGCTGGCCTGCTCCGGTGACATGTATTGCACCGTTCCGAGAATCACGCCCGGTTGAGTCTGCGACGCGGATAGAGTGCCCGTATCCGACAGCTCTCCGCTGGTCGACGCGAGCTTCGCCAGGCCAAAGTCGAGGATTTTGACGAATCCATCGTCAGAGACCATCAGGTTCTCGGGCTTTAAGTCTCTGTGCGCGATGCCCCCTTCATGCGCCTTGGCCAGCCCGTCCGCGACCTGCGCTGCGATTTCAATTGCTTTTCGTATTGGCAGCAAGCTGGCGACAAGCAGCTCGCGCAGCGTCTTCCCCTCTATCAGCTCCATCGCAATGTAGTGAGTGGAACCGTCCTGCCCGACTTCGTAGATGGTAACGATATTGGGATGGTTCAGCGCAGACGCGGCCTTTGCCTCACGACGAAACCGTGCTAAGGCTACCGAGTTCTCTCCGACCTCTTCCGGAAGAAACTTCAATGCCACGAAGCGGTGCAGACGCGTATCCTCGGCCTTGTACACCACCCCCATCGCACCTCGGCCGGCTTCTTCGACCAGCCTGTAATGTCCAATTAGCTGGTTCAGTGGCAGCTTGGGCAGCTTAACTGAGGAACTAAGATCCAGAAGTTCCGGAGCGGCTGCGGCGAGAAACTCGCTGCCTGCCTCCGCGTGGGAAGCAATCAGCGATTCCACTTCGGCACGCAGTTCGCTATCCGCGCCGCAAACCAAGTCCAGATAGGCTGGCCGCTGCTCAGGCGCTATCCGGAGCGCTTCTTCCAAAATCTGTTTCGTCCGCTCCCAGCGCTCCGTACTCATACACGGGAATTCC
>QHZB01000306.1 GCA_003224525.1 Acidobacteriota bacterium | reverse complement strand
TTCCGCAGCACGGGCCTGCCCGGTCGATACCTCCCCGACCCCTCCTCTCATCTGCTCCGATCGGATCTCCCCAGCAGCGCCGCTGAGCCAGTCGCGGCCATTGCTGCCCTGGCTCCAAGTCACTAACCCTTTGGGGTCGACCGTGTAGAAGCTGACGTTAGAGCGATTCGCCATGCTGATCAGGTTGCTGTATTGCTCCTTAACCGTCTCCGTTATGAACAGCCAAGGGTTGAAATACAAGATCACTTTGCGGCCCGGCAGCTCTGACTGTGCCCGCACCAGGGTCATCAATGCATCTATCGTCGCGCGGACGTTGTACTCGCGGTCAGCAGCATCAGCAGCCTGAAGCATGTCGTACTGGATTTTTGCCATTCTCCAACTAACAGAGCTCTGAATCTGGGACGCGCTCGGGCCGCCTGTCGAACCGTTTCCGGAGGCACCCTGCAACTGCGGCTCGCCCTGGGAAAGGATTTGCTTCAACTCGGCTTTCACCTGACCTGAATTATTCGAATATTGGATAAAGGACCACATTGACGACTGATCGACACTCTTTAGCAACGCGGAGTGATCGGCGGTGAAAGGCTGGATGCAGTGCAGCTTCTGATCGATGGTCAGGATCGAGAAATACAGGTTCTGCTCCGGTGTCATGTCGAGAATGTCCTTCAGTGCCTGGCGGAAGAACCCCTTTCCCTCTTGGTCTAGTCCCTCGAAGACGAGTGTAACCAGGCGGACCTCTCGCATCGGGTCGAATGAGAGTGACCCGCTTTCCGCGGATGATTTGAGCGCGCTTAATGACCCGGTTCCCTCCACTACCAGAAACGATGTCAGCTTTTGCTCGACGCCATCCTCAGAAACATGGATTTCCTCTGGTCGAATATCCCGGATCGTTTTGCGCGGTCGAACGAACAGTAGGGGGCGTAGCCTGACCCGAAGTGTCCTGTTGGGATTGCCTCTGGGCCGCCAAGCTCGATGCACTGAGCAGAAATATTGTGAGAAGAACGAAAAGTCGGTTCATGATTCAGACCTCCCGCCGGAGCCTTCCGCCGGAACCTTGCTGATAGTGGTAGGAACAATGTAATACGCGCGAACGATCTTTTCTAGCCTTCCCTATGAATTTTCACGTCGTGCAAGTAATCTCCGGGAATATTCAGCCCACGGCGATCTTCATAGCCTCATGGCGGTCACCTGATACGGCCTTGAAGTAGCCCACCGATTGTTAGATGTTAGAGAGGTTAGAGAGGTTAGAGAGGTCCAGTTCCGCGCAACTCCACGACGGAGGCCGCACTCTTCGAAATGAAAGTCGGGAATCAAAAAATAGCTCTTGCTCTCATTTTTGCGTTTTGTCGAATCGCGCCGTACAGGCCCCCGTTCTTCTTAGATGCTGGAGATCCGAACAAGCAGGCTCAGGATGCGCATCCCGAATCGTTCGAGAAGTTGGCTGAGCGCGCGCAGGCAGCAATGGACTCCGAGCGCGTCCCGGAAGCCATCCGGCTGTATGGCCGCGCCACTAAGCTTCGGCCTGATTGGTCGGAAGGCTGGTGGCATCTCGGAACGCTCTTATTCGACGCGGGACGCTTCAGGGAAGCGCGCGATGCCTTCGTGCATTTCGCATCGATCGAACGGAACCAGCCGGGTCCTGGGTTTGCCATGCTCGGTCTGAGCGAATTTCAACTAAAACATTACACCAGAGCACTTCCGATGTTGGAACGCGGCAGAAAGCTTGGCTTAGGGACCAACCCAGATTTCATCCGCAGTGTGCTGTTTCACGATGGCATCCTGAACGCTCTGTTGGGCAAACCAGAAATCGCACTGCAGCGGTTGACCTTGGCCGCCAACCAGATCGCTGCAGCGCACCCGGAGGCTCCCGAAGATGCAGTATTGGCGGATCTGAAGCTGCTGGACGCTTTCGGAATCGCTGCGCTGCGCATCCCGAAGCTCCCTTCCGATCTCCCGGCCTTGCAAATCCCTGTGGTTCGTCTGGCCGGCCGCGCGCAAGCATTGATCGCTTTACAGGATCGTGTGGCGGCCGAAACGGAGTTCAAACAACTGTTGGCCCTCTACCACTCCGAACCCGGCGTGCACTATTCTTATGGTGTGTTTCTGCTTAAAGAGCATCCCTCTCTAGCCATTGACGAATTTTGCCGTGAAATCGAAGTCTCCCCCTCTCATCAGGCGGCACGGATTCAACTCGCCCTGGAACTCCTTCGCACCGCCGAGTACGAACAGGGGCTGAAGTATGCCAGAGAGGCGGTCGCGTTGGCGCCGGAGAACTTCGTTGCGCACGTGGCATGCGGCAGGCTATGGCTGGCGTTCGGAAAAACGGATCGCGCTCTGCAAGAGCTGCGAACGGCAGTTAAGTTGGCTCCCGGGAGCCCCGACGCGCATTTTGCGCTTTCTCAAGCTTTATCTGAGGCAGGGCGAAACAGCGAGGCCGCGCGCGAGCGAGCAGAGTTCGAGCGTCTGAAAGCGTTGACCGACACCGCGGAGCGACAGCAAGTTCCAGACTCGCCATGCTAAACTGAGCTTCCAGCGATGATTCGATTCTTCCTTTACATGGTCCTATCTATAGCAGCCATCGTCACGCTAACGGTAACGATCGTGATTGGAGCACAAGCGGACAAGAGCAGCAGGATTCGCTTTGAAGATATCACCGCCCGGTCGGGTTTGGACTTCTTGACGGACAGTAGTCCGACTTCGAACAAAAACCAGCCGGAGACGATGATCTCGGGCATTGGTCTCATCGATTACGACAACGACGGGTACCTGGATATCTTTCTCATTAACGGGGCGGCGATTCCGTCCCTTAAGAAAGAGTCCCCGAAATACTACAACCGCCTTTTCCACAACAACCATGACGGTACGTTCACGGACGTCACCGAGAAAGCCGGACTGGTGGGCGACGGCTACGACATGGCTGTTGCCATCGGCGACTTCGACAACGATGGATGGCAGGATATTTACGTCGCCAGCGTCACCAAGAATCATCTGTATCGAAATAATGGAGACGGCACCTTCACAGACGTCACGGACAAGGCTGGCGTCGGTACACCGACTTATAAAGGCCGGAAGATGTGGAGCGCGGCTGCTGGCTGGCTGGACTACAATAACGACGGCAAGCTGGATCTGTTCGTGTCGAATTACTGCCGCTGGGAAGTCAACAAGGATCCCGTATGTCTAAGCGGAGGGCGGTTGCGGGCTTATTGCCACCCCAAGTTTTACGAGCCCCTCCCGTCCACCTTGTATCGCAATAACGGCGATGGCACATTCACTGACGTTTCTGACGAGACTGGCATCTCCAAGAAGTTAGGCAAGGGGATGGGTGTAGGTTTCAATGATTATGATGGGGACGGCTTCATTGATATTTTTGTCGCCAACGACAACATGGCGAACGCGCTCTTCCACAACCTCAAGGGCAAAGCTTTTGAAGAGGTCGCGATGGATGTCGGCGTGGCTTACTCCGAAAACGGCAAGGCTGTCTCGGGGATGGGAGCCGAGTTTCGCGATCTGGACAATGATGGCCTGCCTGACATCTGGCACACGGCGACGGAACTTGAAACCTTTCCCCTGTTCCGTAATCGCGGCAAAGGCATCTTTATCGATGTTACAGGCCGGAGTGGGCTCGCCCGGCCTACTTTGGAAATGTCGGGCTGGTCCAACGGGGTCGCCGACTTCGACAACGATGGCTTGAAGGATCTGTTCGTTGCCCGTGGCAACGTTCTTGACAACGTCGCTGAGTTCACCAATCGAACGTACGCCGAGCCTAACTCAATCTTCCGAAACCTGGGCAAAATGACGTTCGAGGATGTGACGGCACAAGCAGGTCCGGACATGCAGCTCGCAGAACCATATCGCGGCGCGGTTATCGGGGATCTCTTCAACGACGGACACATGGACATCGTTGTTACCGTTTTGAATGGAAAAGCAAGGATTCTCCGTAATGTGTCATCGAATGCCAATAACTGGGTGACCTTTCAATTGAAAGGCTCTAAAGATAACCGGATGGCCATCGGAGCGCAGCTCAAAGTGACCACAGAGGACGGCGCCAGCCAGTACGATATTGTCTCGACAAGCGCATGTGAAACAACTCGAAGTGCGCTGGCCCAGCGGTGTGCGCCAAGTGCTGACGGATATACCCGCCAATCAGATCCATCAAATTGTGGAGCCATAACGCTGCCACAGCTATTCCCCTAACACCGCTGTGACTTTATGTGGAAGCATCGCTTCCGTGATGGGTTCGAGCGACACACCAGACGGGCATTCGTGTGTTGAAAATTGCCCACACCCGTAAAATGACCAGTGCCTGGTCGCATGCAATTACATTTTCAAATCTTCAAGATTGATCCGATTGTTGCTAAAACACGCAAGAAGGGGCAGTTTCAATCCCTGCTATCTCCGATCCCACCTCATGGTTGATGTATCCCATGGGCCGTCGAATGTAAAGTGCCAGTGCGAGGAAGATTTGTCGGCTTGCCATCAGTGACGCGAGTTTCATGTGCGATCGGCCGACGATGTTCTCTCTTATTGCTGCCTTTTGCTGCCTCGCGGATTTCGCAAGTCCTGTAGAGTCAA
>QHZB01000305.1 GCA_003224525.1 Acidobacteriota bacterium | reverse complement strand
CCGTCGAGCCTCCAGGCGGCAGCACGGCTCCACGCGGCAAGAAGGTCCTCTACGCGAATCTCGTGGGCCCTCCCAATCATCCCTGACGGCAGATTCCATAGCTGTCTTGTTCCCGTTCCAAATCTCCTGCCCGGACTCTGTGCTAAAATCACAAAGGAGATTCACGATGGCAGCGCTTGACTGGTCGCAATGTCCTGCTGTAGAGAGCGTAACTGGAAAGGTGAGCGGGGCATGGGTGTTTCGCGGCACGCGAATGCCGGTTGCCACCGTCTTCGCGGGATTGGAAGAGGGCATGACCATCAATGAATTGATAGAGACGTATGACGGACTCACGCGGAAGCACATCGAGGCCGTCTTGGAGTTCGCAGCCTCGCAGCCTGGAGACTCCGGCATCGGCCCGGTAAATGCGTATCCTGTTCGATCAGTGAACCCCAGTACAAATCCGCCGCTCGCTGGAAGCTCATACCGTCAAGACGTCAAGAGATCAAGGATGGAGCGCCCTGGCCAACGGTGAGTTATTGCGTGTCGCGGAAGAGGCCGGGTTTGACGTGCTGCTTACAACCGACAAAAACATCCGTTTTCAGCAAAACCTCGAAGGTCGCAGGATTGCGGTCGTCGTCCTTGGCAACGGCCTGTGGCCGTTCGTGAAGCCGATGCTGCCGCAGGTTGCTACCGCGGTCGAAACCGCGATAGCAGGAACCCTCGTCATGGTCGATATACAAAGCCGATAGAAACTCATCGCCTGCTGTCCCCTCTCCCTGAAATTACGTCGCCATGCATGGCCGTGATAGCCATTCTCACTAGTGGCAGTGAATCCGATTCGGATGCGAGTGCGCATCGGCTGCTGGGTTAACCCGACACAAATGCCGTCTAGGGTCTACGTACGGCTTGGGTCGCCTGCGTGGCGCGAGCCTCGAGAACTTTGGAGTTCCTCTGCTACAAGACACGACGAATTCTTCTGCATCGAACGAGAGCTTGTAGCGTTCTGGACCAGCGATTTTCATGTAGAGATACAATAACTGGGAACTACCGCTTCACAGGGAGTGGCGCGGCACATCCGTCTCTCGTCGCTGTTGCTCGCCTTCGATCAGCGTCCCGTTAAGCAGATCGAACAGCTCAATCGTCTGGCGAACGAACGCCTCATCCGTACCCAAGCGCAAGGAAACCGCAAGAAAACCTTTGCGCTAAACTTGGCTAAACGATGGGGAATGGCGGGCAACGACTGGCAATGACGGGCAGTTAAGTCGTTGAAAAGATTGCTAAGTCGTTTGTTTAGAGAGGCAGGGCGCCGTTTCGTAACCGGCAGGCCGCGAGTTCAACTCTCGCCCTCGGCTCCAGAATTTGTTGGTCCAACCGGTCCGATCTGCGAGGAAAAGAATTGAGACGCTTCTCAAAGTGCGCGGTGGAAATGATCACGTTCACTATCTTTGCTACCTTCTGACTGACAGGCGTTCGGGACAAGGAAATGCGCCCATTGAGCGAGCTCCTGCCTAACAGGCAGCGGCCCGACTTCACGATCCGTTTCCGTTCACGAAGGGAGCAATTCTCTTCCGGATCGGGAGCGTCGTTGGCGGCCCGCACAGCGACATGGGCCACGGCGGTGGCGAGCACTACGGTGGCGGAGGATTTCATGGTGGCGGGACGCGAAACACACTTCCCAACGGGCCCAACGGGCGAAAATGGGTTCGGATTGACATCGGTGAACAACTAACAAGAACCGGCATAGCCCGCTAGGGGTGCTGTCGTGGACGCGATCGACGCTGCGGGTGTAGCGTTCTATCAGAAATTCCTGGAACCTCCCAAGGCCCCGTCACTCCACTTGACAGCGAACTTAGCACTTTGCTAAGATTCCGGCGTGCAGATAATGGGCAAGCATCTGATAGAAGCTGCACAAAAGAAACACTCGACGTGGAAAGGCTCTCTGGGCTCATGGGTGAGAATCGTCGAAGGCGTAAACCCACCGTGGAACAACTTTCCCGCTGTCATGCGAACTCGCAAAGATGCCGATGCGGTTGGGAATTGCGTTGTCTTTAACATAAAGGATAACGACGCTAGGCTGATAACCTACATAAACTACGAGATGGGGACCGTGACCGTATTAGCTGTGCTGACCCACAAAGAATACGACAAGGGAGGGTGGAAAAATGCCTGCAATTGCTGAACGACTGCCAGCAAAATATCTTATTAAAGATGAGGCTCCGAAGACCATTTCTTCACCCCGGCAACACGAAGCATATATCTCCAGGCTTCTGGAGCTGCAACGCAAAGCACATCGAACGGCGGAAGAAACAGAAACCGCCAAGCTGCTGATCGTTCTGATCGCGGACTACGAAGGGAAGCATTTCACCATCGAAAAGGCTTCTGGGGTGGAGGTGCTCAAGGAATTGATGGATACAAATGGCCTTCGACAAAAGGATCTTGCGGAGGATTTGGGGGGCGAAAGTATTGTTTCCCTGATCCTGAAAGAAAAGCGCCGGCTGAACAGACAACAGATGGAAAAACTCAGCCAGCGTTTTCACGTCTCACCGGCAGTTTTCTTCTAGCGCCCTTTCGAAAAAGAATTGTGCCTCCCGAAAATCTCGAAATGTCTGAGCGGATGGGGGTTATATTTCTTTCATAATACTCGCCGATGCCCATTTCTCTCACGACACTCCTCGCAACTCTGTCCTCGATCTTCCGTTCGCGTGCAGCCCTCGGACTCGAGAACCTGGCTCTGCGCCACCAAGTCGGCGTACTTCAGAGGTCCGCAAGAAAACGCCCGAAATTGACCTCAGGGGACCGCTTGTTGTGGATCTGTCTGTCCCGCCTTTGGCGTGACTGGCGCTCGGCGCTGGCCATCGTCAAGCCAGAAACGGTCGTAGCCTGGCATCGTGCCGGCTTTCGTTTGTTCTGGACCTGGAAGGTGCGGCACGGCCAACCCGGACGACCGCTCATTTCGCGCGAGGTCCGAGATCTGATCCGCAAGATGTGTCAGGAGAATCCCGCTTGGGGTGC
>QHZB01000304.1 GCA_003224525.1 Acidobacteriota bacterium | reverse complement strand
GCTGTTTCACAGGTCGAGAATGGGATCTGCCGGTTTTACCTAGAGAAACCTACAGATCAGCGATATGACGTAATCGTGGCAATGGATGTTCGCGCCCACAGGTACCTCAAAACGGTCGAGGATAGAGAACAACCTGACCAACTTCTGTCTCTCCCGGCGTGTCCACACGTCGTGCATACACCCTACTCCGTGCCAGCCCAGGGGGTTGTCGGTGCTAAGCTCGTTGGAAACTCAGGCCGCCGTGCCGCATAGTCTACAGGTTTTCAACGCGGCTTTTGAATGACGCTTGCCGTAAAAGTCCCTATTTGACTTGGATCAAGGACCAGGATTATGGTGTCAGTTAACGTACAGGCTCATACGGGAGCCCCCTGCGGAGATGGTGGATAGAATTTGAAGGGAGGTACGCCCATTTTTGCCGGTTTATTATGCTGGTTGCTGCTTCTCGGCTGGCCCGGAGCCAGTGTGGCCTTTCCCGCGCCGCAGCGGGTGACCACGCGAAGTCCGCATGGTCCGCTCGCGATTCCCTGTGAGAACTGCCATACCGCGGCAGGGTGGCGTCCGATTCGCGCCGTTCCGGAGTTCGATCACAACAAGACGGCGTATCCGCTTCGCGGCATGCACGAAAAGGTGCAGTGCACGCAGTGCCACGCCAAGCCGGTATTCACCGAGGTCGGCAAACATTGTCAGGATTGTCACGCCGACATTCACCAGCGAAAGATGGGTACGGACTGCGCGCAATGTCACTCGGTCCAGGGCTGGAATATTGCGGTCCAGAAAGTAAGAGATCACCAGAATCGTTTTCCGCTTCTCGGCGCTCACGCCGCCGTGCAATGCGAGGACTGCCACAGGGGCGCGGCAGTTGGGCAATTCCAGGGTCTCTCAACGGCTTGCGTATCTTGCCACATGAAGGAGTATCAGAAGACTACCAGCCCGCCCCACGCCAGCTCGCAGTTTGCTACTACCTGCGAATCGTGCCATTCCTTTGACAGTTGGTTGGGAGCAAGTTTCAATGGAACAGCCTTCGATCATAGTGCCCCTCCGATCAGCTTCAAGTTGACCAATGGCCATGCGAACGTGCCCTGTGCTTCTTGCCACGTTGGCGGCAACTATAACCTACATATTGTGGAGGCGGACTGCGGAAATTCGGGCTGCCACTTGACGACTTGGCAGCAGACGAATAATCCAGTGCATTCTTCGGCTGGCGCGGCTTTTGGCGTGGCCAACTGCTCGGGATGCCACAACACCATTTCCTGGACCACGGCGATCTTCGATCACAGCACCACGGGCTTCCTGCTGACCAACGGGCACGCCAACGTGCCCTGCGCTTCTTGCCATGTCAACAACAACTACGCTTTGACGATAACGCCGAACGACTGCGGCAACTCCGGATGCCATTTGACGAGGTGGCAACAGACCACCACACCGGTACACTCGACATCGGGGCCCGCTTTTGCGCCGACGAATTGCGCGACTTGCCATAGCACGAAAGGCTGGGACTCCGCTTCTTTCGACCACAGCACCACCGGTTTCGCGCTGACGGGCACGCATGCTTCTCCTTCGCCCACGCCCTGCGCTTCCTGCCACGTCAGCAACAATTACACGCTGAACTCGGCCGACTGTATGGGCTGCCACCAGGCGGCGTGGAACACCACGCCTTCGTTCGGCGGCAGTGTGCCGGATCACATCAAGGCGAGCTTCCCCTCGACGGCCGCTGCTTGCGCCCAGTGCCACACCATCACCAAGTGGGCCGACGGCAAGTTCGATCACACCGCGTTCGGGTTCCCGCTGACGAACTCGCACGCACTGGTGGCCAACGGCGGCAAGGTAGCGTCCTGCACTTCCTGCCACATCGGCAACAACTACAGCCTGAATATAGCGGCGACCGACTGCGGCAATGGGGGATGCCACTTGACGACGTGGCAGACAACAAATAACCCGGCGCACCCAAAGGCCGGCACGCCGTTCGCGGCGGCCAACTGTTCGACCTGCCACAACACGATCACTTGGAATACGGCGATCTTCAATCACGACGCGACGGGCTGGGCGCTGACGGGTTCGCATCAGATGGCACCTGTGGGAAAGATCGTGGCCTGCACCGATTGCCACGTGGGGAACAACTATACTTTCACGGCATCGAACACGGATTGTTACGGCTGCCACATGGTGGCCTGGCAGAGCACCGCAAGGCTCGGCGGGAACGTCCCGAATCACATCACGGCGGGCTTCCCGAGCTCACAATGCGCGACCTGCCACGACACGCTGCTGTGGGCGAATGGCAGGTTCGATCACAGCGCCACGGGCTGGCCGCTGCAGGGAGCGCACGTGACCACGCCCTGCGCTTCGTGCCACCTGGGCACCAACGCATTCGCCCTTACTTCGGCGAACACGGATTGCTACGGCTGCCACCAAGCCGCTTGGCAAAGCACCGTGACGCTCGGCGGCGCCGTGCCGAACCACGTTGCCGCGTTGTACCCGACCACTTGCCTGACCTGCCACATCACCTGGGTCACCACGGGTTGGCTGGGCGCGACCTTTAATCACACCTGGTTCCGCATACCGCATAATGGCTCGGTCTGTTCGGATTGCCACCTGGTTTCGACGGACTACGCGACGTTCTCCTGCATTAACTGCCATACGCGCGCTAATGCGCACAACAAGGGGACTACGGACGGGCAGCACCGGGGCAATACCAACTACACTTACACAGCCACGAGTTGCTACGACTGTCATAAGAATTGACGGGGGACACGCTTCGCGCGCCATTTGCGCATTTCTTCCGCCAGGGCGTCGCCTTTCGGGTTGCCAACAACGAGGACATCAATGTCACTCGCGGAGTCCTGCTGGTTTCGCGCGAACGACCCGTAAGAAACTGGCATCTAAACTTGCCCCTCAATGTGTTTTCACATCGGATGGAGTTTTTGGTAATCACAAGCCACTCGACACTGCCTTTAGAGAAAGGGATTGCGAATCGTGAGTTGGCCAGAAATCATCTGGCCAGAATGAAGGTCTTCGGAATAGAGAGTCGCGCACCCAGCTTCCAAGGCAGCGGCAATGACCAACGCATCATAGATGTTGTAAACGTGCTTGTCGGCAATCTTGAGTGCCGCTTCGTGGATTTCCATGGTGATGGGGAGCGGAGAGGGACAAAGAACTCGAAAAGCATCCAACGCTTCGGTCACATCACTCCAAGACATCAAGATTTTTCGGCGAGCGACGGAGACAAATTCGTTCAAGGTCTGCACGCTGAGTACCCCTCCCGCTGCCAGGAGTTCTTCCGCTTGCGCGCTGCGCGGATCGTTCTCTGCCACGGCATAAAGCAGCACATTTGTATCGAAGAAGGCCTTAGCGGGCATTGGCCTCTTCCCGGTCAAAAACAAATCCAGGAGGCA
>QHZB01000056.1 GCA_003224525.1 Acidobacteriota bacterium | reverse complement strand
CGTCTCCAGGCCGTATTTGCGCACGATGTTGCGGTACACCGAGGCGGGATCGAGGGGTCTGTCCAGTTTTTCCTCGGTCCGGTTGTTCCTGACCGGGCGGAAGAGGGGACCGGTCGCGTCGCGGGCGTGGCCCGCGAGCGCCAGGTATTCCTCAATGAGCCGCTGGGCGATGGCGTGCGCTGGCACAAACCGCACCTTGTCCCGCTTGCCTTTGACACGGAAGTGAACAACGCCCTGACGGCTCTGGATATCCTTCACCCGCAGGCCGCACAGCTCCCCGCAGCGCATGCCGTGGTAGAGCAGGGTGGCGAGGACGGCCCGGTCGCGAACGCCCTTGAGCGTATCCTCCGGCGGCGCTTCGAGCAGCTTGCTCGCCTGCGCATCGCCGAAGGCGGTTGTGGTGCCTTCGTTGTTGTTGGCGGCCGGGCGTTTCACGCCGTCCACGGGATTGCCGGAAACGGCGTTGCGCTCGCACAGGTAATTGAACAGCGAAGACAGCGCCGAGAGCTTGCGGCGGATGCTGGCGGGCGAGAGCGCCCGCGCCTCCAGATCCTTGCGCCAGGCGATCACGTGCGCCCGCGTCACGGTTCGCAGCTCAACGGGATTGCGCAGGCCCGTGAAGGCCGAAAACTCGCTCACGTCGATCCGGTAGGCGCGGCGGGTTTTGGGGGTTGGTGATGTTGGCCAGCCATTCCAGCTCGGGCGGCACGTCGGCGAGGGCTCCGTACTGGGCGGGTGTGAGCCTGGTTTCTTTTACCGGAACGAGGTCGGACGGCTCAGGCATGGGCATGGGGCGCTCCTTCTAAACACGATAATGTATTTTGGACCGTCCTTGGCGTCTTGTACTCAATTTCGACTTTCGGACACCTTCTCGGGCTCGGGATCATCGACCGTTTCGACAAAGGAACTGGCGCTCGATGCTGGCCAATTTGTCTTCAAGCTCCGGAACCATGCGATCCCGGAAGGCCAGCCCATAATCGCTGCTACTCATCGCAGCCCCGCAACGCTGGTCGCCTTTGATTGGGCCACGCTGAACTCATGAATTGTGCTCTCTCATAAGATAGAACTCTTCCAAGGCATAGAGCGCCTTCCAGAAAACCATGACGGACAAAATGACCGGGCCAGCAAACGCAACGTGCGCTCGCGCATTTCGAACCATGGGGTCTTTCAATGTTCCCGTTGTTACAGTCGAAGCCTCTGGACTCTTTTTATGTCAAACAAATTCTTAACGCCAGGGCATCTGGGGTTTCCCATCCAATATTAAACAGCTCCGCCGTGTCCCGATTCAGAAATGCTCAAGAATCATTTTCTACCATATATACGAGCCGGTCTCCGTCCAGCGTCGCATAAGCGATACGCGCACGATCACAATGCGGCCCCTCAATCTCCCAATGGCTGCCCTTTTGGACTAACTTCATTTCGTTGCGAGCCCTCCACCATTGATCGACTTCTCCGGGCAATGCCATCCAGATTTTCTCGCGTTCAACCATTTGTCCTAGATGCCCAAGCAGCAACTCATAAACTCCCCGTGCTTTGGAGGCAACCAGGTAATCCGGATGCGCGATGAAACTCATAAGTCCGTTTTTCTTCCGAATCAGGTCGAGCTGTTTCTTCCAGAGGTCAATCGAATAGTCGTTCAATATCTGGAAGAGCGAATAATCTTGCGTAGTGGTAAGGGGCAGTTCGAGGATCTTTCCGACAAAAAACGGCATCACTGTGCAGCAGCCGCCGCGCTGCGGCTCCAGATGGGCAACATTCGGCACGGACATGTCGTAGGAAAACTCGTATGCGTCGTACCAATCGAGATTGCGGTACATGACTCCCGCACGGAAGCCGCGCGCGCCGAATTTCTTGACGCACTCATTAATTTTCTTGGCTCGCTGGAGGAATATCTCTCGCTTTTGATATAGCTCCCCATCATGACTTAGGTCGTGCACATTGAACTCGCATCCGCGGGCCCGGATATGTTGCACATATTCATCCGGAACTTTATAGCGTTCTTCTGGGACGACTTGATACGACGCCTTGATTCCGTGTGAAGCGTCGAGTTCCATGAGCTTGGAGGTGAAGTCCCGGCCGGAGCGAGTTTCCACGTCGTGGGTCATAATTAAGCAACTGGGCGCGCCCTCCGGCCAAAACCAGATAAGAGGTACCTTCTTCGTCCCACTCTTTTCCATTAATAACCGCAAGAACTCCTGGTGAAGAATGTCCACGGTGAAGTCTACGGGCCAAGCTGGGAATGGCAGTTCCTTCCAACCGCGAAAGTAAGCTCTTTGTAACTGGCGGCGGACCGAAATCGGCAAATACTCTCTGAAGAGGTAGTAAAGCCTGCGGACCAGTGCATTCGCGGCGAATGGTGTCCTCCCAGGATTCATATTCCGCCGATAGCGCTCCCGGCGGAGGTTCTCGATCACTTCAGTAAACTCAAAAGGAAGCTGAATGGTTGTGCCGTCGCGGCGAACATCTTTCGACGCGTCGAATTGCCCGGAGCCTCGAACGTCTACCGCAACACCGGACCGGTTTCGCCCGTAGCAAATATTCTTTGCGCCAAATTGAAAGAAGCCGCTGACTCCGGATGCGGAACCAGGAGTCGAAGATATGCCGCCGACCAAGTTTGCTGGAAGGCGGTAGTAGTCCAAGAGAGCTTGAATCACGGTTTAGTTTGGCCTCTTCATTCTACATCAGAGAACTTGCCAAGAAAAACAAACGTCTTCGACAGTTTGCGATGTCCTCCCGTGGTTCGTTATAAATTCGCGGGCTACAAAACCTGTGTTAGCCTCGCTTGAGGTTCTTTTTTCTTGAACTGCTGGCGAATCGGCGACGTTCGCTTCGCCGTAGGTAGGGCTTGCTTCCTACCCGAAATGGCGATAGATCAACCTTCCAGTCATCGTCAGTAATCTGCTTGGCATGCGTGAAAATATGTTTTTTGCGATCTTTAATTTCCAGCGATCGAATGAAACAAGAGAAGCAGAGTAGGGAAATCTCCAATAAACCAATCGTTCGGGATGGGGCACCCAGTGGTTTTTGAACGCAAGAAGACCCGGGTTGTCCTCTTGCGTCCGTCCCATGTCAAACTCGTTCGCTCCATTTGATTTTCCGGATACGATGGCTTTCCACAGAAGCCATGGTGTCGCCCCAAACTTGTTGAACCGCGCATCGGAACATCCATATTTATAGTAGACCACGTCCCTGAATTGCAAAGTGAGAATGGCAGCGATGGGAATCTTGTCCTTGTAGGCCAGACGGATCTCTAGCGCTTTGTTCTGGCACTGAATTAGATTTCGAAACCAGGCGATTGGGATAGGAGGCAAATGGTGCCGGTGCCGCATCATCACAAACAGAGCGTAAAACTCCCTCAGCAGGTCATCGGACCTTCCGCATTTCTCCACTAGACCGGCCCGCTGAGCGCGCTGAATTCGGCGCCGAACAGAATCATTGTCGAGCCTTCGAAACACCTCGTCTATGTCTGGACGCAGATCAAGCCTGTGCAGAAAGTACGTCGCTGCCGGTAGAAAACCGATCCCGTCATCTGTTTGGCCGAAATTCCCATGGATTGGGCGAATCTCCAAATACTTCCATTTCTGATGTTCCAAGCAAGTCTGCAAGTAACGAATCAAAAAGTTCATGTCTTCAACTGAGTCGCAGAGGGGCTCGCAATGATCTGAAAAGGGCAGCGATACAAGACGATATCCTGTAAGCCAGCTATTAATATAACAGAAGACCAGCCCATTCTTCAGATCACCGGTCGCCGATGATGTCGTGAACACAACCGGCTGATACCCGTAGGTGCGAGCCAGTGCTTCTAGCCAACCCCGTTGATGAAATACCGATGCCTGTGGGTGGCGAGCAACTAAGTCATCCCAGCGGCTGTCCGAAAGCGGATTTAATGCATGGATGCTCATTGCCTTCATGTGTGCTGACAACCCAGATAAACTGTTCGAAACTGTGTCGACCTGACCGCCTCGGTGACACGCCTGGATAGGACGGACCGCCCCTGAGTCGTTAAGTGACTTTGCCTGCCCTTCGGGCAGGCTACCGCATTTAGTAGAGCGAATATATCCACAACCTCTGCAATCAGTCTGCCAGACTTCCGGGTACAGGACCAAACTGACTCAAACAAGGGCAATAATATAGTTGACAAAATAGCGATTGTGCCCTATTGTTAGAGCATGGTAACCGGACCTAAGACCCTTCAAGCCGCCATCCTCTACTTCTCCGATCCTGTTAACTGCCGTGAATATCTGGTAGCGCGGCGCTGGCCCGAAGGCTTCGCCTGCCCGCGTTGCGGCAGCAAGGACGTTCTGTTTCTGGAGAAGTATAACCGCTGGCACTGCCGAGCGAAGCATGACGCCCCGCAATTCACTTTGAAGACGGGAACGATCATGGAAGATTCCCCCATCGGCCTTGATAAGTGGCTCGTGGCGATGTGGATGATTGTGAACTGCAAGAATGG
>QHZB01000353.1 GCA_003224525.1 Acidobacteriota bacterium | reverse complement strand
ATTGGAATGAGTTCTAGCGCGTTGCCGATCAGGACTTCGGGAATTTGTTTCAGCGACTCAGGTGTCACTGTCCCCGGACAGACTTTTCAGCCCTCCTAAAATCCCGGCCCCCTTCACGGCGCGCAGATCGCTATTCTCTTATCCAATGATTGCTCTGCCTTCGTTCCGCCGAGCCAAAGGTGCCACCCCTGAAGCTCTTATTGTCGCCTTCTGTCGCCTCGCAAAACTTCTACACTATTCATTACTAAAACAGTTGGTTGGTAGGGGCGGTGGGGATCGAACACGACCCCCCAAACTACAAAGTCCCGTGGAATGAAGGCGTTGCAGCCGCCCGCAAAATCCAATTGCTGATTCTGCTGACTGATTTAGCTGCGCAGGTGGAAACAAACGCGCGAATGTTTGAACCACCGACCTTCTGGTTCGTAGTTAAATTCTAGTTTGCTATCTCGTTGATTCGTCTTGGCTCTGCGCGTTTCATGTCCGCCGGTTTTCCGTGGTTTTCGGGCTTAATGGACCCATTTTGGAACCAACTGGGAACAAATCGAGAACAAATTGGGAACAAACTATCGAGGAACACCCGTGAAATAAGTCGATCAACATATACGTAAGTTGTTGAGAAGCAAAGACAGGCTAGTATTTCATCCGGCTCATAACCCGAAGGTCGTCAGTTCAAATCTGCCCTCCGCAACCATACGAATTTGTGAGTTGTCGCCCTAGAGATTTGAGTTGAGAGAATTGCACCTGGCAACCCCACCTTCGACGGGGGAGGAACCTGCTGAGTAATCGATAGTTTCTTCTGGTCTGCCCGTAGGCTTACTGAGAAAGGCCGGCTCTTTTCACCGAGCCGGCAAAGCGGGGCTCAGCTTGCGGATTAATTCCAGACCTCATGATCGCAGCACAGCCACAGAGACTGTAAGCTTCGTCTGTGAGTTCCGGACCACCGCGCTATAATTTAGACGTAAGGACAATGAACACCGAGGTCGCACCAACGCTCGCTTCCGGTCTGGAATGGGCCCACCCGCTCGTCCGCGACTGGTTTGTCAGCCGCTTCGATACACCCACCGAACCCCAGCGAGAGGGCTGGCCGCACATCCTTGCTGGGAAAACCACGCTAATCTCAGCCCCAACGGGTTCCGGCAAAACGCTGGCAGCCTTTCTGATCTGCATCGATCGTTTAGTCCGTAAAGCGATCAGCGGAGAATTGACCGACCGCACCGAGGTTCTCTACGTTTCGCCACTCAAAGCACTAAGTAACGACATTCAGAAGAACTTGGAACTTCCGCTAGGCGAAATTCTGCAGCTCGCGGGGCAGCGCGGATTCTTGATGCCGGAAATTCGTACCGCAGTGCGTACAGGTGACACGCTCGCGCAAGAGCGCCGCGCGATGTTGGCGCATCCACCGCATATTCTGGTTACCACTCCGGAATCCCTCTACATCCTACTAACCGCCGCGAAGAGCCGCGAGATCCTGCGAACCATCGAGACCGTGATCGTAGACGAAATTCACGCGGTGGCCGACGACAAGCGCGGCGCACACCTGGCCCTTTCGCTGGAGCGCCTCGATCATTTGACCGGCAAGCGCCTCACGCGCATCGGCCTCTCCGCAACGCAGAAGCCGATCGTGCTCGTGGCCCATTTTCTGGCCGGCAGCGATCGGCCCGACCCGATCGTGGTGCAAATAGCTCATGGCCGCGAGCTCGACCTGGCCGTCGAAGTACCTGGCAGCGAACTTGGTCCCGTAGCGTCCAACGAAATGTGGGCTGAAATCTACGACCGACTCGCTACGCTAGCCACGCAGCACCGCTCAACACTTGTGTTCGTCAATACCCGACGTCTGGCAGAGCGCGTGGCACATCATCTTGCCGAGCGTTTGGGAAAGGAGGCCGTGACCGCGCATCACGGCAGCTTGTCCCGCAAACTTCGGCTTGTGGCGGAGAAAAAACTGAAATCCGGAGAGCTCCGCGCACTGGTAGCGACGGCTTCTCTCGAACTGGGGATTGATATTGGCACCGTCGATCTGGTTTGCCAGATTGGCTCGCCGCGTTCCATTTCTGCGGGTTTGCAGCGTATCGGCCGCGCGGGTCACTGGCGCGGAGCAGTGCCCAAAGGTCGGCTCTTCTCAACGACACGGGACGAGTTGCTCGAATGTGCTGCACTTGTGCGTGCGATTCGCCAAGGCGATCTCGACCGCATCGCCATCCCCGAAGCTCCCTTGGACATTCTGGCGCAGCAGGTCGTAGCTATGTGCGCTGCGGAAGACTGGAATGAAACGGAATTGTTCCAAGCTGTGCGCAGTGCCTATCCGTATCGCGATCTTGCACGCGCGGACTTCGACGAGATTCTCGGAATGCTTTGCGAAGGTATCGCCAGTACGCGCGGGCGTTATGCGGCTTACCTTCATCGCGACCGCGTGAACGGCATCGTCCGCGCCCGCCGTGGCAGCCGTTTGGCAGCGATTACCAGTGGCGGCGCCATTCCAGAGAATTCGCTATACACCGTGGTTGCGCAGCCCGAAGGCGCAGTCGTCGGCACTGTAGATGAAGACTTCGCCGTAGAAAGCATAGCTGGCGACATCATGTTGCTGGGAAACACTTCCTGGCGGATCCGACGAGTATCCTCGGGCAGCGTCTTGGTAGAGGACGCACAAGGAGCGCCACCGACGATTCCGTTCTGGCGCGGCGAAGCACCGGCACGGACCGACGAACTCTCTGCACACGTCTCGGAGTTACGAGAAAAGATTAGTACGTTCGTTCCGTGTGCCGCTTCTGATGCCACCGGACAGTTGACCAAAGACGCCATCGCTGCGGTTACCTGGCTCAAGCTCGAATGCGGACTCGACGACGCAGGAGCCGAGCAAGCGGTTGAGTACGTGGTGACGGGTCGTGCGACCTTGGGCGCCGTCCCCACGCAAACGACGATCATTGCCGAGCGTTTCTTCGATGAAAGCGGGGGCATGCAACTCGTGATCCACGCTCCATTCGGCGGGCGAATTAACAAGGCCTGGGGTCTCGCGCTCCGCAAGCGGTTCTGCCGCTCGTTTAATTTCGAGCTGCAAGCTGCTGCCACCGACAACGGATTGAACATCTCGCTGAGCGAGCAACATAGTTTTCCACTCGCCGATGTCTTTCATTTCCTACATCCAAATTCAGCCCGCTCTGTTCTCGAGCAAGCCGTGCTGACGTCGCCTCTTTTCACAACCAGGTGGCGCTGGGATGCGGGACGTGCACTGGCTTTGCTTCGCTTCCGTGGAGGGAAAAAAGTTCCCCCAAACATTCAGCGTATGCGCGCTGATGATTTGCTGGCTGCCGTATTTCCCGAACAGCAGGCATGCCCGGAAAATCTCGCGGCCGGCGATATTAACATTCCCGCCCACCCACTGGTCCGCGAAGTGATGAAAGACGTGCTTACGGAGGCGATGGACGTTGACGGCCTTGAGTGCGTGTTACACGACATCGCCTCAGGCAGGATTAAATGTTTGGCTGTGGATACACCGGTATCGTCGCAATTTTCACACGAGATTCTAAACGCCAATCCGTACGCATATCTCGATGATGTGCCGCTCGAAGAACGCCGAGCTCGCGCCGTGAAAATGCGCCGCGTCTTGCCGGAGGCGCTGCTTGGAGAAATTGGGCGGCTTGATCCGGCTGCGACCGCTGAGGTGTGCGATGAGGCTTGGCCCGACGTCCGCGATGCCGAAGAGTTGCACGATGCTCTACTTACGCTAATCGCGCTGCCGTTGGGTGACGAAGGAGTCCGAGGAAACAGTCGCCTAAGCGCTACGCTGAGCAATGCCCTGCCCGCATGGACACTTTTTTTTGAACGGCTCGTGAGAGAACGCCGCGCTGGGCTTGCACACGTCGGCAATCAAGCGTATTGGGTGGCCTCGGAACGCGCGCCCTCGTTCATACAGGTCTTCCCGTCGGCCACTTTTGACGTTGCCCTGCCGGATGTTGAGCCACCGGCTGTCTCGCGAGAAGAGGCGTTGTTGGCCTTCGTAAAGGGATGGACCACGCATAGCGGCCCAGTCACCTCAAACCAACTGAGCAATGTGCTCAAGGTACCTGCCTCTGATGTAGAAAAAACTTTGCTGCGCCTCGAGTCCAGTGGAGTAGTCCTCCGCGGTAAGTTTGCTGGTGTGGGTTTGGATGAAAGTGCTTCCGGTTCAACCGAATGGTGCGAGCGTCGCCTGCTTGCGCGCATCCACCGCCTCACGCTGGGACGGCTCCGGAAGGAGATCCAGTCCGTAACTCCCGCACAATTCATGAACTGGCTGCTTTCCTGGCAGCACGTCGCGCCGAGCACCCAGCTTATCGGAGAACGCGGCACGCTCGAGGCGATTCGTCAAATGCAAGGCTTTGAAGCTCCCGCAAACTCATGGGAACGCCAAATCCTGAGGCGCCGAATCGCGGATTTCGATCCCAAAGTGTTAGACCAACTTTGCCTCACGGGCGCCGTTGGGTGGGGCCGCCTGTCGCCGCATCCGGCAACGCTCGAGGCGCTCACCGACGGGAAACGCCGCGTGATACCCACCAGCGTTGCTCCCATTACTTTCTTTGTGCGCGAAGATGCGGACTGGATGATTCCAAGGCGTGAATCCATCGATGTACAACCGACTGGCCTGAGTGCCGGCGCCGGCACAGTTTTGCAGTTCTTGCGCCAGCGTGGTGCTTCCTTTTTTGCAGATGTAGTGCGCGGCACCGCCAAGTTAAATGCCGAAGTCGAAACCGCTCTTTGGGAACTTGTCGCGGCTGGACTCATTACCGCGGATGGTTTTGACAATTTGCGCGCGCTTATCGACCCCAAGCGGCGCTCCGGCCAGGGGAGCGGACGAACTTCACGACCTCGGCACAGCTCCGGCCGCTGGTCACTGCTGTATTCTGACGACGCGCACGACCGCAGTCGAGCCCTCGAAGCGACTTGTTGGATGCTTTTGCATCGCTACGGAATCGTCTTCCGCGAGCTTCTCACCCGCGAAACCATTCTTCCGAAATGGCGCGAGATGCTGATCACTCTGCGACGCCTCGAAGATCGTGGCGAAATTCGCGGCGGCCGATTTGTCAGTGGTTTTTTGGGTGAGCAATTCGCTCTGCCCGTGGCCGTGGAATCTTTGCGCGCCAAGCGTAAGCAGAGTCCGTCGGCCGAAACTACGACGATTTCCGCAGCAGATCCGCTGAATCTCATCGGCATTGTGATTCCTGGCGAACGTGTTCCCGCGAACTCCGGAAAGGTTGTCACGTTTCGCGACGGCGTCGCTGTCGAACCAGACGAACGAGCGCTCGGACGAGCGAATGTTCTACCAATGCCTCTGGCGCGCTGAGGGGACCTTCTAAACAAGCGGGAGGCATTACCTCAAGCCTCCAATCCCGGCTACCAAAAGCAGTACTGGCGAAACTGCGCTCCGGGCGGTTCAAGACAACCGACAAGCTGATCGCATCGCTAAGGGCGGCCATTTTTATGCGGAGCAAAAAGTCTTCAAAATGACTTGCTGGCGGGGCCTGTCAGAGCCAAACTCTGAGTAACAATACACCCTGCATTATATCTGGCGCCGCTGCCGGAGGGCTACCGCGGCGCGTATGGGCCGAAGGTGAAGACGTTGTGTGATGTTCGCGCATCTGTGCCATATGACCGAGCCGAAGATCGGCGAATGGTTCGCCAACATGGGCATCCGGATTTCCGCGGGGCAGATCTCGCATCTGCTGACCGCAGGCCAGGAAGCCTTCCATCGGGAGAAGGAAGAGATTGCGGAAGCCGGGCTGAACAGCAGCCCCTGGCAGCACATGGATGACACCGGCACGCGCGTGAACGGGGTCAACCAGCACTGTGAGGTGCTCTGCAACCCGCTGTACACCGCCTATTTCACCACCGCGCGCGAAGACCGGCTGACGGTGATCGAGGTGTTGCGCAACCAGCGGAAGCGCGTGTTCCGCTGCAATGACGAAACGGTGGCATTGCTGCGCCAGTTTGCGGTTTCCGAGCGGACCATGGAAGTATGGCGCCATCTGCCGTGGGACCAGGAACGGAGTGAAAGCGAACTGGATGACCGGCTGAAGCAACAGCGACCCCAGTTGGGAGCCACGGCGCGGAGCCGCATCGTGGAGGCCAGTGCCATGGCCGCCTATCATGCCGAGGTCGGTCATCCCGTGGTGCGGTTGCTGATCTGCGATGACGCCAAGCAGTTCAAGCTGGTCACCGAAGAACTGGGATTGTGCTGGATTCACGAGGGGCGCCATTACAAGAATCTGGAACCTGGTGTGGCCTACCATGGCCAACTGCTGGACGCGTTTCTGAAGCGCTATTGGGATTACTACAAGGAACTGCTGGCCTACCGGAAGCAACCCAGCGCTGAGGAAGCGCTGCGGTTGAGTGGCGCATTCGACCAGTTATTCTCCACCGTGACGGGCTATGCTGGGTTGGACCGACGCATCGCCAAGACCCAGGCGAACAAAGGGCCGTTGCTGATGGTGCTGCGGCATCCCGAGATTCCGTTGCACAACAACCCCGCCGAGTTAGGGGCCCGGGGGCGGGTGCGCAAGCGGGTGGTGAGCTACGGGCCGCGGTCCGAGCAAGGGGCCCAAGCTTGGGACACCTTTCAAACCCTCCTCGGCACGGCCAAGAAGCTGGGAGTGAACTTCTTCCACTACCTGCGCGACCGCATCGTGGCGCCCGGCAGATTTCCTCGCTGGCGGATCTCATTCAGCAACGGGCGAACTGTTCAACTCGGCTCCTCTTGGGACTCCTCATGATCTCTCCGAAATACTGAGGAGATACCTAAAATCTGAAAGCGCTTGAACTAGCGGCACTTAGCAGGTCAGGGCCGGAACCAAAAGATGAACCAAGAAGGAAGACGCGACTCTATCGAAATTGGCGACGACGCCGACCATGGGGGACTTGGTTGACAAGCGGAGAGGGGGCAATGTTGGAAGCAGGGCCGGGTTGCTGGACCAATTCAGGAGCGTACGTATAGCTTGAGCGCTATCGCAGCTCGTAGGTCATACAACCCTACATAGACCGCGACCGCACCAGTAGCGGCTTAGACTCGTATTCGCTCTCTGGGAGCGGTATAGGTCGGGTCGCACCCTTCCCGCTGCAAGGCCTCATCGTTATCCATGACCATGGTGTCCAGCGTCAGCACCACCATGTCTGGCTTCTCCTGCTGCAAGCGCCACAGAAACAACTCCTTTAACACCCAGCGGAACTTTGTACACGCGTCCGCAATACGAAGACCAGCAGCGGTTGCTAGAATTTGCGCGGCCAGACAACATCATCCTGACGAATTTAGTTTCCGGAGAGCCGCTTCTGGAACGGATGCCGCGCGCCGTTCGGGAATACTGAGCTGAAGTAGAGAAGGACAGGTGTCTCACAACCTCTGCTGATCGCGGCCTAGATCGGCAGCAGCTCCCTCCCAAAGTCGTTCTCTCGCACCGCTGCCCACACGCGAATCATTTCTGCCGGGCGGTACACCGAAATCAGACTGGTTCTCGCCCCTTTGGCCAAAAACTGAGCAACAATCAAAAAAATCGCTCAATTTAGGTAAGTATTAAGAGCTTCGAGAAAGCCCGGTTTCAGATTGCGGGTTTTGCGGTGGGCGGCAATGGCCGCGCCGTTGTCGACGAGGGCGCTGCCGAGGCAAGCACTTTGGGCTCGCGGCGATACGCTTCCTAGTGCTCCTTCCAGCGGCTCCAGGCTTCTCCGAGGCGCTCCTCTAGGCGGCTCAGGACATCTTCGCGCGCGGCATTCACCAGACTCTCGAGGCGCTCTTCAGAAACGCTGTTCACAGCGCTCTGGCTCTGCAGGAACAAACGCGTTTGTGTCACGTGGGCTTCCACCTGAGCGCAAGCCTCTCGCGCTTCAGCAGTGCGGGTCTCGAGTTCCAAACCAGCCTCCCGTGCCGCCATCTTAAGGCCTTCTGTTAGCTTAACCAGTTGCCGGTCGGAAACGATGGCTGCCGCAGCTTCGAATGCTTTTGCGGCACAGCTGATACTCTCGTCCAGCCGGACGCGCATATAAGTTTCGAGTTTGCCAGCGGCTTTCTCGACGAAATCCCGCGTATCGGCCAAATGAGTTTGCGTATCTGCGGCTAGCTTCTCTAGCCGCAGAGCAAGCTCTTCAGCCCGGTTGCGATGGTTACCCTGTTGCTCTTCCCAGTTGCTCCGTATCTCTCCAAGGCGCACTTCTAGGCGAGTGAGGATCTGTTCGCGTGAATAACTGAGCAGTGTTTCGAGGCGTTCCTCGGATAAGGCGCCGTCCACGCCAGTTAGCTGCGAAACGACCTCCGCGACGCGGGCTTCCAGTTGTGCCGAAGCCTCTTGCGTCACCTTAAGCGTGTTTTCCTTAAGTTGTACAAGGTGCCGGGCAGAAGCACTGGTTACCAAGACTTCGAAGTCCTCAGCGGCACGGCCAGCGTACTCGTCCAGCCGCGTGTGCAGCGATTGAAACTGCGGTCCCAGCTCGTGGGCGAGCCTCCCCATAAACGCCTGCGCATCGGTGAAACTTTGCTGAGTCTCGGTGACCAGCTTCTCGAGTCGCTCGGCAATCTCTTCTGCCCGGCTGCGATACGCGTTCTGCTCTTCTACCCAGCGGCTCCGAACTTCTCCAAGCTGCCCTGTCAGCCGCCTGAGAACCTCTTCTTGAGAGGAATTTACCAAGCTTTCTAGCCGCTGCCCCGTGAACTCCTGAGCTTGCCACAGACTCGCCTTGGAAACCTCGGCGATCTTAAAGAGAGCCTTTTTCACGGCCTCATCGAGCTGCGCTGCGAAGGCGCTGGCTACGGCCTCCTCGGCGGCCAGCTTCAGTTTCCCCTGCAGCGACTTAACTAGCTGGTCCCCCGTGATTACCATCCGTTCTGGTTTGGCCAGTCCAGGATCTTTTGCCCGTTCGGCGGTGGCCGGGGGAGCTGGGAATGCTGCAACCTCGGCCATTTTCTGGTCCGAAGCGATTTGCGTCAGTGGAAGCGCGGCACCCATCACCGCAGGCTCCCGCTCGGGAGCTACGCCGGCGGCGGCCCGCATTCTCGACACATTCTCTCCCAGTACGCATCGCCAATCTTCCGGGGGCGTAGGAATTCCCCACACGTTGCTCGGTGCTTCGAACTCTACGCCGATTTGGTAGAGCTCTTGCGGGGTTTTGGGTCCGTGGATGGACCGTACTTTGGCGCGAACGAGCGGTGATTTGGCCTCGCCATTTGGTTCCGTCACCTGCAGGTTGACCCACGTCTCGATCGGATAATCATGCCGTGATGGAAATCGGCACCCGTGGAGATTCAGACTTACCGACGAAGTGGTCTCCTGAGAGAGTTCTCCAAGTTTGTCTTTGCCCATGATAATTAGGGGGATGACGCGTTCGAGGCGGGTGCTCCGGCGTGCGTCGATACCGGAAAAACGGCCGTTATCTGTGGGAGTAGCCACGCTCATTTCTTCTCACCATCTTTTCTTGGCCGGACCGGCAACCGGGTTTCCTGGAGCTTCCTCATGCTTGATGTCAACCGCAACCAGACCAGTGTACGCAATAGTGGGCTCAGTGTCATCGAGACTCTCCCAGAGGGGCTCGCTTTTGAGCGCCGACATTAGTAGAACTACATATACGGGGCCAGCCGTGTTACGCCGACCCTTATGAGAACGAAAAGCCACACCTTGGCGGCCGAGGGATACTAGTTCCTTAGGCGCGCCTTATCCCTTAATAAATACTCAATTCCCACATCTACGTCAATCGTGGGCCGCTATCGCCCATCGCTCCTCGCTACGCAGCAGCTTTCGCACGGCGGCCGGCGTCGCCGCCCCGGGATCGCGAACGCCGCTTTCTCGCAAGTCCACCAAACTGCCTAATCCGCACTTCACCAGCCGGAAACTTCGCGTGAATCTCCAGCTTGCCGCCCATCGCCTCGATAGCTTTGCGCAACGTGCTCACGAAAATGTCGGAACGGCTCTCGATCTTAGACACTCCCGCTTGATTGATGCGCAAGGCCTTGGCGAGCCGTTCCTGCGTGATTCCCATTGCCCGACGGAGTTCGTTGAGAGCCATTTCCTCGATCATCTTCTGCGTTTTGGCATCTGAGCGCGCGCTGGCCCCCGGTGACATCTTTGCTTTCAGTTCTCGAAAATTCTTGGCCATTGAGCAATCCCTCCTTTCGGAGCGTTTTCAGATGTTCGTTGTATAGCCTATCGCCTATCGGCACAAACTCCTTGTACCAACGACCCATGCCCGTCTTATTTCTGCCGATCTACAGAATTGCAGTGCGTCGCGGATCGAAGGCGAATAGGACACGATAGGGTCGTCCTCGGTGCTGAACGCGCAATTCCTTCATGTTGGCGTGCTTCGAGCGCGCTACGGAGTCCACATGGGGCCTGCCGAGCGTCGGCCCGAAGCGGCGAAGCAGGTTACCTCCGCCCTTACGTCCACCTGTTCGGCTTCGCTCAAACCTCCCACCACGCCCCAAATTCATTTGTAAACTCTACTTCACATTCCTCCAAAGGAATATACCTCCAAAAGCCTAGCGCGTCAATGGTAGTGGGAATGAGTGTTGTTAGGCAGAACTAGAATTGGCGTGCTTGGAGCGTCGCGGACCGCCGGCACCATCCGTTCGCGTCCGATTGCGTACAGAATCGAGCATTTTAGAGGTGTATTTTGGGGCGGGAAGCCAGCAAAGCCAACTGCATCAACAAGCTTTATGGAGCGGGCGATGGGAATCGGGAGCAGTCGACAAAACTGCGAATCTAGCGGGGTGAGAGTCCCCGTTCGGTTAATTGCCTGTAGTCGGCCGATAGCATATCCGATGCGTGCGAAGGCAACGACGCACTTTGTGCTCAGCTGTAAACGCCTCAACTGCCCTGTTGGGAAACTGACAGCGGTAGGAGCGATTCCGGGAGGCAAGCAAACTAGGAGGCCTGAACATAAGGAAATAGCTGCAGTCCCGAAATCGCCCCCGTGAAAAGTCGCGTTCGCGGAAAGAAGCGGGAAGCCGACCCGATCGATTCTGGGGGAAGGCCGATGGCACTGGGGAAGAACCAGGCAAGGGCACTCAGTGGGACCGCCGGGACATGGGCTCAGGCATCCGAGGAAAGACTCGCAGACAATAACGTCGAGAAGATCCTGCTAGCAGCCGGGGCTGATAGCAACCGGCAAAGACACCTCGAACGAGGCGATGAGCTGAAGGATAGGTGAGATGGCGGGATCGGCGCATGAGCCCGTAGGAGCGAAGACGGTGAGGTAACGCTCGCCCAGGAGGCGGAACGCCTCCCCCGCGCCGGTAACACCGGTCCTGGGGCAAAGGGGCTCTGAACACTTGGTGGTTTCGTCATCCGCGCGATGTCCGGACACAGTGCCGGGATAAGTCGACGACGGAGATGAAACGAGGCCGTGGGCAAACCAGAATCGTGGGGCGTATGCGAATCAGCGCTTAAACCTCGCGGCGTCTGGGAAGGCTCATGGAGGATAGGCCAAGGTTCCAAACCGGACCTCGTGAAATTCGGCCGTCCGGGATTATCGGGGGCCTCGGGAAACGTGGCCAGGGTGGAACTGTGCACCCACCTCGCATACCGAAAGGGCGAGGATGGTAACCCTCCACCTGTACACCGGCGCGCCCGAGCTCTATCCCAACAACCCATTTCCGAGACCTGGGATGATATCGGGCTCTGGTTTCCCTTCTCTCCACATGGGCAAGAAAAGATGATTGCTCATGCTGCTAAATCGAACCGAAAGTCGATGCAGAGGTTGTTATGTTCAATTGTGGCCCCCGGCACCATCCGAAAGTCCGCCGAGCAGGTTCCAATCCCCCGCTATTCGGAAAGTCGATCCTTCCGATGTGAGTGTTATGGCTGTACAGTGCTTCGAGAGTTCGGCTTTTGCCCTGGGCACATCGGCAAAGAGCAGCCCGCGAATATCCTGCAAACGCTTCTGGACAAACTCTTCGATCTCTTGGAGTCGAGCGTCGAGCAATCTTGAAGGCTAAGTCGAGCCATTTTGCCCATCTCCATCCCATTGATGCACGGTGGCGGTCCTTCATCCTACAGAACCGGTGCGCCGCAGCGTCTGCGAGTTCATCGCGTTGGCCAATGCGCACGAAGAAGAGACCGCCAAGGTTCCGGTCTCGATCCAGACTTCGCGGAAGAGGGCAAAAGAATTCTCAGTCACCGCAAACCGCGGAACCCGCCGGCGTGGAAATAGTCCTCGGCCCAAGCCTCATTGTCGCTGCCGAAGAGGCCACACCGTTCGAGAAACCCTGGAAAAAGTGAAGGCGGCTCAGAGCGAGATCAAAGTCGGCATATCGTTCACGACCATCAACAATGCCCTCCGCGTGTTAACCCGCCGGGTTAAAGCATTTTCCTATGGAATTTTCCAGTGAAGGCTGGATTGATCGTGAACGTGTTTTCACCAAACTGGACCGCGTGCGTAATGTTTGGGAGGTTCGCAGAAAGGATGGTGATCTCCCTTAAGCAAGTTTCGGCCGAGGAGTAAGCCATCACGCCGGTTTCTAAGTGCGTGCAACGATTCGTCCGTGTGGCATTGCGCGAGAGTTTAGCCCGACTCTCCGGTGTGGATTGCAAGGGGAAGGTGGCCCGGTTTTTCACCCGGTTCACCACGGAGAACTTAAGTGAGTCAGTTAAAGCCAGATGGCAATTCGACATGCGTCATGACGTACTCTCATGACGGCTTTGGTCTCGGGCACTTGAGAAGGAACACCACGATCGCATCTCACTTTGCCAATGAACTCCCCACGTCCAGCGTTTTGATGTTGATTGGATGCCCCACGGGAGCGGTCTTCAGGTTGCCCAACGGCGTGGACTTCATCAAGCTCCCCTCCATCATCAAACGCGACACTGGAGTGTGGCATCCGTTGCGCTTGCGCATCGGGCTCGAGAGGACCAAGACGCTACGCGTCGCAACTATTCAGCAAGTGGCTCACGTGTTTCATCCGCAGCTGTTACTCGTGGACCACGTGCCAGTGGGAGTCTGGGGTGAACTACTCCCTTTGCTTGAAATGCTGAAAAGCAGCGACGATCCACCGCTAATCGTCCTGGGTATCAGAGACATTCTGGATTGCCCAGAAGTCACACGCAGGCTATGGGAACGCGAAGAATCTTACCAAGCAATTCGCAGATACTATGACGAAATTTTCATCTATGGCTGCCAGGAGGTGTTTGACACCAGTTCCCACTACGGGCTCGACGGAGAGTTCGCCCCAATGGTCCGTTACTGCGGATATGTGTGCACGGAGGAGCCTTACAAAAGCAAAGAGCAGATGCGCAAAGAGCTACAAGTCGAGCACCCTCTGATTGTGGTCACTGGTGGCGGCGGGGTTGACGCCTATCCCATGATGCAGACGTGCATGAAGGCCCTGAGGCTGCTCGGGCCGCGCGCGGACGTGGAGACGATTTTTATCAGCGGGCCGCTGATGGATAACGAGCAGCGTGAACGGCTGCGCGAAGAGGCAAAAGGCCTGAAGGCACGGGTGCTGACGCATGTGGAAGATTGCCTCAGCTACCTGAATGCGGCCGATGTAGTTGTCACCATGGCGGGCTACAACTCGTTGTGTCAGGTGTTGCAGCTGAGAAAAAAGTCGCTCGTAGTGCCGCGATCTGGCCCGAGTGCCGAGCAACAGATGCGGGCCCGCCTGTTTGCCGAACGCGGCCTCGCGGAGGTGATCTTTCCCGGGGACCTGTCCCCTAAAAAGATGGCTGGAAAACTGATGGAGGACTTGCAATGGAAGGGCGGCCCATCATATGACCCCACGATTAAAACTAACGGAGGAAGAATCGCGGCCGCTCGCTTGGCAGAGCTCCTCGCCTCCAGAGCTTACTATCCCGTGCAAAGCCAGATCGACCGTCGGATATGCCTATATCGTTAGCACCTGGCCAAGTCTCTCGCAGACGTTCGCGCTAAACGAAGTGCTGGCGCTTGAGCGGCGCGGCTTGCAGCTTCGCATCTTCTCGCTCAAGGACCCCAAAGACGAGCCGGTGCACGCCGACGCCAGGCAAGTTCGCGCCAAAATCCATTATCTCGCGCTGCGCCACCGCTGGAAGCCAGTCCTGCGGGGCAACCTCCGGACGCTATGGCGCCAGCCCAGGGCTTATTGGCGGACTCTGTTTTGGACTCTGCTGCGGCCCCGCTGGAGCCGTCTCCGGAACCTATTGCAAGCCGGTTACCTGGCGGACCTTTTGGTTCGCCAACCCGTCGCCCATCTGCACGCTCACTTTGCCAGCGCTCCGGCAAGTGTGGCTATGCTGACGCACCATTTGACAGGGATTCCTTATACTTTCACAGCGCATGCGAAAGACATTAACTTTGATGCGCAGCCGGCACTTATGCGCTCCAAGATGAAGCACGCCAAGGCCGTCGTAACGATCAGCGAATACAACCGGCGCCAACTTGTGAGTTTGCTCGAGCCGGTAGCGAGAAGCAAAGTACATTGCATCTACAACGGGGCAGACCTGAGCCAATACCAGTTTCGCGCGTCTGGCGAAGGGCGGAAGGGCCCTCCAGTGATCCTCACGGTAGCCAGGTTGATCGAAAAGAAAGGTCTCGGCGATTTGATCGCTGCCTGCCACATCCTTCTCGAGCGCCGCCGCTCATTCCGAGTCGAGATTATTGGCAGAGGCCCGCTCAGACCGGCGCTTGGCGCCCGGGTTGTCGAACTGGGGCTAGAAGATC
>QHZB01000055.1 GCA_003224525.1 Acidobacteriota bacterium | reverse complement strand
GCAAAATCTGGCCGGAAGAAGATGCTATCGGGAAGCGGCTGAGGCTCAAACCAGATGCTCCTTGGCTCACAGTCGTTGGGATTGTGAGCGACATCAAGAACGAGGGTTCGAGTAAAGAAACAAAGCCTGAACTGTACTTCCTTCACACAGAAAAGTCGTTCGGGTTGTGGACCGATCTTCGTTCGATGGCTTTGGTTGTTCGCACGAGTTCTGAACCTCAGCAAATCGTGAGCGGAATCCGTGGGGAGCTCAACAATCTTGACGCTGACCTTCCGATTTACAAACTTCAGACGTTGAGAGAAATCGTTTCTGCGTCCACCTCCCAGACTCGACTGCCCGCGGTGCTCCTGTCTGTGTTTGCGGGAATCGCGCTTCTCCTAGCTGCGGTAGGAGTTTATGGCGTATTGGCGTACACAGTCGCGCAGAGCAGGCACGAAATTGGTGTACGGATGGCTCTTGGGGCACCGCGTCAACGCATCCTGAAGTCATTCCTGGGCTACGGAATCAAATGGGCAGCAGTTGGCGGCGGCGCGGGACTAGTGGCCGCATTCATACTCGTGCGATTCATGCGCAGCATGTTATTTGAGGTCGGACCATACGATCCGACAATATTTCTCAGTGTCGCCGGAGTGCTGGGAAGTGTTGTGCTAATGGCCTGCTACTTTCCCGCGAGCCGGGCTTCTAGCGTCGATCCAATGGTGGCCTTGCGTTACGAGTAGGAACCGACTCATGTCCTTATTGCGGAACATCACACGTGGCCTCCGAGCATTGCTCCGAAAGGAGCAGGTCGACCGGGAGTTGGATGAGGAGCTTCGCGCATATCAGGAGATGGCCGCCGAAGAGAAGATGAAGGACGGGATGAGCCGCAAAGAAGCCCTTCGCGCAGTCCGGGTGGAGCGGGGAAGCCTGGAAGTTAGTAAGGAAATCATTCGCTCTGGCGGCTGGGAATCCGTTTTGGAGACGTGCTGGCGAGATCTGCGCTTTGGCGTTCGGACCCTGCGCAAGTCCCCTGGCTTTACGGCAGTCGCGGTGCTTACCTTGGCGCTCGGTATCGGCGCCAATACAGTGATTTTTTCCGCTGTTTACGCTGTCCTGCTCAAGCCTCTTCCATTTAAGGATTCAGACCGGCTCGTTTTTATCGAGAAGAAAAACCCTCCGCGCGGCTGGACGCGGAATCCCATTTCGCCGGCAGAAATTCTCGCCTGGCGCGATCAAAGCGGAGCTTTTGAAGACATCGCCGCGTATACACAGCGGACCTGTGTGCTGATCGGAGCCGGTGAGGCCGAGGAAGACCCCTGTGAAGTCATTTCCAGCAACCTGTTCCCACTGCTGGCTGTGGCTCCGAGTCGCGGTCGGACGTTTTCTGCTGAAGAGGATAGGCCGCAAGGGCCGCGCGTCGCGATCCTTAGTTACGGGTTGTGGCAGCGACGGTTCGCCGCAGATGAAAAGGTGATTGGGCGTGCTTTTGACGTCAACGGAGATAGCTACACTGTCGTTGGAGTAGTGCCCTCCAATTTTTCACACTTGTATGCATCACCCTTCGGCGCGCTTCCTGAGTTGTGGTTGTCCGGAATTGGGCTATCGCCCACGCTCGTATGGAACGACTACTTCGGGATTGGCCGGCTGAAGCCTGGTATTAGCCTGCAGCAGGCTGAGGCGCAGATGAACACCGTGTCGGAGCGCATCGAGCCAATGCATAACGATCTGAAGGGGTGGAGAGCCCAGTTGATGACCCTGCGCACTAATGCTTCAGGGGATACGCGTGTGGCCCTTTTCGTTCTAATGGGGGCGGTGATCTTTGTTCTGCTTATTGCGTGCGCCAACATCGCCAACCTATTGCTTGCACGAGGCTCGGGCCGCGCGAACGAGTTCGCAGTGAGAAACGCGTTGGGTGCCGACAAGAGTCGCATTATTCGACAACTGTTAACCGAGAGCTTAGTGCTTTCTCTCGCCGGTGGAGTTCTGGGAGTTTTGCTGGCTTCTTTGGGATGCAAAGCCTTGGTGGCGCTAGCTCCGCCATTCCTGGTGAAGTCCGCCCCGGGCTTAGCTGCCGGTGCGACGGACGTGCGGGTTCTCGCTTTCGCCCTCGTGGCAGTGATAACAACCACTTTCTTCTTTGGTTTGGCGCCCGCGCTCCAGAACGCCCGCCCGAATGTCACAGAAACCCTCAAAGAAGCCGGTCGTAGCGCGCTGCAGAGTCCCCGGAGCCGCCGCTTTCGAAGTGCTCTCGTTGTCTCTGAGATTGCGCTTGCCATGGTGCTGTTGATTGGGGCTGGACTTATGGTGCGGACTCTCGCGGGGCTGAGCCGCGTAAACGTAGGCTTCAATCCGATGAATGTCCTGACGCTGCGTGTGCCGCTTTCGGGCGAGCGGTACAAGGAGCCACAAGTCCGAGCGCAATTCTGGGAACACGTGGTCTCCGATGTGGAATCATTGCCGGGTGTTGAAGCAGCGAGCGTCTCCCGTGGTCTGCCTATCAACGGGTGGGATGGGCAATTCTTCACCATCCTGGACGATCCCAATCCTCCGGCGGGGCAAGTGCCCGCGGCCAATTATGTTGTTATCGGCCCACATTATTTTCGCGCCATGGAAATTCCCTTGCGTCGAGGCCGCAGTTTCAACGAACACGATACGCAGAGTGGCGAAAGAGTCGTGATCGTGAATGAAGAGCTAGTTCGATCTTACTGGCCGGGCCAAAATCCATTAGGGAAGCAGTTGCGGATCGGAGGCCAAGGCCCTTGGCGCACAGTCGTAGGAGTCGCTGGCGATGTCCTGAGTCAAGGACCTGATGGCGGCTTTAACCCAGAGATGTATATCCCGTATCAACAATTTCCGTGGTTAATGGAAGGGCCAAAACACTTGGTCGTGCGCACGTCGGCGACCGTGAGGCCAGAGAGTCTAGTGCACCCGATCACGGAGGAAATCCATCGTGTTGACAAGAACCAGCCCGTGGCGGACGTCTCCACGATGGAGGAGATTGCGCTAGAACCAATCAAGCAGCAACGCATGGTGATGGCGCTCCTGACGTCATTCGCTTGTCTGGCACTTGTCCTATCGGCCTTGGGGATCTACGGCGTGCTTTCATACTCCATTGCTCAGCGGACACGAGAAATTGGTTTGCGCCTGGCGTTGGGCGCCGACCAAGGCAGCGTGCTGCGGCTGGTAGTAGGCACTGGCGCGCGGCTGGCCCTTTTTGGGATTGGCGCGGGAACGGCAGTAGCATTGGCTCTGACGCGAATGATGACGGATCTGCTTTACGGCGTGCGCCCAGCCGACCCAGCGACGTTCACTGTCGTGACAATCGTCCTCGCGTCAACATCGATTCTTGCCTGCTACATCCCCACGCGGCGCGCGATGAGGGTCGACCCCATCGTGGCCTTGCGTTACGAGTAACCCATGGCTCTCGGAGAGCCACAACGAAGGATGAAAATATCATGAACGATTTGGGGCACGAATGTATTTGATTGGGTTAGGCTAGGCGTTCAATGGCTGCCCGGCGGGTCGACAGCAGGGAATTGCACAAACGTCAGGGCCACGGGGCCGACACCCGCTTGAAAGGGTGAACCCATCAG
>QHZB01000054.1 GCA_003224525.1 Acidobacteriota bacterium | reverse complement strand
TAGTAAATCGCGTTGCCAGTGCCCGCAAACAGCAAACCTCTTACGCTGGGGTCTTCTGCAATGACCCGGACGTACGCCAGAGGATGCTTGGGGAGGCCTCCTATGATCTGTGTCCAGGTATTTCCAAAGTCGGTGGTTTTGTAGATGAACGGATCCCGGTTGTCGACCAGGTGGAAATCGACGCTGACGTACGCGGAACCAGGATCGAAATGGGAAGGCTCGATGCTTGTCATCGTGCCCCAAGCTGGCAAGCCCTTAATGTTCTTGGTGACATTCGTCCAATTTGTGCCACCATTTTTCGTGTACCAAATCTGTCCATCATTGGTGCCGGCCCAAATCAAGCCCTGCTGTAACTTGGACGGCGCGATCGCGAAAACCACCTCGCCATAAAATTGTCCAAGATTGTCGCCCACGATTCCACCGGACGAAACGATGTGGCTCGGATCTTGTGTGGAAAGATCAGGACTTATAACCGTCCAGCTCTGCCCTCCATTGTTCGTTTTGAAGATGACCTGGCATCCGTAATAGACCGTATTGTGATCGAAAGGATCGATCGCCAGCGGCGGAGTCCAATGGCAACGATACTTCAGTTCGTTGGGAGGCGAATCCAATGTGTGAATCCAGGGACTCACGGACCGCGCGGTTCTGGTCCTCGCATCCCAACGTGTAACCTCGTTGGCATAACAACTGGACCAAACGATGTTCGGGTCTGAGGGATCAGGAAGCGTGAAACCTGATTCGCAACCGCCCATTCTGCGGTCCCATCTGTATTCGCCAACTTCACTCGATGTTGTATTGAGACCGCGCATGTTCGGTCCGTCTTGCATATTGCTGTAAACGTAGTAAGGCACCTGCTCGTCCACCGCGACGTGATACATCTGACCAATGGGCAAAGTGACACGGTGGAATCCGCGCCCGTGCACTGTAGTAATGTGCATTCCCCCATCGTCAGTAATGACAAAGCGGTCTGGATTGAGCGGATCAATCCAGATATCGTGAGTGTCTCCTCCCCAGGGAACTTCCTGAAAAACTTCTCCCCCGTCAAGCGAACGGTAAAAACTGCTATTCGCCACAAATACCTCATTGTCGCTTCCACTCGAAACGGCGATTCGAATGTAGTATCCGGCGCGTCCGATCAGCGGGCGCTGATAATTGACAATCTGCCAATTCTCGCCACCATCGTCGGATCTCCAGACAGACCCCTGATCCTTCGTCTGAATTAATGCGAAAACGCGCTGAGAATTCGTGGGGGCGACTGCAACGTCGATTTTTCCGAGTGGCGGTTTCGGCAGCCCATGGGCTTCCAATTTCGTCCATTTCGTGCCGCCGTCCCGCGAAACATAAATTGCACTTCCCGGTCCTCCACTGAATTCTCCCCAGGTATGCATTTCCACATGCCACATTCCGGCGAATAGAACTCGCGGATTATGAGTGTCCATCGTCAAGCCGGAGCAGCCGGTGTTCTCGTCGGCGAATAGTACGCGCTCCCAATGTTGGCCTCTGTCATTCGTGCGGTAGACGCCGCGCTCCTGCTGTGGCCCGGTCGCGCGGCCAAGCGCGCAAACGAACACGATGTCCGGATTCTTTGGGTCAATAAGGATGCGTCCGATCCTTCCTGTGTCATCGAGTCCAGCGTGCGTCCATATTTTCCCGGCATCGAGAGAGACATACACACCATTACCCATGACATCGCTATCGCGGATGGCCCAGGCCTCCCCAGTGCCCACCCATATTACGCTTGGATCGGAAGGAGCGACTGCAATCGATCCAATTGCGGCGGCCGACTGTTTATCAAAAATTGGCTCCCAACCGTTCCCGCCATCCGTGGACTTCCACACACCGCCGGATGCGGCGCCCGCATAATAGGTGCTTGGGTCCCCGGGGACTCCAACCGCGGCGGCGATTCGATTCCCAGTTCGTGGCCCAACAAATCTAAATCGAAAACTTTCTTCGTCTTTAGGTGGAGCGGGTGGTTGCTGGGCATATGCGGACAAGCCCCCCGTCCATAGTCCCAAAGCAATTATTCCAGCTTGTCGCCAAGAGCCGAGAATACACATTTTTCTGCCCCTCCTTGAACTGGCCGTCCCCAAGAGTCAGCAACGGCGGCAGTTAGCGCGAGGTGAAATAGAGTTTGCGCGCAGTTCGGATTATGTATATTGTATGCATGATGAAACGTCAACACCATGGTGAGCGTTCTCTTGGGGTGACGGGCCCGTTCGCTTAATTCCGCGTGGTTTCTAGACTTATCAGGCTTACGGGCAGTGTCGGCCGTTGTAAGGGCTATTTGGGTTTTGCATTATCCGGCGCGCTGAAAAATAGAGAGTCGTCGGGGATTTTGAGAGTGGTTGATGGTAAGTTCAGTTGTAAATTATGCATAGGTTTAATAATCTGAATCCCGTTTCTTGATTGTTTTCAAAGTTGGTATTTGTGAAGCGAAGTTGCCAGTTTCACGATGTTTAGAGATTTCGGCCTGATCATGGAGACAGTCACACCAAAACAGTCGGCACCGATCCCTCGGCAATCCCTTTCTGCTGCTGTTGTCGAAAGGCTCACAGAGAAAATCCTCAGCGGCGAATTGCGCGAAGGCGAACAACTTCGGCAGGACGCCATTGCCGCTGAATTTCAGACCAGTCGTATTCCGGTCCGTGAAGCTCTCAGCCATCTGGCGGCTGAAGGTCTCATCACCATAGTCCCAAATCGAGGCGCTGTTGTTTCGGCTCTTTCTCCTGACGAGATCATGCAGTTGTTTGAAACGCGCGCGGTCCTGGAGTGCTACATGCTGCGCTGTGCGATCGCAAACATGAAGGAAGAAGATTTCCAGCGCGCTGCTGACATCCTTAGTCAGTACGAACAATCTCTAGAGAATGATTCGGATGTGAAGTCTTGGGGCCGCTGGAACTGGAGTTTCCATTCCGCACTTTATGAGCCCGCCAATCGTCCGGTCATGCTGTCGTTCTTGAAGAAACTCAACATCAACTGCGACCGCTACACCCGTCTCCACTTGGTCTTCACGCGTAACTTGCACCGCGCCGGCCAGGCGCACCGCGAGCTTCTCGATGTCTGCAAGGCGAAGGACCCCGATTTAGCCGCTGCGGCTCTGTGGAAACATATAACGGACGCCGGCGAGTACCTGAAGGAATTTATCAAGCCGTGCGTGTAGCTGCACCCCGGGAGCATCACGGCAAGGGCAACGCCCGCTGCCAATTGTAAACGATTCACCAGTGATGAAAGCCGGAAGGAAAGGTACATGGAGCGGCGAAAATTCTTGAAGGATCTGGCCGCCGTGGCTGCGGCCACGCGCTGTTTGCCGGACAGTGTCAAACCTAGCGAGTATTCAGGAGAGACGACGGATCTCGGCGCAGCCTTCGAGGCCAGCGCGACTTCCGGAGCCGGCCTGGATATCGAAGGTCACACCGAGATTTCTGAATTCAAAATCGATGCGACGATATGGAAGGTATACGAAGACCTGCGCACTCGCGAGGGAACGATCACCTTTGTGTCTGCAAGGGATGAGGCGCGCGTTCTGAGGAAGAGCGCGGAGGCTTCCTTCCCAGAAGCCGAGCCAGCCTATCTTGGATTGGACTTGAAGGACATCGGTACAACGGGTGCGGATCTTCTGGCAGAGCGCCTTCTTGCAAGTGGTGGTGATCCCGATCGGGTGAAGGTGAGGTCAGCTGCTCCGCCTCTCGGATCGTCCTCGCCGGAGCGATCGGGTTGGAGGCTACCCTGGGACACGATTGTAGGAACGAAAGAATGTTTTGATACCATGCCGGTGTTCCCAGCGGGCGGCACGAGAACCTACCATCCGGTGCAGAACTTCCCCGAACTCACGAACCAAGCGGCCCGAAAACGATTCGATGTGGCACTTTCCGAAACGGCCTACGACGAAGTCGTGGTGTTCGGTGACGTGCAGGCGCGCGACAAGTTCATCGTCCAGACGTGGCATCGCACCGCGCGTGTTGAGAACGGCAAGATCACAAAAGTCGTTTACGGCCACAGCTACCCGGGGTTCCCTCCGCGGCGTACGGACCCCAACCCGGAACAGTTCTACCGCGCGCTCGCTGCGTTTACCGGCTACTGGGAGAAGTTGCTGAGCGACTTCTCGGCGGCTTCCGTTCCCGAGAATGACTGGATCGACATGTCTAAACATGCGTTTGCCAAAGAGCTTATGGTGCGGCCTGGCGGCGTGTATCCGAAATATGGGGCCATAGACCGCGATTACTACGGCTCGGAGTACGACGGGTTCCAGGACATCTTCACGATGAGTGTTTACGCGAATCTCGAATGGGGCCGCTTCGAGATGGCACGAGCGGTGATCGACAACTTCTTCACGGATTTCGTGGACGCCAAGGGTGTGAACAACATGCGTGGGCCCGAAATAGCGCAGTTCGGCATGACGCTTTCGCTCCTCGCGCGATACTTCAACTATACGGGAGACAGCGGCTTGTTGCTGCGCCATCGGGACAAGATCGAAGCGACGGCGGCTTTGCTTGTGGAACTTCACGAGGAAAGCCTGCGCTTGCCGCCGGACGATTCCGGCTACGGATTGATCCACGGCTGGAGCGAATCGGATTCTTGCCTGGCCCCGAAACCCATGACCTGGTGGCTGCCCTACTTCGCGAACAACGCATATTCTGCGAGGGGGCTCAGGGATATCGCTCGAGTGTGGAGCGAGATTAATCGATCGAAGCCCTCACAGGCGATAGAAAAGATCGCCGTCGAATGGCTGGAGCGCAGCAAGGTACTTCAGGACGTGCTTGTGGCGAGCATGGAAAAGAACGTACGAAGCGACATTCAGCCGCCCTACATAGGACCGCTCCCTGGAACCACGATGACGTTTTGGGAATCGATGCAGAAAGAGAATCCGAGCCCACAACAGTGGGCGCACCGCGCCTATGCCGAGCTGCTGCAGGCCGATGTGCTGCCCGCCAAGCTGGCCAACATAGTGATCGACTGCATGCGTGCGTACGGCGCTACGACGCTCGGAGTTGTTGCCAACGTAGAACGGCCACATCCTGAGGGCCGCGATATTCTAGGTTTCATTTCATACGGCTACGCGCAGATGTTGCTGCGGCTGGATCGCGTTGAAGAATACCTACTGTTCCTCTACTCGCACCGGTACCACGACCACACTCGCGGGAGTTGGACTGCGGGGGAAGTAGCTGGCATTGATGGAGACAACGCGTTGTTTTGCATTCCCGCGCAGCAAACCATTCCGCTGTTGATTCGCTGGATGCTGGTTCTCGAAGATTCCGATGAAGAGAAGCTGTACTTGGCAAAGGGCGTTCCGCGTGACTGGGTTGCCAGCGGGAAGGAAATTCGAATCAATCGAGCTCCGACGCGCTGGGGCAGAATTAGTTTCAAACTGGTGGCCATGCCTGCGGCGAAAAGCATCGCTGCTTCCGTCGAGCTAGCCCGCTCTGGGTCGCCCAAAGAGGTGCACGTGAAGCTGCGGCTGCCCGCACAGAACAAATTAGTGGAAGTCAGAGTCAACGGCCAGGCTGCGAATCTTCGCGGTCCTCGCAATGACACTGTCGTCATCCACACGCGGAACGAGAGTCGATTCGAGGTTGTTGGCGACTTCAGCTGAGTTGAACGGACCTGCCTGTCCCAAATGGAAACCCTTCCTAGTTTAGACGACGGCTGAGTCTGCACTACATTACTGGATTTGTAAGTGCTCCCGCCCTTCCGGCAGCGGGAGTAGGAATTCACAAGTGATCAATGATAGTAGGATCCGCGGTGACCAGCGGTTTTCCAGTCCGCACGCGAAATCCGTCGGTCCACCGAAGTGCCGAAGGGAAGGGGTGCAGGACATCAGGCGATCCTTCATCGAATCATGTTTGGGTCGCAAGACGGGAGGGCCTCGTGCCCTGGAATCTTTACCGCGCAGCGTCAGCGCGGATCATTCGAATGCCGAATACACCTGAAATGTCGTTTCCTTCGGCAGCTTCGAAGCGTACTGTCACTTTCTGCTTTCCCTCAACCAACGGGGGCGGCAGAGAGTATTCAACGCCAAAGAAGCGAATGTCCTGTTCCGGGCTGCGCCGTTCCGTGGCTTGTTGCCCCACTTTCGTTCCGTCCACGAGAATGTCGAAGGCCCCATTCCGGCGCGCCTCATTGCTGTAAGTTACGATCAAAGTTACTGGATGGGCGGTATCGATGGGAAGGTCAAAAGAGAACCACTTCGTCCCGCGTCGTCCATAGTGCCCCTGGATTTGGACCGGGGAGGTGTCTTCTCCCTGCTGGTTGAAATCGCGTTCCGTCTGCATTTGGCCGGGTTGCGCAAAGGCCACGGTTGACGCTTCCAGTTTCTCTTTTCTTTCTTCTTCAGCAGCGTAGGCCGCGGATTGTTTCTTCCATTCCTGCGGGGTGAACATGTCCCAGTAAATAGCGTATCTACGCCTTGGCAATTGATAAAAGGGGAGAAAATCGATATCCGTGGTCAATCCCACTCCTGATGTGCGAAACATCCCGGGTTTGCCTGTGACGGGTTTCAACCAATTTTCCACTGGCTGCGCTGCAGCGACCAACACAGGTGCTTGTGGCTCCGCGTTTCTGTCCGGGCCTCGTTTTCTCTCTTGTCCTAGATCTCCGGCCAGAACCAGCGGGCCCCACATCAGAGCAAGGCGATTCGGATTGTCGGGCAGGGGTTCCGTTCGGAGTGTTTTCGGCAGCACCAACTCCACTTTGTCCTCTTTTTTCCAAGTGCGATTGATTTCGACATACGAATCTGCTTTCGGGAGATTCGTCAGCAATTCGCCGTTTACCTTCACGCTAAAGCCTGTGCCTGCCCAGTAGGGCCGCCGCAACGCCAACGTAAATTTCCTTGGCGTATCAGAAGTGATCTGCAGAGAAGCGGATTGGCCAGCAGGGAAGTCCGTGCTCATTTTCAGTTTCACGCCTGCCGATTGCCAGTTCGCAGTCGAGGGAGCATACAGGCTTACCCAAAGCTTGTCTCCAGATTCGTAATAGATTCCGTACGCGTGCAGGGCATGACTCTCCATGCCGGAACCAACACAGCAGGTGAAATCTTCGTACTTGTCTTGGTATTCGTGCTGGACGCCCCGGCCAACCGGCACCATGTAGCAGACACGGCCGTCGTCTGGATCCTGGGAAGCCAAAATGTGATTGAACAAGGCGCGCTCGTGGAAGTCCGCGTAGCGTATGTCGGGTTCGACGGAGAACAAATCGCGCGCCATCTTGATCATGTTGTAGACGTCGCAGGTTTCGGCGGTGCGTCCGTCAATCATGTCATTCAACTTGTCTGGCGGACCGAAATACTCGTTCTTGCCGTGGCCTCCGGTGGCAAAGCTATGGTGCAGCGCAACCTGGTCCCAGAAAAATGTCGCAGCTCTGTAATCCGCTTCATCGCCCGTATAAATGTACCGCGCTAGGGACCCAAGAAGCTTGGGCACTTGGGTGTTGCCGTGTTTGCTGGAAAGGATGTCCTGGCCAGCAGCAAGTGGATCGACAATGGCGCGATGTTGAAACTT
>QHZB01000053.1 GCA_003224525.1 Acidobacteriota bacterium | reverse complement strand
TGTGCGTTGAGCCAGGTTGGCTGCAACCACCAGCACCTGTCGTTCTTTAGGACCAATCCCGATTCACGCCGAAAACTGGCCAAGCGAACGCCTTCCAAAACCATATGTACTAGTACGCCATTTATCAGCCAGGCTAGCGTGGGCTGCCATACGGAGAAGTGAATTCTCGGAATGATCGGCGCGGCGTATTTCAAACTCGGGTAACCACTGCAAGGGAGACGCCCGTGTCAGCCCCGCCCGTGTGTGGGTTCTTTGCACTCTACTCCTGTCGCAACGCAACCACTGGATTCAGTCGCGAAGCACGCAATGTCGGTGGTAGCGCGGCGAACAAGCATACCAACATCAAACCGAGCAGCGGAAAGACCACCGTCGCTGCGTGACCTGGCTTCACCTCAAACAACAGGCTGGTAACGTAATGCCCTAAAACAAATCCACCCGCCAAGCCCGCAACAACCCCTAGCGCAACGGTTACAGCAATCTCCGAGATCACCAATCGGATCACCTGGAACGCCCGTGCACCCAGTGCCATGCGAATGCCGATCTCCCTCGTGCGTTGCACGACAGAATAACTGAGCACGCCGTACGAGCCGATGGCCACCAGCAGGAGGGCCACCATACCAAAGAAGCCGGACAACATCGCCAGCAGGCGATCCCGGACCAACAAGTTGTCGATCAGTGTGGTCTGCAACGTCACACGACTTACTTTTACGGAAGGGTCCGCGCGGAGGATTTCTTGACGTAACAACGGTGCGATTCGCCCGGCATCGGCAGCCCGGACGGTTAGGACAGCGTCTCCCTGTCCTCGCAGAGGCACGTAGATGGTCGGCGACGGTGTCTCGCGGATCTCGTCGTACTTCGCATCACGAACCAGGCCGACGATCTCCAGCAAGTCTCCGTCGCGATCAAACTGTTTGCCGACGACACTCTGGCCCGGAAAAAAGCTCCGGGCGAACGCTTCATTCACCACCACGGCGGACGCATTAGGGCCCAAATCATGCCTAGCGAAGTCGCGTCCTTCCAGCAAACGAATTCCCATCGTGTCGAAAAAGCCGGGTGAAACGCCGAGTTGGTACGTCTGGCCGGAATCCGTGCGGCCGGGAATCTTGACCTTGGAGATCCACTGGTTGTCATTCAAGAGAGCCCACGCGGAATAAGCCGCAGCCTGAACTTCGGGGAACTGCCGTACGCGATCCAACAGTTGCAGCGCGGCGGGCTGACCGCGTTCGCCCAGGCCATCGAGGTCGAAGAACACGATACCGGACCGGAAGAATCCAAGATCCAAAGTGCTCAGCTTCTGAAACGAGAGCAGCAGCAGGCCGCCGGTGAACAATACGGTAACGCTGAACGCCACCTGTGCGGCGACCAGGGGCCGCAGCAGACCACGCCTCGTGGAATGACGGTTGCTTCCCGCCTTAAGCACATCGCCGGGAGAAACAGACGACGAGCGGAATGCCGGAATCAATCCGACGAGAGCCGTCGCCGAAGCGCCGATCAATGCGAGCAAGCCGAGCGCCCTCCAATTCAAGCCCAGATCTAGATACGCGGATTCCCCCGTCGGCAACAACCTGCTGACCACAGCCGGTCCCACTGCGTGCGCGAATCCTATCCCAAGGAGGCAGGCCATGCCCGCCAGCAGTCCGCTCTCAATCAACAGCTGTTGCACCAGGCGGCGGCTTCCGGCTCCGATCGAGAGGCGCAAGGCCATCTCCCGCTCCCTCGCCGCGGAGCGCGCCACCAGGAGGTTGGCCACGTTCGATCCGGCGATCAGCAGCACCAGGCCGGTGACAATCGCCAGGATCCATAGTGGCCGTTCGAAGGCCTTGCGTATCACCGAAGGGCCGTTGGCCGCGGATCGGACGTTGATTTGTTTGCGAAAGTCGCGTGGATGATCGTGACGATAATCCAGGAGCGTCTGCTGCATCAGGTGTTGGGCCTGTTCGCGTGTAACATGCGATTTGGGACGTCCCAAGATTCGAAGCCATTCCCAGTCAGCGATCGTGAAGGCTTCGGGACTGAACATCATGTTGGGAATCCAAGCATCGACCTTAACTCCCGGTTCGACGCCGGTGAATCCGCGTTGGACCACGCCGACGATTTGCAGACGACGTTTGGTGTTCTTGGTTCGCGTCGTCGACGACGGTTCGATATAATCGAGCAGCTGGCTAAGAATGTCGGGATGGCCGCCCTTGCGCATCCAAAACTCATAGCTGACCACGGCCACGGAGCTCTCGCCCGGGTACCGGTCGTCCTCGGCGTTGAGCAACCGTCCGAGTGCCGGCTTGACGCCGAGGATGGCGAGGGCGTCGCCAGACACGAATTGCACGCGGATCTTCTCCGTCGAATTTCCCAATGTCACGTCGCGAGGACGCGGCCAGCTCACGCCGAACAACTCAACCTTCTCGCGAGAAGCGTCGCGAAGGCGTTCGAACAGCGGATAGTTGAAGGAGTCGCCCTCCGGGGCGCCCGGACGGTCCGAAGGATAAGTCAGGTACACCAGCCCTTCCGGATCTCGCACCGGCAGGGGCCGGAGGATCAGGGCATCGATCATTGAATACGCAGCGGTGCATGCGCCGATGGCCAGGGCGAGCGAAAGGATGGCCGCTGCCGTAACTATGGGACTTTTGCACAACATGCGGGATCCGTATCGCGTGTCGCGCACAATGGAATCGAGCCAAGGCAGTAGTTTCACATCGCGGCTCTTCTCGCGGGCCAGCGATTCATTCCCCAGTCGTCTCCGTGCCGCGCGGGCCGCCTCCGCCGGAGTCATGCCACGTCGCCTAAACTCAGCGGCGCGACTGTCCAAGTGGAAGCGAATCTCATTTTCGAGGTCATGGTTCAGGCGGTCACTGCGAAATAGATTAGCGAGACGCGAAAACCAGGACATGGCTCCTCCAGAATCTCCTCCTAGGCTCTTTGCAAAACCTGGCCGACCGCCGCCGTGACGGCTCGCCAGCGTCCTTCGATTTCCTTCAATTGCTTGCGGCCGGCCGCAGTTATTTCGTAAACCCGCGCGCGGCGTTTGTTCTCGGTGATCATCCACTTCGCGGAAACCCAACCGGATTCTTCCATGCGGTGCAGCGCCGGATAGAGCGATCCTTCCTCGACACTCAGCACTTCCTCTGATATCTCTTCGATTCGGGTCGTGATGACATATCCGTGCAGCGGCGAGAGAGAATCTTGAGAACCAGCAGAGGAAGTGCGCCTTGAAGCGAGTCCGAACCATTCATAAAGCTGTCTTAGTAAGCGTACTTAACATAGCGATCGAGACTCTGCAAATCAAGGGGGGCTGAAAGGGCGGTCTGAAAGGTGGCAGTCTGTGAAACATACCTCGTCGATCGAGAGAATCAGCCGACCTGGCCTCACGGTTTCGGTGCCACTTTTGCACGTGTGGGTACATTGTCCGAGGGCTTCGAACGGTTTGTTGCCTGGCCGCTCCAACCTCGTAGGCTACGTGCAATGGGATGCACGGTTTGATCAGGTTCTCCTTGTCAAACAATCATTTCCAACAGCTTTACAGGTCGCAATCCTCGAATCCCGTTTCCGGACCGTGAGGGGCAGAGGCGACTACACGTCCATCTCTTGAGTCCAAGCGTCTCGCAGTCCATTAACGCTCCTATTCATCGTCAGGTGTAGAATCCTCAGAATCCTCCTTTCGTAGCGAGTAGGCC
>QHZB01000052.1 GCA_003224525.1 Acidobacteriota bacterium | reverse complement strand
TTCCATGAGCATTTCCGGGGAGCCGGTTTCTGGGGAGTGGATGCTGCCGTCCGCCCAGTAGATGGGCTTGCCTTCGGCGATAAGCTTTTGCGCATCGGCATCGCTGAGGCCGCGCGGATCGGCGAGACGAGCGGTGATTTCCTTGTAGCGGTCCAGTTTCCGGAGATTGGCTTCGTCGGAAACGGCTACGACGAGCATCTCGCGGCCCTCTTCGGACGTGCCGATGCTCCAAACTTTGACGCGGGGACTTTTGCTGGCGAGGAGACGGAGATAGGCGTTGATGTCCTTGGTGTAATCGAGAACGTCGGGGACTCCCACGATGTGATGGAGGGCGGCGTCGGGCGCGGGAACGCAAGAGCTGAGAGGGAGATGGTCCACGAGTTCGGTGCTGAAGAAGGGTTCGGTGGTAGGGAACATGGGCTGGACTGGGCGGAGCTGGTGGCCACAAACAAACACAGGGAGAGAGAAACGCCGAGCAAGCAGCGCGTCATGGAACACCTCAGGGCGATGCGATCGCGGGTGATTTTATAGACTGTTTTCGGCGGGGGCGCAACCCAAACGTCGCGAATGTCGACGATATGAGGCCAATTGGCCTATGATTGGCCGCCGGCGGTATAGGGAATTGAGGAGAGGAATGGATGGAAGAACAACTGAGCCTGGATTTTTTGCGCGTGGTGGAAAACGCGGCGATTGCGGCGGCGCGCACGATGGGATTCGGCGACCGGCACCACGCCGATGAAGTGGCCGTGGAAGCGATGCGCAAGACCATGGACTCGGTGGAGATTGACGGAACGATTGTGATTGGTGAAGGCGAGCGGGATGAGGCGCCGATGCTGTACATCGGCGAAAAAGTAGGACTGGCGACGCACGCTCCGAAAGCATTGTTTCCGCAAGTGGACATCGCCGTGGATCCGCTGGAAGGAACGAACCTTTGCGCGACGGGCGCGGCGAACTCGATCGCGGTGCTGGCGGCGAGCGAACGAGGCGGATTGCTGCACGCGCCCGACCTGTATATGGAAAAACTAGTAGTAGGGCCGTCGTGCAAGGGCGCGGTGGACCTGGATGCGCCGGTGGCCGACAACCTGAAGTCCATTGCCAAGCGGCTGGACCGGGACGTGGATGATCTCGTGGTGATCGTACTGGACCGGCCACGGCACGAAAAGCTCATTGAAGAGATACGCACCGCCGGCGCGCGGATCCGGCTGATTGGCGATGGCGACCTCTCTGCCGGAATTTCCGCCGCGGTGATCGGGACGGGCGTGCACGCAGTGATGGGCACGGGCGGCGCGCCGGAAGGCGTGTTGACGGCCGCGGCGCTGCGCTGCTTGAACGGACAGATTCTTGCGCGGCTGGTGGTCAGCAAGCCGGAGCACGCGGAACGCTTGGCAAAAATGGGCGTGAAGGATCCGAAGCGCGTTTACGACACCGAAGATCTGGCGCCGGGCAAGAAAATGATTTTCGCTTGCACCGGCGTGACGGACGGGAACCTGCTGAAGGGTGTGCGGTTTTTCGGGGAAGGCGTGCGAACAAGTTCCATGATTTTAACGCTGGACGACCGGCAAGTGCGCTTCATCGATTCCGTGCATCTGGAAAAGAGGCCGGACATCAAAGTGCGCTTCAACTGAATCCTGAAGTCCGTGCGAGGAGCGTTTCGCTCGGCTGGTATTTCGGAACGAGCTTCGAGAGCGCGCCAATCAGTGCGGCGAGGTTTCGCTCCCGGACACTTTCCGAAATATTTTGCAGCGAAGCATGCAGAACTTCCGCGTTACACTTCGCACCAATCGCGCGGTAGAGCCGCTCGTCGCTCGATGGTTGCAGCGCCTCGTCCGCATATAACTGGTTCGCACATCTTGGGAATGAAAATGCTTCCGGAATCGTCCAAGGCCGCAGCAGCCATGATCAGCTCGACGGTTTCGCTCAGCATCAGGAAATATCTGCTGGCCTCCGCGTGCGTCACCGTCACGGGTCCGCCTCGCTGAATTTGCTGCTGAAACAGCGGGCCAACACTTCCCTGCGAACCCAGGACATTTCCGAGCCGCACCGCGTTCATCTTTGTGCTTGTAATGCCTGCTTTCGAATCGCTCGTTGTGCCGAGCAAAGGTGCGTTCACGTTAGCGTTCAGGTTGCGACGGAATTACCGGTGCGCACACTTCTGAACTCAAGAGTAAAGTTTAATGCTGCTGGTTCGCGATGGCCAGGAAGACGCGATCATCAACGGCAACCGAACGGGTGAAGAGAGTGGCGGCGTTTCCGCCCGCGATGGCGACGTGCCCGGCATTACTGCTCAAAGCCGGAGCGGCGGGCTTTTCGCCGGAGCCCGTCCCATCACCCGGCTGAAGCGAAATCCGGGTCGTCTTCGGCGTGCAGTTCGTCGCCCCGAGACAGGTATCGCGGATGAACACCTGGCGGTAGCCGCTATTGGTGCCGCTCGCGGGAGTCTTCAACGGAGAGGAAACCTGATTCGAGGAATGGCTAGGTGTGATCGCCAGAAACGCGACGAAGCGTCCCGAAGAGCTGACGGAAGGCAGAACGCTTTCCGTCCCGACCAATGCTCCGTTCGCATCGGTGGAGATTAAATGTGTAGAAGGCTTGCAGGAATCTCCGGCCCCAGCACAAGTATCGAGCAAATAAACCTGGCGACCGGGCGGCGCATTTTCCACAAGATTCGTCGCTGCCGAGCTGAAGGCCACGTAGCGTCCATCGGAGCTCATCGAAGGCGTGTGGCTTTCTTCATTTGCCGGAGTGCCATCGGCTGCCGCCGAGAGAAGAGTTGTATGCGATTGGCAACCGGCCGCCGCGCCTTCGCAGGTATCCCGCAGAAAGACCTGGGCGCGACGGTTCTGTACCGCGGTGTAGGCAACAAAACGCCCGTCGAGACTCAGCGCCGGCGTTTCTTCGGCAACCGTTTCCGTTGCCGCAGCAGCGCCTTTTGCTGCCGCAGCCGGCGCGCAAGAGGATTGTCCGGCGGCACAAATCGTAAAGGTCAGGGGAGCACTCGAGCCGCCACCACCGCCGCCATTGCACGATGTGATGCAGCCCGCCGGCGGAGGAGACGGCGGATTAAAGACAGTCACGCTGGCCGTCGCGCTAGTTGAGCCTGCGTTCGCGAACGTGTTTCCCATAACGGTCGCTTGAATTTGTGTCGAAGTGATGCTCGCGACAGCCAATTTTGTTTGGGTACCGCCCATACTCCAATTCACCTGGGAGGCTTGCGCCGGATCTGGGTTCGCGAGGAAGTTCGTACCCGTCAATGTGATGCTGAGCGTGTCGGATGGCGAAGTGCTGGCGGGAGAGGTGTTCGGACTGATGGTCGTGAGGCTCGGTAGCGGATTCCGCGGCGGATTGATGATGAAGGCGATGGGATTGGAGAGACCGTTATTTCCGGCGCCGGAGGCGGGATTGAGAGTGATGATGGTGGCCACGCCGGGCTTTGCCACGAGCGCCGCGGGGACGGTGGCGGTGACGGTGTTCCCGAGAGCAGCTCCCGTACTGTCGGTTGGGACCTTCGTGGCAAGAGGCTTGCCATTCCATTGCACAACTGTCTTTAGAACGAAGCCGGAGCCTTGGAGAGTGAGCGTAAAATCAGCGTTGCCGGCGCTGATTTGCGAAGGGGACAGAAACGCCAACGCGGCACCCGTATTGTTCTGAAACGTGTTGCCGTAATCGTTGCAGCCGGCTACCGCAAAAATCGCCACCTGAGCGGCAGCCAATGCTGCCCAAGACCGCTTCATTTCGACTCCTTCATCTTTTCTGACGACCCCGGCCGTGCCGGAGCCAACTTGCCTGCGCGAACGGGGGGAGCCCGTGGCGCCAGCGCACTTTGGGGGTGAGATGCCAAATTCGTGCTGCGCGTTGACCACGACGAAGCCGGGATCCGGGATCCGGGGAATGCCGCCCAGCCTTTATCCGCCCCTGCGTGAGGCCGCACTTTGCCACGAATCTAGAGGACTCGGGCAG
>QHZB01000051.1 GCA_003224525.1 Acidobacteriota bacterium | reverse complement strand
CGATCGTCGGCTCGGGGTACTACTCAACCGTCCTGCACTACTCGGAGGATTCAGCCACCATGAAGGCGGGCGATATGGTGGTAATCGATGTGGGTGGGGAGTACTCGATGTATGCCACCGACATCACACGGACGCTGCCGGTCAGCGGCAAATTCAGCGCGCGGCAACGAGAAATCTATGACATTGTGCTGGGCGCGCAGCAGGTGGCGATCGCTGCTTTTCAGCCGGGTAAGTCGACCTTGAGGCGAGAGGGCGCGAACTCGCTGTACAAAACTGCCTACGACTACATCAACTCGCACGGCAAGGACCTGCACGGCAAGCCGCTGGGGGACTATTTCATTCACGGCCTCAGCCACTACGTGGGATTGAACGTGCACGATGCGGGAGACTACTCCGTGCCGATCGGTCCGGGCATGGTGTTCACGATCGAGCCCGGCCTCTACATTCCTGAAGAGAATCTGGGCGTGCGGATCGAAGACATGTTCTACGTTGATAAAGACGGCAAGCTGGTGAAGTTGACTGCGGCTCTGCCTTCTACGGCTGAAGAGGTGGAGAAACGGGTGACGGGTGAGTAGAGAATGCAGAAGTCAGTCTAAACTACAGAGCCGGTCGGTCTCATGTGGAGGAAGCCCCTCGTTGGAGAAGTCTCCTGCCAACGGCCACGTGTAGTACAGGGGCTTTGACGAGTCATTTTGTACTTCGCGGCAAATGCAATATTACTTCTTTTCCTGAGCTGGCGACTTAGCTCCGTCAACATTCCATTCGGAGGACCAGCGAAACTGGAATCCACGTATGTTGATGGCGCGTGCTTCGCGGTTTTCTCCGGCTGAATTGCAGACTTCCACGGGTCGTTGCGGAAGGCATTGGCTCCGTTTTTTCGACAATAAGCCATCTTCACGACAGGTAGGTGTGGGTTTCCGCATTGGTCAGAGTGTCCGAAGAACTCCTGTGTAGTCGCCTAATCGTACATGTGGTTTTGGAAGGAGTTCACTTCTCCGATAGCGCGTTAATCAGGCCAAAGAACCCGGAGATCGTGTGGATGCGAATCGACGGAGTCACGTTCAGGGCGGTTTCTTAGCGGACAAGTTCCATACCCGGACTTCACTTCTCCGATTAGCGTTTACCAGATGAGTTTGCTATCGAAGGGTGCTGAAGAAGGACTTCATTTCGCGCATCACGTCGGCCTCATTTGATAAGTACACGTAATGATCCGCACCAGGCAGCCTGACCACGTGTGCCGTTGGGGCGCCGTCTTCAAATGCCTTCGCTTGCCTCGTCGTCAGAACCAAGTCCGCCGCGGAAAAAGCCTTTGCAGCCTCACGCACCTTGGGGTCCGTACTGTCATTCACCCACTTTGCTTGAGCGTGCGGGATGGCAAAGATTACGAGCGCGGGAACGGGAATATTGGCGTACTTCTTCATGCCTTCGAGCATCACCGCTTCACCAGGGAAATCGCGTTGCTTTCCAACTCGTCCGTCCGAAGTCGTCGTGAATTGCTGTCGAAGCTCTCCTTCGGGATAGGTGAATCCAAGTGCTCGCAGGCAAGCCTGCTGCAGTGCGGCAAAACTGGCCAAACCGGGATCGGATTCGCTTGGCGGCGGAGCTTTGGGCGCCAGGTTCTTGAGATCTTGCAACTCCTTCATTGTGGTTCCCGTGCCGTTATCAAAGGCGTATGGATACCCAGCTTCGAGGTATACCAGCCCAGCGACGCGGCTCGGATATCGCGTAGCCACCGAACTCAACTCTTCTCCGCCCAGGGAATGCCCCACGAGAACGGGCTTCTCCAGCTCAAGAGCGTCTAGCACCGCGAGCACATCATCGCCCAGGCGGTCCGCTCCGTATCCAGCAGAAGAAAAACCCGACTCCCCGAAGCCGCGCCGCGTGATGCCGTAGACGTGAAAGCTGGGCGTTAGTTTGGGCGCAAAATCGTCAAAGATGTGTGCCGTGTCTCCACCGCCTGCCAGCAGCACCAGGGGCCTGCCAGAACCGCCCCAGTCAAGCACCTCCAAGCGAACACCTTTTTCCACAGTCACAAATCTCGTGGTGTGAGGGGACGGGTCTTTCCATGGGAGAAGCTGTTGGGCGTGAAGCGGAACTATAAGGGAGACGAGCACTATAGAAGTCGCTCGTCTCTTGCATCGGTGTACTGCCGAGGTCATAGCTGGATTCTAATACCACAACATCTGCAGCGCCTGGTAAGTAATCGGAAAAGTGAAAATCCACTTGTACGGTTTCGGTTTCGGCGTTATCAGGCACGAAAGTCCGTGAGATGGTGTCTAATCAATAGTGATGCTTAAGCTCATCGCGGACCTCGACCTTGGGTCAGTGTGGTTTTCCCTTTCCGTGGCCAATAAAAGTTTCCTCTTGTACATTTGCGGAGTTGCCGTCTACACGCTTTCTCTCTGCCTATATGTGTTCGTTTCCCTTTACTCCGACGACTCCAACCGCGCAGAAAACTCTCTCGACAAATTGAAGCGCCGCCTCGCGAATCTACGGCAACTTCATCTATTCACCCTGTATCTATTTGGATTTTACACTATGATAAGTATCTCTAACGCATTCGTGACTTTTGGAGACAGCAAGACGTGGCCCATTGGTCAGTACATTCGCGGAATCTCACCGCCTAGACTCGCCGAGACCGCCGAATGATTCGACGCCACCTCAACGCGCTACGGCTTGGTTCTTCTCCACCCACTCCCGGGCTTCCGTGGACTTCAGCCACTCGCCCGCAATCTGGCGAGTGCTGGAATTGAGGCGATTCCAGACGTTGATCGTCGCGATGGCCAGCAGCAGTCCAGCGAGGGCCCGTTCATTGTAATGCCCTGCGGCCTCACTCCAGATTTCGTCCGGAACCGCGTCGGCGCGGTCGCTGAGCCGCGTCACGGCTTCTGTGAGAGCGAGCGCTGCGCGCTCGGCATCGCTGAAGTACGGTGCATCGCGCCACGCGGCAACAGCAAAAAGACGCTCGTCTGTTTCGCCTGCTTGTCTCATTAGGCGAGCGTGCATGTCCACACACACGCCGCAGCCATTGATCTGACTGGCACGCAACTCGACAAGTCCGAGAGTCGATTTCGGTACTCCGCACTTTCCCACCGCCGATGACAGGTCGCGGAGCGCCTTCATTGCATCCGGAATGACCATCGCCGGATTGTTCATTCTCGATTGCATAATTGTTTATCCTCCTAAAAAGCTGAATTTGCTTCTTCAGCACAGTGACGGATCGGGTTGGGGAAATGTGACAGGCCGGTTCCTGTCACATTTCAGGCGTTCGATTCGTCATTCGTATGGGGACACCGGCTATGGACGAAGGGACCTGGTTCGCGCAGCAATTTGAGAAAAACCGTGGTCACTTGCGGGGGGTGGCTTACAGGATGCTTGGGTCTCTCAACGAAGCAGACGACGCTGTCCAGGAGACCTGGCTACGGCTTAGCCGCTCTGATGCCGGTAACATTCAGAACCTAAGCGGCTGGTTGACCACGGTCGCGGCGCGGGTCTGCCTCGATATGCTGCGTTCGCGAACGGCCCGTGCCGAGGAGTCATTGGAAACACAGGTGGCTTCGGTCACGAACAAGCCGAGTACTCGCGACCCTGAACAAGAGGCCCTCCTTGCCGATTCGGTGGGAGTGGCACTACTCGTGGTACTTGACCGTCTTAACCCTGCCGAACGTCTGGCCTTCGTGCTGCACGACGTATTCGCGGTCCCGTTCGAAGAGATTGCTGTGATCCTCGATCGAACGCCGGAAGCTGCGCGGCAGCTTGCCAGCCGCGCGCGACGTCGGGTTCAAGCCAAAGAATCGTACGCGAGTGCCAATCTTTCCGAACAAAGAAAGGTGGTCGACGCGTTTCTCACGGCGCTGCGAAGCGGGGACTTCGAAGGGCTTGTCGCAGTGCTCGATCCCGACGTACTGGTGCATATCGACGAGACGGCTGGCCGTCCAGGAGCACCGAGGGAGATACGAGGCGCGCGTAACTGGGCACAGGGCGCGATCGCCTTCTCGCAAATGACCAGGTTCGCCCAGGCTGCCTTGGTTGACGGCTCAGTCGGAATTGTATTTGCGTCAGATGGCAGGCTTTCCAGAGTACTCCGATTCACGATCGCCAATGGAAAGATTGTTCAGGCTGATATCATCGCCGAGCCTGCGCGCCTTCGCGAGCTCGACCTGGCGGTTCTCTGAATCGCTTGGCTCAACTCAGAGTTGTCTCTCGCGATCACTCCCGATTGCGTCGTATCGGGCGAGTTTGCCCGTGATCCAGACGAATAGGGCCGTGTCGGCGTGTTCACGTCAGCCTCGCCGCGCTGCCTCGATGGCGGCGATGTCGATCTTCTTCATCGGCATCATCGCCTCGAAGGCACGCTTTGCCTCACCGCCACTAGCCGCAAGCGCATCGGTTAGCGCGCGCGGGGTGATCTGCCAGGAGAGGCCCCAGCGGTCCTTGCACCAACCGCACTGGCTTTCCGTGCCGCCATTGCCGACGATCGCGTTCCAGTAACGGTCCGTCTCTTCCTGATTCTCCGTCGCTATCTGAAAGGAAAAGGCCTCGCTGTGCCTGAACG
>QHZB01000352.1 GCA_003224525.1 Acidobacteriota bacterium | reverse complement strand
CGGATGAGAAGGATTCGAAGCAGGCGCGAGGGACGATCCTGACGATCGCTCCTTCCGAGGTGAAAGAAGGAGTGATCTGGGTTGGAACCGACGACGGAAACATTCAATTGACGAAGGATGGGGGCAAGAGCTGGCAAGACGTCACCCCGCCCCACGTGTCCGAGTGGAGCACGGTCAGTATCGTGGAAGCATCGCATTTCGATGCGGGAACGGCGTACGCCGCCGTGAATCGCAACAATCATGACGATTTGCATCCGCACATTTTCCGGACACGTGATTTTGGGCAAACGTGGCAAGAGACAGTACGTGGGATCCGCGGGAGCGATTTCGTTCGAACGGTGCGGGAAGATCCGGTGCGCAAGGGACTGTTGTACGCGGGGACGGAGATGGGCGTCTACGTTTCTTTCGATGACGGGGAGCACTGGGAATCGCTACGGCTGAATATGCCGGTGGTGGCGATTCATGATCTGGCCATCGAGCAGGACGATTTGATCGCGGCGACCTATGGCCGAGCGTTCTGGATTCTGGACGACGTTACGCCGCTGCGGCAACTGGATGGCCGGAGCGCGGCGGCCGGAGCGCGTCTCTTTACGCCACGAACGGCGATTCGAGTGCGCCGCGACGAGAATCAGGACACGCCGCTGCCTCCCGAGGTCCCCGCGGGAAAAAATCCGCCGGATGGGGCAGTGCTGAACTATTTTCTGCCGGCAAAACCGGCGACGGACATTCAACTGGAAATCCGCGACGCCGATGGGAGGCTGGTGCGGAGTTATTCCAGCGCACCGCCGCCGAAGGAGCCGGAAGAAGTTCCTTACGTCGCAGAATATTGGATCGCGCATCCGCAACCGCTTTCGAAAGAAGCGGGAATGCACCGCTTTGTCTGGAATCTGCGCTACGCCGATCCGCGCGCCATGCACCCGCAGTCTCCGTACAACTATCCGATCGCCGCGATTGTGGGGTCCACGCCGCTGCCACCGCAGGGGCCGTTGGTGCTGCCGGGGAGGTATGAGGTGCGGCTGAAAGCGGGGCAGGAAGTTTTTCGCCAGGCGCTGGAAGTCAAGATGGATCCGCGGGTGGCGGCGGCGCGCAACGAATTGCAGAGTTCGCTGGAACTGCAACTGAAAATCTCCTCGTTGCTCGAGAAAAACTTTGATGGCTACCAGCAGACGAAAGAGTTGCGCGCGCGGCTGGCCGAGTTGATGAAGCGTCCGAAGGAAGACCCCGTCGCAGTTGCGGCCAGCGCACTGGACGGAAAGGCCGCAGCGCTGGCGGGAGAAGCCACACCGATTCTGGAGACTCCCAAGACGGCCAGTTTCATGGCGGTGAACGATACCTTGACGGCGCTCATGGCACTGGTGGATGGCGCGGACTTCGCGCCCTCGGAAGAATCGTTCGCGGCGTATCGGCGGATTTGCAAAGGTTCGAACGAAGCTTTGGCGGCTTGGCAGGAACTGAAGAACAAAGACGTGGCCGCGCTGAACGGCCTGATGGGTAAGAGCAATCTTACGTCGCTTCGCGAGGTTCCCGATCTAGCTCCAGAAGCGGCTTGCGGAAACTGAGGTGAAGGATCTCAATCGAATGTTTACGCCGAAATGAGGATTGGATGAAATCCTTCGCTCCGCAAAACCATCCGGAACGCAAACGACGCGCTTCGTTTAGGATCACAGTGGAGAGAACAGAGCGAGAAGGAGTGTGGGGGCGGGAAGAAAAAGCATGTCCCTCGCTTCGCTCGGGATGACAATAGTTACGGGATTAGATTTGGCCCGGGAGGCTGCTGGAGTTGCGACAGATCCGCAAGGACTTCGGCGCTGTGTTTTTCGGCGTTCACGTTGAGATATGTTTTACGAACGACGCCAGAGGGATCGATTAGGAAGGTGTGGCGCGCGGAGAGTTTGGCGACGCCTAGATTCACCAGCGAGTCGTAGGATGAAGAGACCGCGTACTTCGTATCGGCAAGCAGCTTGAAGCTCAGGACTTCCTTGGCGCAAAACTTTTGGTGTGTAACTTCATCCTGGACACTCACGCCCAGGATGATTGCGTTTTTCTGTTCATACTGGCGGAGGTCACGCTGGAAATTGTGCGCTTCCTTGGTGCAGCCGCTGGTGAAATCCTTGGGATAGAAATACAGCACGACCCACTTGCCGCGGAGATCATGCAGGCTGAGCGGTTTGCCATCCTGAGAATTCAGCGTAAAGTCCGGCGCGGGCGTCCCCGACGAAGGCGCCTTCCCACCCGTGCGCATGGCGCGGACGACAAGGACTCCAACGAGCAGAACGATTACAGCTACGAAGATGGCAATCATTTTCATCTCACACGCTCACCGCTGGTATTGAATGGGGCGCGTTCCAAAGCCTACTATTCTTTTTGGCTGAACAGACCGAAGCCCAAACGAAACTGAATGGTATTGATGCCGGGATTGGGCGTTGCAAGTCCCGCGTTCGAAATGTGCATAAAGCGGACTTCCGTGGTGAGGTTGCGCTTGCTGCGGAGGAAGTGCAGACCGATAGCAGCGCTGGTCGTGAAATTAATGCGGGATGTTCGTTCGGGTACCTTTGTAGTAGTAAAAAGAGTGCCGCCGCCAAGTTCGAGATAGGGAACCACGCTGCCGTGCGTGTCCAGAGCCCACTTGAAAGCGAAAGGGTTTATGCCAACGCCGTACGCCGTTTCCGTTTTCTGAACAATCAGGAAGACCGGGACGGCATCCACCGCATATTCCAAGCGGCCGCGCAGGAAACCGGTGCCGTGGGGAGCGGTCAGGATCAGGCCGTAACGGAATCCCACATTCCAGACGCTGTCACCAGACTGGGTGCCATTGATCCCGTGGCCGCCGCCGGTCCACACCTGCAATTCATGGCCGCCCTCGACAGGGCCGGCTTGCGCGCGAACTGCCGGCACATTCAGGAATGCAGCAAAGACGAGGGCCGTGAAAACTCTACTCACCGCTGTGTCTCCTCCGGGATCTTTGATTCCAGCCACCGGGGTATTGGTGCAGAGAAGATATAGAGAATCCGGGCAAAAGGCGACCCGCTTCTACTTCATTTGAGATAAGTGCGGACGATATAGATGACATCGTCGGCGGCTTCTGCTGAGGATTTGGAATTGCGGGGCATGTGGTTGCGGATGTGGTCTTCCATCAGCTCGGCCATGAGGCTGTTGATGGCGCCGCGCGCGGCGGAGAGGCGCTGGAGGGCTTCGGCACAAGGGTCGTGCTCGTCCAGGGCGCGCAAAACACTCTCAAGCTGCCCGATGACTTTCTTGATGCGGTTGACCAGGTCCAATTTTTCGCGCGAGTCTTCTTGTGCCTGCTCGACGGCGAAAGGCCGGATCCATCGGAAGCGAATTACGTTTACGCCGAAGCGCAAGGGGCGAGATCGGCCGCGTGAATCGCTTCACGCTGGAGGGCCGGGCCGTCAAGCCGCAACCGAATTACGGAGAAGGGAAGCTGCGCTTCAACTGGAACACTCCGATCCACATGAGCCCCAATGAGAAGGGCACGATTTACATCGGCGGACAATTCCTCTTCCGTTCCCGCGACCACGGTCAATCATGGGAGCGCATCTCGCCGGATCTGACCACCAATGATCCGGAGAAACAGAAGCAGGAAGAATCCGGCGGCGTTACGGTCGACAATTCTTACGCGGAGACGCACACAACGATCTACTCGATCAGCGAGTCGCCGCGCGATGGTCAAACCATCTGGGTTGGGACCGATGACGGGAATCTCCAAGTGACGCGCGACGGCGCGAAGTCCTGGAGCAACGTTGTTGGTAATGTTCTCAATCTGCCGAAAGCTTCCTGGGTTGCGTGGGTGGAAGCCAGCCTTCATGACGCGGGCACGGCTTATGCAACGATCGATCGGCATACCTTTGGAGATATGGAGCCATATGTCTTCAAGACGACGGACTACGGGAAAACCTGGACGCCGATCGTCGCTGCGAACAGCGGCGTGCGCGGCTACGCGCATGCATCAAGGAAGACACGGTGTCGCCCAGCCTGCTATTCCTGGGAACCGAATTCGGTCTTTGGATCTCTTTGGATAGCGGCAAACACTGGGCGAAATATAAGGGTCATGAATTCCCCAGCGTGGCCGTGCGGGACAAAGCGCGCGCATTGATTCGCTGAAGAAGGAACTGGAAGACGTGGCGACGCCATCGTCGCCAAGGAGCTTCCAGCGGTGAACAAATCACTCTCGCAGAAAAAACTGGAGCACATCCAGCCCATCGACCGAAAGGCCTGGGACGCCGCCGATAGCGATTCCGGAGCTGGCGCTCCCGGGGCCGCTAAGTTTTTCCGCGAACGTGATTAGTCGCGGGCATTGGCGCCGCCGAAGCACATCCGTCCCGGCTCGGCGCCATTGCGATGAGCGGCAACGACAGCGAGCGGCGCTTTCTCGGGCGGCGGCTAAGCGGTGACAAGCAGGGCGTGTGAGCCGGGGAGCCGGGATATCCTCTTTGGGAAATGCCACGGCTTCAGACAGATAGGTGGTGGAGGCGGGGGGCTCGGGGCACGATCGACAACGGGATTATTGGCTGCGTGGGAAGAACTACATTTGACGGATGCAGGTTTTTGCGCCTTGCCGCGGTCCATTGCGGATGGCAGCTTGGCAAGCGATGGCGGAAGGATCCGGGGTCTTCCGTTCTTCCAAAAGCAATCGGCGCAACATTCTCAAATCATTTAAGATGCGGCGGCTCGCGGCGATGTGTGATGAAAGCTTGTCCAATTTGTAGTTCGCGAGTTGCAAAGCCTGCTTCCGGCGTGCCAGCTGGGGAATCGCCGCGCGAAGGAGTTCCGTCTCAATTTGATCTTGCGCTTCGCGCGTCGCTTCTAGCAGGTGATTTACATACTCAAGAGCGCTCTCAATATTGTCGAACGGGGTTTCCGATTGGTAGCTCATGGCTGCCCCTCCAGGGACATTCTGGTTTCAGCTTTGGGTAACCACAAAAGGATAAGGCTGCCTGTAATGTGACTTGAAAGATCGTTTGGCCATTTTTGATCCATCGTTCGGCCGAGAGTACAGAATCGGAATATTTCCCTCCCCGCGTGGATACGGGATGGTCCTATTGCTACCAACAGCTGTTCTGGCCAATTATGACGCTATGCAACACCTCGGTGAGTTTCTGGTGAACACGCGCATTTACTCGATGGCCGGACTTCACTTGCGTGAGACGTCGCCTCCAGGCTTTCACTTTACTTCGTGGGGATCAGACCCAACCTGCCGACGACAGACCATCGAAACATGCTGACGGACTAGGCTGCTTCCTGTGCGGGCTTTGCGACCACGACGCAATCGCGCCCCTGTCGTTTAGCCTGGTACAGGGCCTCGTCGGCGGAGCGCAGGATGACATCGCACGTAGTCCCGTGGACTGGAAACACAACGACACCCATTGAAAGCGTAATCCCTCCGAGCGGCCGCCCTCCGTATTGGATGCTTACCCGCTTGCTTGCTTCCCGTAACTTCTCGGCTCGCTGCCGCGTGACATCGAGGGAGGTGTCCGGCAGGATCAGCAGGAACTCTTCGCCGCCGAGACGGCAGGCGACATCTTCGTGTCGAATTTGTGATTGGAGGAAGCCGCCCAATTCGCGCAGGACGATGTCGCCGGCCTCGTGGCCGTAGGAATCGTTGAATTGCTTGAAATGGTCGACGTCCAGCAAAATCCCTCCGAGCGGCCTCCCGGAGCGGGCAGCGCGGCGTAGCTCGCGTTCCAGCGACTCCTGCATAAACCTGCGATTGAAGAGTCCGGTAAGAGGGTCGCGAACCGACAGAACCCGCAGGGTCTCACGCAATTTGAGATTGGCTAAGGCCAGACCAACTTGTTCGGCGACGGCCGTAGCGAGTTCCCGTTTCGAAGCCGACAGCGGTCGGATCACTTCTTTCGTTCCAACCGGCCCCACCCCCACAGGGTTGCTGTGGACGTGGAGGATACCGAGAGTGTCCCCCTGCGCCGTCATGGGCACGCATACATGGGCGACCGCTGCCCCCCTCAGGTGGGGGCAAAGGATGGCCGAGCTTGGCTCGTCAACATAATGCATGCGACCGCTGCGAATCGCCCAACAATCATCCGGAGGAAAGACTTGCTCGCCGGCTGGAAAATCGCCCCAAACCGAAGCTGATTCCAGTACGTTCCGTGAGGGGCTCAGAATGTAAAGAGCGCCTGACTCGGTAGGGAACAATCGCGGCGCGAATTGACCAAAGACTTTGTAGGCCTCCTCGGTCGTTAAGCACGCGTGGAGCAAGGTCCCCAACTGGCTCAGCAAGGTAATCTCGGTGGTACGCTGCTGTAGCGCCAGGGCCTCCTGGCGGGCTTTTTCCACCGCTCGGCGCTCCGTGATGTCGCCTGTTACCTTGGCGAATCCGCGCAGGTGCCCCGCTTCGTCTCGCAAGGCCGTGATGATCCCGTTGGCCAAGAAGCGTGAGCCGTCTTTCCGAATGCTCCAACCCTCATCCTCGTAGCGGCCTTCTTGCGCTGCAATCCTCAGTGCTTCTTCGGGCTTGCCGGACGCAATATCCTCCGGAGGGTAAAAGACAGAGAAATGCTTTCCGATGATCTCCTCTTTGAGATATCCCTTGATGCGGCTCGCGCCGGGGTTCCAGGTGACGACCTGCCCACGCGGGTCCAAGCGGAAAATCGCATAGTCTTTTACGCCGTCAACGAGTAACCGGAAGCCCTCTTCGCTCTCTCGCCGCGCTTCCTCGGCCCGGCTCTCCTCGGTGACGTCCTCATTGATTTGAAACCATCCGACAGGGCGGCCCGTTTCATCTCTTTGCAATGTCCAGTAACTGGCCACAGTGATTCTCGTTCCGTCCTTCTTCGAGTGGGATAGTTTGCCCTCCCAATGACCTTCTCGAAGCAGTACCTTCTGGACCTCCTCGAGCGGAATTGGAGAGTCTGTCTTCAAGACTTCAAACGTGGACTGTCCGAGCATGTCCTGTTTCGTCCACCCATACATCCGTTCCGCGCTCTGGTTCCAGTAAGTAACCCGGCCATCCATATCGCGGACAAAGATCGCGTCTGTAACGAGGTCCAAGAGCTGCGCTTGATTGAAGCCGGGCCTTTCGGCTTTTCTCTGCTCAGTAAGGTCTTCAAATGAAAGGCAAACACAATGATCCGGCAAAGGGTAAACTCGACCTGCGAAAATGCCATCGCGCGCTTTGTCGTCACCGTACCGGATTTCGCCTAAGTCCTTGGCCTCACCTGCAAGAGCGACTTCCTGAAAGACTTTGGGCAGCTGGGTGTCAAAAAGTTCTGGGACAATGTCGGCCATCGTCTTTCCATAAACCGCGTCGCTCACACTCAAGTATTTTTTGGCGGGACGATTGGCAAAGATGAGCCGGAATGTCCTGGGGTCTTTGAGGTTTTCCAAGTGCCAGATTACAATCCCGAGCGGGAGCTGGTGAACAATGCCAGCGCACAACCTGACGTCTTCCCCCACCCCACCGCTTTGCTGGCTGGATTGAGCCAGAGTGACACCCGCAGAAGCCCTACCTGAGGTCTTCATAACTGGTGGGGAAATCCAGGTCTTTTACCGTAATTCCTTAATTTCTGACCAAATCCGTCATTTAATTCCGGGCGACATCAGCCCCTTTGTAGCCCGGATGTCCAATTCCTCGCAATCGGGTGAATCATTGCAATTAGGATGAGGGGATTACTTCAGATCATTCGAAGCAAAGGATTTTTTCAACCGGTTTTCCTTCCCGTTGGAATCTGCACTTTCGGCAAACGATGATTCAAAGCCAGGAATTGACGATGGAGTGTGCGGATCTAAATAAAGGGCTTATGAGCGATGAGCGGCCAAACGAAGGTTCAAAAGCGGCCAATCGATCCTTCAAGTCCACATGTAAACCTGTTCAATAGCCGAGCCCAAGGGCCTTTCCTGGGAGGCAGCAAGACTTAGAGTTAGGTGGCCGCCTGTGTAGTTTTCGGTCTCGTCTGCTTCTCTTTCCGAGCTGGTCTAATCTCGAACAGACTTCGCCACGACGCCCCTTATAAAGGTGGTGGTGCAGGATAGAGCCCGCCTTGGGTTCTTCTCGCCGCCCGGGCCAGTTTCCTGCCCCCAATCCTGGGTGTCGATGGGTATGGGGAACTGATCGTAAGCCATGTATTATCTGTATGTTACGGAAGAAGAAATTCAGCAAGCATTCCCACCACCCCTCCTACCGAAAGAACTGATAGCGCGGATTCGAAGTTGTATCCAAGAAGGCAATAATCGGTAGGAAAGTCCCGGTAAAACAGTACCGAAGGTCCATTTAGCGCAGCGATAGAAATCGTTAATAAGTACTAATAGTCCTAGAACTTTGTAGGTTCGGCGCTTGGATTTTCTTCCAAGGACCAGCTCGTCACCGGGACCTATGAAGAGTATGAAGAGTATGAAGAGTATGAAGAGAATGTAGGCTTGCCCGCAATGGCAAGTCAGACTTGAATCGTATTGAGCAGGTGCTAATTCAGGTCTGATGTGAGAGGAGCGGCGGAGGGGATATGCCCTTGGATGCGCTAGATCAGAAAACATTGAACAGCCTTCCGCGGCTGTCAGAGGTCTACGACGCTTACGGCGTCCAGGTCAATGCCTTGTCCGTGAACGAAATCTTTGCGCTGTACGAGCGCACCGGTTTTCTCTATCCCGACAAAGCTGCCCGCCTTCTTCCGCACCTCGGACAGGTCAGGGAAAACTGGCGGCGCATGTTGCGTGGTGGCGACTCCCTTCTTTACGTCCTGACTGCCGGTGACAAAAAAAGGGGCCTTGCCTCGATTGCAGTTTGGCGCACGACGCATTATGGCTGGACCTCGCAACACCTGGTTTCTGAGAACAACCCGGTCGCGTCACGCGCGGTAATGCTGGCAGGAACGGCCGCGAGCATTCTGAGAGGCGTTGATGATTCGCTTCAGAATTGGTTTCGGCCGGAGAACCGCTTCCCCTCGAGAGTGTTCGGATCCATGGTTCAGACGATCGGCCAGTCTCTCTCTTCCGTTCAGCGGCACATGTATTTCGCGCTGCCGAGGAAGGCGTCACTGCCTTCGGGGGAGAAAGTTCGCATCGTCCCTTACGATCCTTCTCATGAAGAAGCCCTTGCCCTTATCGCCTCCGTCGCGCGCGGCAGTATTTACGTCGCCGCCGAGCAACTCACAACCGATCCAGAATTGACCGAGGTGGACCAACTGTACCGCGAGGTAGGGCTCCGGCGGAGTCGCCGCGTGTGGCTAGCCTACCGGGAGTACAAGGATGAACCGATCGGCGCGGTGATCGCCTATCGCGGGCCTTTGGGCCTGAACTTCAGCTATATCGAAAATCGCTGCGACCTGCTGCTGCATCCCACGCTTCCCGAAGGTGACGTTCTGGACGTTGTGTCTTCGCTCCTTAGAGCATCTGCTTCCGCTTATGAGGACTTTGAGCTTGACGCGATTCCGGTGATCGCCGAGGAAATCGCCGCGCCTGCCCTAATTCAGCTGGGGGCAGAGTTCCTCCGCCACTATTGCCAGGGAACGTGTCTACAGGAAGGACAGCTTCGCTTCTACCGGCACGTTGACGGCTTCTACTCAAGACTCTTAGCGCGTGTCGAAAAGCATGCGATGCAGCCAAGTCTTATCGGGCAGGAACACTGATGAGCCAAGCTTCGGCGATAGATTACATCATGGAAGACCCTCGCGAGGCACTGCGCCTCGAGCTCAAAGTCGATTCCGACGCTTGGGCTCAAAAGTACCTGGCGCATCGTGTCCGCCCCGGCGCACAAGTCCTTTCGGTCGGATGCGGTCCAGGAGTCATTCTGAGCGCCGTCACTGCAATGGATTCTTCTATCAGTGCGACCGGAATAGACATCAGCCCCGACCGTGTGCAGCAAGCGGTGCAGAGAAATCGCGAGAATACGCGTGTGAAATTCGTTTGTGGGGACGCACACGCGATGGAGTTCCAATCGAATAGCTTCGACCTTGTGTACAGCCGCATGTTGCTCCAATACCTAAAAGAAAAAGAGCAGGCCGTCGCGGAAATGACGAGAGTTTGCAAGCCGGGGGGCACGGTTCTGCTGCAAGACTTGGACGGTCAACTTCTGTGGCACTACCCGGAAGACGCTGGAGTGCAGCGCACAGCCGAGAAAGT
>QHZB01000351.1 GCA_003224525.1 Acidobacteriota bacterium | reverse complement strand
ATTTCCACCTGAAAACTCCCAGTACAACCGCCAGTTGATAAACTTGAAGGGATCAAATTCGCGATCGGGGCGCCCGTTCAAGAAAGCTTTCCAATTGACGTTTTGCGCGGTGCAATCCGGGGGTACCTTGCGCACCCACTGACCTTTGCCGTGCGGGGTGTTGCGGCTCATCCAGGACTCCACTTGAGTAACCTTCCCAACAATTCCGTCCTTGATCCACTTCCGCGCATCGGCGAGTGAGCCGGAGCTTTCATGTTGCAAGCCGATTTGCACCACGCGATCGGATTTCTTCGCTGCCGCCAGGCATTCCTCCGTCTCTGGAATGGACCACGTCATTGTTTTCTCGGAATAGAGGTCCTTGCCGGCTGCAAGCGTATCCAGAAAATGCCGCGCATGGATGTGCAGCGGGCTCGCTACGATGACCGCGTCGATGTCTTTCATGTCGAGCAGCCGCCGGTGATCGTCAAGGGTCTGAATGCCGGGCGCCATCTGCTTGGCTTCGTCCCGGCTTCGCGTGTAAATGTCGGCGATGGCGACGAGTTGAGCGCTCGGAACTCCGAGCACCTGTTTGAGCAATTCTTGTCCGCGTCCTCCCACACCAATCATCCCCACGCGCAAGCGATCATTGGCGCCGACCACTCGCGAGGGTGGATAGGCCGCCAGAGCTGCCGCGCCGATCGCCGCCTGTCTTATGAATTCGCGTCGAGAGTTGTTTGCCATGTCGTATCCCCCTGAGGATCAATTTCGAAGACAGTCAAGAAGGCGTTTGCTTGGCGGTCGCGGCTTGAAGATAGCGCGTGACTACTCGAGAAAAATCCGCAATCGCTACTTCAGGTTCTTCAATCTCCGGATGCCAGGCTTTTTCCCATTCGAAAGAATAATAGCCCGCATATCCGGCCGCGACTAGCAGTTCCACCTGACGCTTGACGGGCACCCCGCCGCGCCCGGTGAGAACGTAATGAGCCTCCCCACCTTCCTTGCGCGAGTCCTTCAGATGGGTATGCCGGATGTATTTGCCAAGCTGACTGACGCTGACCGCTGGGTCTTCCTTGCCATCGGCGAAAGTGTTGTGCGCATCCCAGAGCAATCCGACGTGCGAAGAGCCCGCCGTTTCGAGTATTTCGCGAAGGGTCGGAGCATCCGTGAAGTCTCCGTGCGATTCGAGCAAGACAGTGACGTTCTTGGGGCCCGCATAGTCCCCAAGTTTGCGCAGCGATGTAGCAATATGGTCGAGCGCCGGGGCACGCGGTCCGATCAGCTTGTTGCCGAAAACGCGCACGTAGGGAGCGGCGAGCAGCGAGGCAAGGTCAATGAACCGCCGCGCATCGGCAAGCTGCTGTTCGTGTTCCTGGCCAGCACCGTGCAAGTTGGCCGAACTGCTCACGCAGGAAATTCGCAATCCTCGGTCGGCAATTTCTTTCTTGGATTGTTCAAGGCGCGTCGCCCCAAATTCGGGACGCGAAGGAAGGTCCATCGTTCCCTGCATTCCGCGAAGCTCCACAGCGGCAAAACCGTTCTGCTGGGCGAAGTCGAGAATCTTGAGCCAGTCCCAGGACGGGCAACCGAGCGTCGAAAAGCCGATCGGTAAGCGCCCGCCGGCAGCGTGCAGGGCTCCCGGCAGCGCCGCCAGGATCATCGCGAGGCGCTGAAGGAATACCCGTCTGTCCGTAAGTGTCATCAACATGAGCGTGCGGCAAAAACCATTTCCTGATTCTCAAAACTCGAACGAAATACGCCCTTCGCTTCCCGTCCGCTTCGGCCGAGTAAGCAAGGGGACTACAGCGCTCCAGCGTCTTGCAGCGCTTTTTTCATCCCAGCCCAACTCTGCCGCGAGGATTCCTCCGGGGTGTCCGCGCCGCGCCAGTGGGTCTCGAGACTTACGGCAAAATGATAGCCGTCGCGCTTCAGCGCCCTAAACTGCCCGACCCAATCGATAATACCCCGGCCCATCGCCGCCCATTGATAGCCCTTGCCATCCGGTTTTTTTACCGCGTCCTTGCAATGACAGTGGCCAATTCGATCTTTCGGCAAGAGATTGTATCCATCCGGATAGGGCTTCTCATCATGCTCCGCTGCGTTTCCTGGGTCCCAATTGAGCATTAGGTTAGAAGATCGTACCGCACCAAGGACCTTGGCAGCTTCAGTTGCAGTAGCGGTATTGCAAGCAGGCTCATTTTCGAGAACGAGGATCACGTCTTTCTTGGCCGCTTTTTCGGCGGCATCTCGCAATTTTTCATTAATGGTCGCGCGATACGGCGCCTGATCATCGAGCCGCCAGAAATCAAAGAATCGGACGCGATCGGTGTGGAACGCCTTCGCCAGCTCGATACTTCGTTCAAGCACTTCCTCCTCCTGCTCAAACATAAAGTCGGCGTTGAATTGATCGCGCTTGGGACTGTACTTCGACTTTGGCGCGCCCGGCCAATCCACCTTGAAAAGCGGGCTAGCGATATCGGTCACACGCAGCTTGTTCTTTTCCAAAATGCGCCGGGCCTCTTCGATTTCCTTTGCGTCCAGCTTGAGCAGGTTCTTGTTCCACATGCCGCGCAGCTCGATCCATTCCATGCCGAATTCCTTCGAAGCTACTTCGCAGGCGCGGCCAAAGTCCTGACTGATCTCGTCGCTGATGACGGCGACCCGGAAGGGCGAATTCATACCGTCACCCCAAGCTTTTCTTCGAGATATTTCTTGCTGATCGCTCCCGACTCTTTGGGCGTGCGCGTCTCGTCGGGCACGACGTCTAGCTCGACGATGGCCCAGCCCCTGAAATTCACTTTGTGTAATGCATCGAAGATCGCCGGGAGATCCACCCTTCCACGGCCGAGTTCGACAAAACGATACGGGCGCTTAGCATCCGCGTTTTGGGGCGACGGCTCGACATCCTTTACATGCAGGAACAGCAGCCGGTCACTGTATTTCTCAATGGCCCTCGCCGGGTCGCCGCCTCCCTGGAAGTAGTGCGCTACATCCAACTCCAGTTTGGCATAGCGCGAATCCACGGCTTCGAGGATTTGCTCGACTTCTTCGGGACGTTCCCCGAGTGAGCCCATGTGGTTGTGATATCCGAGCGAGACCCCCAGGTCGGCGGTGCGCTTCCCGATTTCTGAAATCAGCCGTGCCAACCGCTTATAGTCCGCCGCCGTGATGGCACGGTCCTTTGGGCGTTCGTCGGTGACTTGCAGATAGAGCCCTCCTACGTCGTGCACAAATTTTGCATTAGCAGTGTGCTTGGCAATTTCTTCGCCTTCGAGTGCCGGGTCGATGCGTACCCCGCCGCTCGAGAGCGCCACCATCTTCAGTTGGTGCTTTTCGAGCAAGTCCCGCAATTCTGTCGCGCTGCCAAATTCCTTGATGACATTGGCGCGCAGTTGTATTCCGTGGAAGCCCAGCGCCGCAATATCTGCGATCGCCTGCCGGTCGTTTCCGCCCCAGGTGATGGCCGCGTATCCAAAATGAATATCACTGGGCCCAGGCGAAATCGGCGTATCAAAATAGGACAAGTCCATCGGCGGATAAAGCGCCTCAGCAGCCCATACTTTCTCGTGTGGAAAAGAGGAAACCGCCGTAACCGCTGCTACTCCCATGCCCAGAAGAAATTCTCGCCTCGGCATTCCATAGTGCATACTGCTTCTCCCCGACGCCCTTCGCAACTCTCAGTTCTCCACCTTTGTGGTTGTTTTCGTGGCCCGCTGTCGTCCTCGAAGGCTCAGGCTATCACGAGCTCTTTACCCCGCGGCGAAAAGCCGGGAGGAAGGCCACCGCAGCTTCGATTTCTAAAGCCTTCATTCCGCGCGCCAGGCTAGAAAGTCAGCTTCGCTCCGAGTTGCACTGACCGATTGCCTCCGTTTGGGTTTGTCCCTTTTACGAAACCGAAACTGCTGGAGTTAAAGTTCGTGTTTGGATTGCTGAATTGAGGTGTGTTCGTCACGCTGAACGCTTCGGCGCGAAATTCCAGTTCCACACGTTCTTTCAGGGCGAAACGCCGGAACACCGAACTATCCAGATTGAAGAGCCCCGGTCCACTGAACGCTATGCGTGGTGTATTTCCAAGAACACCGCGCGTACCAGGGCAAAACGGACCTTTGCATTTTGTGGTTGGATCAAAGGTGTTTTCGAACCACGGACTTGAATTGATACCGTGCAGGATCTTAAACGGTCCGTTCAGGTCCGGCACTTGGCTATTTCCAGGGGCATTCAGTGCGGCCCCGCCGCTGAAGACCAGCGGCGCACCCGTCATCAGCGTGAGGATGGTACTGACCTGCCATCCGCCGGCAATCCATTGACCAGCTCCCGACTTCAGCCAAGGTTTTCCCCTGCCGAACGGAAGTTCGTAAATCACGCTGTTTACAAACGTATGCCGGCGATCGTAGGTCATCCGCCCATAGTTGATACGGATGTCTGCAACGTAGATGTTAATTCCTCCCTCGCCGCCGCCCTCGGTCCTGAACCCCAGCCCCTTGCCATAGGTGTAAGCTGTGGTCATGAGAAAGCCTGCGGAAAGTTTCCGGTCCATCTTCACCTGCAGCGCGTGATAAGCGGAACTGAATCCCGCATATTTGAGATTTACATCGTTCGTCGGTCCGTTGGGTGCGAAGCGCTGGAAGAGAGGGCGGCCAGCCTGACCCGTGTTCGCAACGGTTGCCGCATTTAAGTTGAAGGTCGCCGGCACATCGACCCCATGATTGCCCACATAGGCCGCTTCCAGAACGAACTTTCCGGGTAGAGCTCGCTGTATGGCAAGATTCCAAGATTCAACGTAGGGTTCGCGAAAATTCAGGGGGACCGCAGTGTATCTTTGATTTACGAGACTGGTAGTGCCGACGTTAGTGGCCGTGACCGGAATGATCCCGTTCGAAGGAATCGTGGCCAGGATGGGGGCGGGAAGCCCGCCGGACATAGATACGGGTTGTCCCGCGTTTTGCACCTGGGTAAAGTCGTTGGCCGCCGAAAATGCGTTGTTTTGCAGCACAGGAAAGTCAAAAGCGTAGTCGTTGTCCGGATAAGGGAAATAGCTCATGGCGAAACCGGCGCGCACGACCGTACGGTCGGTCATGCGATAGGCAATGCCAAAGCGCGGCGCGAAATCCTTGTAGTTGGTCTGACGCCCCAAGTCGAGCGGGTTGCCGCCGACGCCGGCAATCACCAGGCTGTTGGTGTTGGGATCATAGTTCGAGAATCGGCCCGCAGCCTTCGGGGTAAAGGGTGGGTAGAACTCCCAGCGCAGGCCCGGGCTTAGCGTAAGCTTCCGCGTGACCAGCCAGGTGTCCTGCACGTAGCTGAACAACTCGGTCCCTCGAATCGTCTTGGAGACGATGGGAACGTCGCGGCCCACGGAGTTGGGCATGTCCAGGAGAAGACTGGCAACGGCGTTTACCTGATCGCTCGTGGCCGGGCCGTTCTTCAAGTTCAATGCTGTGACCGAGTCATTAAAATTGAAAACGCCTCGCGGATTCTGAGACTGCCACTGAGCCAAGTCGTCGCGAACGCGCCGAACATCCACTCCCCACTTGAACGTATGATTGCGGTGTGTCAGCGTCCAGATGCTGACCGTGTCGATGTTTGTTTCGCCGCGAATCCACGGCAGGCTCGCTGAGTATCCGACCAAACAGTCGTCGCCCGAGCCAGGCACAATGCTAGGAAGGTCGATGCAAGGCATCCCGCTGGTGTTTGCGTCGCCCAGATTTGTTCCCGGGATGTCGATGCCGATCTCCTTCAAAACAGTCGAGCCACGGTCGGTGTTGTTGGCAACATTGCGATAATGGTTCACGCCAAAGCGGGTCTCCGTTAGAAACCTCGGCGAAAAAATGTGGACGTAGTCGGCCGCGGTATTCCAGACGCGCTGCCTTCCGGTGCCTGAAAAATCGCTATTCGCGGGCCCCCCTAAGACGCCGAAGATCGGCGTTTGAAGAAGATTTTGATTTTGGAAACTGAAGCGCCCAGAGATGCGGTTGTTCTGGCTGGCGTTGTGATCAATTTTTGCGTCGTACGAGCCTGTGTCCTTGATGAATTTCGTCGTTCCCTGGAAGTTGGGGCTTAAGGTTAGCGCCCCCGGTATGTTGGGAAGGGGCACCTTAGCCAGGATGGCCGTCGCAATTGGGCTGATTCGGGAGGGATCAATAACATTTAGGGTGCCGTTAAAAGAGAACTGAGCCCGGCAAGTGCCGTCCGTCTTGGGAGTACCGCCGGGGGGGCAAGTCGTGCTGGCAGCGTAGCTGTTGGGATCATAAATGGCGACGTTTGTTCCGCTGAAGTCGCCGTTGCGAAAGGGTTGCGGCGGCACGGTGCCCTGGAAGAACTGACCGAGATGGTCATCGATACGTAGGAAATCGCCGAAGAAAAAGGTCTTATTCCTTACGATGGGTCCGCCGATGTTGGCGCCGTAGTAGTTGTAAACGCTTGGCGTTTTTGGTGCGATTGCTGTGTTTTGGAAGAACGGCAATGCCGCCAGGGCGCTGATGCGGTTGATCTCGTACGCGGCGCCATGAAACTCATTCGTGCCCGACTTCAGGATTACGTTCGTTACTGAGCCACCGGCCCTCCCCAATTCCGCATCGTAACTGCTGGTGGTGACGTCCACGGTCGAAATTGCTTCGATAGGCGGGATATACACTTGCAGAAGTCCCGTGCGTTCATTGTCGTCGACTCCTTCGATCAACAGATTATTAGCCAGCCGGGATTGCCCGTTAACTTCCGTCGAGAGACTGTCCTGAGCGTTGAAAAACGCCGAATGGTCCCGGTGCGCCCGCGTGGTCCCCGGCACCAAATTGAGCAGGCCTTGGAAGTTGCGGTTTAGCGTTAGGGGGAGCTCTTCCGCCTGTCTCTCTTCCATTTTTCGTCCCGTGTCGGAGCGGTCTGTTTGCAGAACCGGAAGTTCAGCAGTCACGATGACGGTCTGTTGAATAGTGCCGGGCTCAAGAGTCACGTTAACGCGAACATCGCTGTTCACCAAAACATGGACTCCGGAGCGGACGGATTTTTTGAAACCCTCGCCCTCAACCGCGACTTCGTACTGCCCCGGCGGAAGATCGGGGAATTCATAATTTCCGCTATCGTTTGTGGTTGTTGCGCGCCTGACGCCAGTTTTCATTTCCGTGATAACGACTTTCGCGCCCGCAACGACGCCACCGCTGCCGTCCGCTACGGTGCCCAGAAGCGTAGCATTAACCGCCTGAGCCATTACTGGGCCAGAAGAAAGCACGAGGATGGCCCCGAGCAGCATGACCATGGTCAACCGCCCCAGTTTGCCCAAGCCGCATCCAGTAGGCGATGCTAACTCTTGATTCTCCGGCCGAGACTTACTCGGAGTCTTCCTCCTCAAGGAATACCTGCCAAGAAGTTTGCTCATGGTCCCCCCACGCACTTCGAAAACTCGCATCTCCGACACCCAGAAAACCCAGCAAATGTTGGAACTAGTTCCACAAATTAACCGCGCGCAACGTTCCCTGTCAAGTCGGAAGTTTAAGAATTGAATCTCTTCCATTCCATCGGTCTTCTTGTGCACCTTCCCAAAGGCAGGGTTGGAATGCGACCAGAAATGCGAGCCATCCCCCGCCTTTGGCCTGTCCTTGCTCCCTGGAGAAGGCAGGCTTGTACATCGAACTGTGGCAGCGGGTGTGTCTCCCGCAAAATCGGATGTGCCTGAAGCCCTGGAGGTGGCGCCAAAGTTGTGATGGTCTTATTACGCTATCATGCACATTCAACGATATTTAGGCAAAACTGGCCCCTGGATGCTTTATAACCTTAGGATGGGGGTTGCTTGACCTAGAAACCTTGCTAGTTAACGCGTTGGTGTATCGCACCTATTTGTTGCGAATGAGCCAGGACACGTTTCTCTCCGTGACGCTTCGTTGAGCTAAACGCCAAAAGGCGTGTTAGACTGGCGAACAGACCGAGAGTTACGGGGTTCCCTGAAAACTGAGGAAAGATGCGAAAGCCGATAGAAGCACGATTCCGCGTGGAAGTAGTTCCAAAGCAGAAGACCATTCGCGATGTAGCGCGCGCCGCAGGGGTAGGGATAGGAACAATTTCGCGCGTGCTGAATTCCAGCTCTCAAGTGAGCCGTGAAACCCGGGCGCGTGTACTTGAGGCCATCCGGCGTCTGGGGTTTCGCCCCAATGCCCAAGCCCGCCGCATTCTCAAGCGCCGATCGGAAATTGTTTGCTTTCTTCTGAGCAACCGCGATTTTCTCCATCCCTTTCATGCGCGCATATTACAAGGCGTCGAGTCTTACGCCAGCAGCCTAAAACATCACGTGCTGTTTGCCGTGCTGCACTATTCGCCGCGAACGCCTCCCGAGAAGATCGACTTGCCTCCTGTTCTCCAAGAGCATGGCCTGATTGATGGAGTTATTTTGGCAGGCACCATTTATCCAAACCTGCTTCGCAGAATTGAGGCCATCGATATGCCCTTCGTTGCTTTCAGCAACAATGTCGTTGGAATAGATGGAGATGGAAAATACCTTTACGACCAGGTAGGCTTCGACGACTTTAACGGGTCGCTCCAGGCCACGCGTTACCTCATCAAACAGGGGCACCGCCTCATTGATTTTGCCGGAGACATCTCCTTCCCATGGATTCAGCGCCGATTTGATGGTTACCGTCAGGCCATGCGCGAGAACAAGCTGAATCCCGTCTCGATCATGGCGCAAAATCCTGACGGCTTCGTGGATTTCGGCCAAAAGAGCGCGGGACGAATTCTGACCCAAGCGGCGCGAGCTACTGCCGTTGTTGCCGGCAACGACGAAATCGCCTACGGGCTTTGGCGATCGCTGCAGCGGCACGGAATGAAAGTGCCGGACGATATCAGCCTAGTGGGTTTCGACGACCGCGAAGAGGCCGTTCTGATGGACCCGCAGCTTTCGACCGTCCGAGTCCACAAAGAAGAGATCGGCGAAACCTGTATGAAGATGCTGCTCGAGCGGCTACATCATCCGCGAATGACCTTCAGCCAGCGTATCCTGCCCACGGAATTGGTGATCCGAGGGACGGTTCGCAACCTGTCAGAACGACACGCGGCCTCACGAATCCTATAATCTTGTTACCCAACAAGTGTGTCCTGATCCGAACAAATGCAGCGTATCCGAACAGTGGTCCGCAACGAGGCGATAGAACGGGCAATTAGCTAGACCGCTTGGCTCGAAAGGGCTACAGGAGTTCGAATCCCCTCCTCTCCGCCAGGTTCCTGGAATTGAGACTATCGGTATCGGGAGATTGAAAAGAGCGCAAAAAGCACAGCCTAAGCCTGGGACTGCAGTTCCACCGGGTCGCTTGGAGATCGAACACCAACCACACTGAGTTCAGGAATAGTCGCCGCCTTTCCGACCAGCAGCGTTCGAAGCCGCGAGATTATGCAACTTTACATAAACTCAAGAGACGTAAAAAATTGTGAATCTCAATGGCTTCCCTGCGAACTTTCAACAGGCCCTGATTTTCCCAGTTGGTGAGTAGCCGGTTGACGGTGGATGAGGTCATCGCCGTCATCTGCGCCAGCGCTTCCTGCGAGACGTTGATTTCGACGTGGTTGTAAACTTTGTGACCAATTTGGTCAGTTAAACGAACCAGTGCATGAGCCAGACGTGGCGAGGCCCTTTCAGTGGCTACCTCACAAAAGCGGCGTTCTAGCTCATCTAGACGCCGTGCAAGGATGCGCTCTACATTGCTTTGAAGGATTGGAAAGCGTTCTAAAGCTGCCTCGAAGGTGGCTGCGCCCCAGACTAACACCTTGCAATCCTGGAGCGCTTGTGCCGTTGAGGAGTGCGCACTCCCAGGCACCAAACCAAGCTCGCCAATCACTTCACCAGGAACGGTAAATCGAAGAATAACTTCACTGCCACCCTCCGCAAGCTGAATTATCTTCGCACGGCCGTTAGTCAACAAGAGTGTTTCCTTTATCGGGTCGCCCGCAAGAAACATCACCTGTCGGCATTGGTAATCTCTAGGACGAGCCGTGGCTATGATTTCTGTACAGACAGAACTTGGAAGATCCGCAAATAGTTCGGACATTTCCAACGACGAACTCTTCTCGATTGTTTGCGCCATGGTAGGTCCAAGCACTTGCTGGAATATTTCGGTTGGAACTCCCCTCCTCCCCAAATGCTTATTTAATCTTCGGCACCGTGAAGAGAGAATGCTCCAGTTTGGGTTTCACCACAACATTCTCTATGGTCATCTTATGCGATTGCTTGGCCCCTTGCACACTACTTTCGAGAACGTAGGGAACCATCAAGCCATGCGGCGGGGATGGAACCCAAGACCAACGTCGCAAACGGAATAATCGATTCAAGAGATTCTCCACGCGATCTGTTTGCGGTTGTTGTGTTTGCGAACTTGGAGCAGTTGAACCATCGACCTCCTGGTCCCAAACTGGAGAGTCGATATTCTAAAGCCTTGTGAGTGTAGCACTTACAGTGACCGAACACCCAAAATCCTGCCGTAGTTGGTACACATGGTACACCGCTCCAACAAAAGCACCGCTACCCTTGAGCAAAACCAGCCGAAACAAGAACCCACGATAGCCATACCAACGGTCCACCAAACTCGTTTCATGGCTTCTTGTGTCCTCCCCGTACGAGGGCCGGGTTGAAAGGTGTAACTCTTGTTCAGCCAAGGATCACACACCACGGGAGCGTTCAGAATCGTGGACTTCGCCTCCAGTTACTTCCCTACTGCTCCACGGGTTCAATCCTCGCGTACATATCCGACGGGTCCGCGTTCAAGACCACCTGTTTGGTGGGCGAAATGATGTAGATCAGGGGACCATTCATCAACGTTAGTCTCCCGTTTGGGCTAACCAAGTACGTATAGGTGAAAGTCTGATCAGATTTTAGAATGGGATTCGACGAGGTCGAGCTCACTAACGCCGTGTCACTGGTTCCTGTAACTGATCCCACCCCGTCGAAGTCCGCTATGCCGGACTCGTGAGTTATGTTCTGGTGTGTCACCGTGATGGAGCCGAAGACGTACGCCCCGGTCGCGGAATGATTCGTGAACGGGCCTCCAGTTTGGTTCTCCGCGAAGCCCGCATACACCCCTCCGTCCACGAGCATCGCAAACGCCCTGCTCGGGCTCACCAGATAAAGGAGAGGAGGTCGGCCCCCCCCCAGTGCAGTTACCCGGCCGTTAGGAGCTACGCTGACGGCCGCCGTATAGTTGAACGACGAAATGGCCCCGGCTTTGCTTTCATCTCCATTAAACGAGTAGCTCCCGGAATTCGAGACTGTAAAAATGCCGGCGATCAGATCCGAGGCTATCGTCGAACCGGGCCCGCAACTCCCGCAGAGTCCACTCACATAGAGAACACTCGGGCCGCTCACCGACGAAATCGAAAATGGCCCTCCGGATTGCTTCAGCGCCGATCCCACGAACGGCGGGTCGCTGGATTGGAGGTCGACGCTGATGAATAGCATTTTGCTTGCGGAAATCACATACAAGCTCATATTGACGGTCTGCGATCCGACCATGAAAATCATCGTGCCTCGGCCATTCGATGACACCGAATAGCTCCCCGTAAATGGCAGACCGCTCACGGGATAATTCAGACCACCACTTTTATTGATGTCGCCGTTTTCGTTGGCATCCAACTCGCCATTGGAGATGCTGCCGCTTCCGCTCGCGGCAAACGCGCCTACCATGGCGAATCGGTTTCGCGCGCTGGTAATACGAGTGCTCGTCGTATCTGCGCCAAACGCGTAGGCCCCGTTTAATTGGGACGTTGAGAAGGCACTGGGATCCTGCTTCTCTAAGACTCCCGACCCCAGCGTTCCGGTATTGTCAAACTCAATGAACCGGCCCTTGCTGGCCACCCCCGAACTGATCACCCCGAGTGCAAACCGGTACATCGATGTCCCAGCGGAAGTGGCGATGGTCATGCAACCCCGATTGTCTCCTCCAACCGAATAGGAACTGCTCGCACTATTTATAGAAACGTTCGTTTGAACTCCTATACTGCTGTTGACGTCTTCTACGCCGACGGCCCGGGCGATGTGTCCTGCACCGTCGGCATCGAACATGCCGCCCAGCGTCACCGCCCCGTTCGTGTCGAAACCTTGCATCGAGAATGCGTACTGACCGTTCAAGAAAGACTCGTGACCAGATCCACAGGATGTGGCGGAAGCATTGATCATGATGCTCAGATTCTGCAGGGCGGACTGAGCGCCCGCGCTGCTCGAGTCGGTGGCCTTTACCGTGAAACTGGACGTACCGCTCGGTCCCGTCGGCGTACCCGTGATGCGCCCCGACGAATCCATGCTCAACCCCGTGGACAGGCTACCGCTGCTGACTGTCAGCGTCACCGCCCCCGCGCCCCCGGAGGTCTCGACCGCCTGGTTGTACACCGTACCTTGTGTCCCTGCTGGAAGCGAAGTCGTGGTCACGGTCAGAGGGGGCATAACATTGATGGTCACCGACGCGGACTTTGTAGAATCGGCTGCGGACGTGGCAGTGACTGTTGCCGTCCCCGCGTTGCCGGATGCGGGCGCGTTATAAATAACGGAGGTTGGTGTCTCCTCGGAAAGGGAGCCGGCGCCATTTAACGCCCAAGCGACCCCCTTGTTCGAGGTGTCGTTCGCAATTGACGCGCTAAGACTTATGCTCTGCCTGAAGTCGATGGCTTGAGCACTGCTCGGCGTCAAAGTGACTCCAGTCGGTGGGTTCGGTGGATCCAGTTTCATTGCGGTGGAGCACCCTCCCAACAGGGCAACCAGAACAAGCAACAGACACACGGATGATACTTTCATGACCTTCCCTTCGGCGGTCGAGTTCTTGGATGGTTTTTCTTGGGCTAACCAGGCCCTCGGGCGGGTTGAGGGCGCAACAGTCTCCACGGGCTCGTTTAGGTTACGACCCTATATTATATTAAGGACTGGATGAAATCGAAAAAATAGCCTGGACCGGAAGAAACTCACCCCTATACCAGGCGAAGCGGTCGAGCGAGAGAATCATGATGCAGATGAAGTCCGTGAGTTTGCCGACGATATGGAATACACCGCGGGTCGGCGTACTCACCACATATCGGCAAACTTTGTCGCTGACATCAATGGTTCCGTGCCAGAGTCATACCGCAGAAAGAGGGCGATTGTATACCGGCTGGCGGACCTTCATTCACCGTCCGCGCCATTCCCTTGCTGCCCGCCGTCAAAACCACACCAGCTTTGCGTTGACCCTTTTTCCAAACTTTAGAGTCGCCTCACAACCCAGTGGTGTCCTACGCGTGAATCCCGGCGAAGTCGTGAGGCAACTCGGTGTTGGAATTGACACGGCGTACCGCGCCTATCAGGAGCTTTCCAAAAAAGGCTGAGACCGAGACCCTTCGAGAGCGCCTATTTCCAGCGCCGCAGCCCCGGATTGATTCTCTGCAGCGGTAGCAACTCTGCGAGACATGGGGCCGACGCTCAACAGTCCGGGTGAACATGTCACTCTTGATTCGAAGATTCAGAATGCGTGATCTCGATGGTTCGCGGCAAGCGACTCCTTTTCGCGGAGGCGGAATCAGCAGAATGAAAAACGCAGCCTCCAGGCTCTTGTAAACACCCCGTCCTGTGGCGTAGCCTGTTGCCCTATTTCACGCGAAGCCGGAAATTGCGTCGCCTTGGCTGCGCAGCAGCAAGACGGATTCAGGTTTTGACAGTGTAGCACTCGATGGAGCGAACCGACCGTATGGATCGACGCGGCTTCGTAAAGCGCACTTGTTTGGGCAGCGCGGGACTTTTCCTCGGCGGATTTGGCCCTAACATCCAAGAAGGAATTCTGTTGCCAGTGCCGCCGCCAATCCAGGTGTGCGGCCTGAAAGACTTCAAACCTTCTCCCCTGGGAATGCCGGGTTTGTTCCCTGGCCGCGTCGTGCAAGTTTCAGATCCTCGATCCATCGCGGGAAATCGCCTTTCGCAAAGGATCATTCGCCGCATGCTCGAACTGGGTATGAAGGAACTCACTGACGAAAGCACAGTGAGGGCGGCTTGGTTAAAATTCATCGAGCCGACCGACGTCGTGGGAATCAAGATCAACCCTTCCGGCGCTCCGGCTTGCTGCTCTTCTCCCGAGCTTGTGCGCGAGATCATTAGCGCTCTGCAGGATCTGAGAGTTCCCCCACACAACATTGTTGTCTACGACCGCTATGAATACGAGATGGACATCGGCAGCTACCAAACTCTGCTTCCACCCGGAGTGC
>QHZB01000050.1 GCA_003224525.1 Acidobacteriota bacterium | reverse complement strand
CGGAGCGAGCGAAGTGTGATTGAGCACGATCACCCAGTGGTTGTTGCGCTTTTCCAAAACCACGGTAGCCTGGCCTTGGGATTCCGTCGGCTGGCCGTCGACAACTGCCGCGAAATCCCACTGGTAGCACGCCCAACCCACCGTGCCACTCACCTTGATGTAGGTATTCGTGCGATCCATGCGCACTTGCTGCATGCGCGCGCGCTGCTGCTGATAAACGGCTAGATAATTAGTCCAGCCGAGAATCGGCGGGGCCCACGACCCGTTCACGATCGCAACATCGTCGGCGGAGTCCTTGTGCAGTTTTTCGATATCCCCGAGCTGCCATGCGCCCAGCATTTCCGAGAGCGTGTAGTCGATTTGCTGTTCGTCACTCAAAGGAATCAGCATTTTGGAGCTGTCCGCCGAGGGGGGAGGGTCGGTCTTCTTTTTCTTTTCTTTCTGTGCCGCAGCAGGAGAAACGCAAGTCCAAGAAAGCGCGAATACCAGCAACAAGAGAATGACCTTGTGAGCCGTTCGGCTGGCCAAGCGGTTTCCAGACTGTTTTCTCATTCGCGTTTCACCCCTCGGCTGAAAAGAATAGCACGGTGACTTGGACGCGGCGGCGATTTGCCAGAGTTGGTTTACTTGCTCCAGCCAGTTGTAGCTCAGTTCTGGCTTTCAGGCCCGAGGTTTTTTCCTGGTCGACCGGGTGGTTCCCCGGCTCGCGGACGCGCTGAGCAAATTGACGAAAAGACGGTAACCCCCGGGGACTCCTTCGGGCAATTGCCGGAAGAAGGCCAGACCCGTATAAATGTAAGCGCCTTTGCCATAGCGGGTGTAGACAAGACCGCCGTCGAGGACAGGCTCGCCGGGATCGTTCATAGCGAGGAGCGGTGTGTATTTCGAATCGAACTGCGTCCAAAAATAAAGACCGCGTTCTTGTACCCAGCCCTGGAAATCATCCTGCGTGATTTTGTTGGGCCTGTTGAGAAGCGCATCATCCGGCCTCAGAAATTTGACTGGTGAATTTTCGTCGGTGATGCGCGGCAAGGCTCGCGGCGTTGGAGGCGCGCCATCCTTCGCGGGTGGAATCGGCGGCGAGATCAGCGCGGGATACGGAGCATATTGGAATTTGTCCCATGCAAATTCGCGCTGGTATTGCACGACCAGCGTCCCGCCGTTTGAAACGTAGTCCAGCAGCCGCTGATTCGTTCCAGACAATTCCGGCCGAAGTTCGTACGCGCGCACCCCGACAACGATCGCACTGAATGGGGATAAATCGCGGAAAGCAAGTGCCACAGCGTCAAGCATCTCCACGCGAATGCCCAGGCGCTCGAGCGCTTCCGGCACAGGTTCGCTTTCCGCGGTGATGTAGCCAACGCGGAGATTCGCCGGCACAAGCACGTCAAATGCGTGCACGGAGCACTGGGCCGGCTCGCTCCAAAGCTGGGTAGGCAGCGTGGGCAAAGGCTCCAGCGAAGTGGTGAACTTCTCCGCCTTTTCGCCCCGGGCGCGGTCGGCCACGCGCTCTAGGTATGCCGAAATCTTGAAGTTCCCCTTGCGGAGCTTCAAAGGCGGCGTCACCGTCAGCCGGGCATAGCGGTCGCCCGCTCCCTCGAATTTCAATGGCACGGCTGCGCCCGTTTTCCAACCCCGCGGCACCGTCAGCGCCGCCCGAACCTCACCCGCCTGAGTCGCGTAGGAATGCACGCGGAGCAATACATCGAATGGCTTATTCTGCCTGGCGGTGATCTCGATCGCTTGCCTTGGCTCGACCGCCAGCGTGTAGGCCGGAACGATTCGCAGAGGTATTCGATCCGCTCGCGTGGAAGTTGCGCGGAGCTGCATCGCCGGTGAGCTGACCGTGAACGAATAGCCATCGATCACGGCTTCCTCGCTGGCGGTCACGAGTGGCGGAGGTTCCGGCAGTATCGCAGTTGCGGAGGGCGGTGTACGCTGCGGATTCTGTCCGGCGGAAATGGTAAAGCGAACGGACCCGTTGGTTTCAGCCTCTTCTTTGGCGACGGTCCAATCGGAGGGAAGCAACACTACGGGTTTCTTGAAATCTCCCGCGATCTCTCCGCGGTGATGAGAGTCCACCCGAATCGAGAAAGACTCACCGGAGACGATTTCGCTGCGATCGGCGAGCGCGTCCAATCGCAGTCCCGCGACGAGCGCCAAAGCCGCGTCAATTTTTTCCCGTTTTCGCTTCAGGCCTCGCGCGAGGGATATGACCGGGGCGGGAACTTGGTACGAAATCGAAGGCACGGGCACTTCGCTGATTTTTCTACCTGCAGCAACCAGGGAATTGGCGGCCGACTTCCAATCGAGCCGCAAGGCCGCCTCGCGCGCCGACAGCAGGGCGGTATCCACGGCTCGCATGAGCGGGTCAGCACCCAGATTCCCGGCTTCATAGTCCTCGTCCAGCGGGCCAAGTGGTTGTGCGAGCAAGGCAGGATCGAGCTCCTTGCCGTCCACGCGCTGGAGAGCGACGGCGCGCCGCAAGAACGGTGAGCCCAGAAAACCGGTGATTCCCTGAGTGCGATGATTGGCAAATGCATCGAGTCCCATTTCACGCCAGGATTTTCCGTAGAGCGGCGAAATCTCATCCACCGGTACCAAGTAACCCTTGGGGGCGTCGCTTCGGTCGAGGTCCACCAGGATCACAGGCTTTCGGTCGCCCCATGGCGCCAAGTCCGGTTCTTCCGCGGAAGAACCGCGCAGCTTGAAGGAAGAATCCGCCGCGAGTTCGACTGCCTTCGGAGTGAGTAATCCCGAGGCTTGATGATGTCCGTGGCCCCCGTGCACGCCGCCCCAGCCGTTAATCACAAGGTTCGGCCGAACTCCGCGGATCACATGGACCATGTCCTCGAGGACCTGGTCGCCCCAGATCCGTTCCGTTTCTTCCGGCGTCTTCGAATAGCCAAAATCTTTGGCTCGCGTAAAATAGAGCCTCACGCCGTAGCCCCGCGTTGCCGCCAGCAATTCCTGCGCCCGGATCAATCCCAGTTGCGGCGCTTGTTCGGGGCCGAGGTCGTTCTGCCCGCCCTCGCCGCGCGTGAGGGAGAGCAGCGCGACATCCGCATGAAGTCCGCGTGCAAGATAAGTAAGCACCGCAGCGCTCTCATCGTCCGGATGAGCCGTCACGTACAGGATCCGCGTGGTAATTCGAGCGCTCTCGATCGCCTCGATTGTTTCCGGCAAGCCGGGCCCCGTCCCCGGCGCGGGAGGAAATTGCCCTTTGGCGGTGGCCGCCCAAATGGACAGAAACAAAAATAAGTTCGCTTTGACAGTGAAGCGTTTCAATTCCCCTCCCAGGCTACCTCTACTCTCCGGAATCATGCATCTCTAAACTCCAGCGCTAGTCTTCCTTAGGAGCTTGGTGAACGCGATCCGTTACTCAATTCTAGATACTGATAATTGATCACTTTTCTTCTCAAACGGCCATTGTCGCATCTCCCGCGCGCGAATGAGATACGCAAGGGTTCCCAGAGCGATCTCGGCCAATCCCCATTTTCTCGTCGCCCCAGTCTGCCAGAAGAGCCACGCCCATCCGATCATGGTCAGCACCGCGGGCAGCGGATACAGCCACATCTTGAACGGAAGGCCCTCGGTGCCCCGGCGCCGCCGCAGCAACATCACTCCTACCGCCTGGCCGATGAACTGCACAATGAGCCTCATGGCCAGAATTCCTGCAATGGCTTGTTTCAGTTTCAAGGAAACGCTGAAGG
>QHZB01000049.1 GCA_003224525.1 Acidobacteriota bacterium | reverse complement strand
CACCCAGCAGCGCCAGTAACAGACTCTCCGTCGAAACCTGCCGCAACAGCGCCACGCGCCCCATCCCCATCGCGCTCCGCACCGCATATTCCTGTTGACGCTGCAACCCGCGCACCAGCAGAAGAGCCGCCACGTTCCCGCAGGCAATCAACAGCACCAACGCCGCGGCGCCCAACAGCGGTAGCAAAATTCTCCTGCCGTCTCGATTCATTTCATCCATCACGGCTTCCAACTGAGGCGTAAACCCTTCAAACGTCTTCTCCGCCTGCGCCTCTCGTGCGGCCAGCACCGCCAACTCCTGCTGCGCCAGCCGTTGCGTCACCCCGTCGCGCAACCTCGCCACGGCGTTCCAGTACGGATCCTTCAAATACTTTGGGTCCGGCTCCGCGGGAACCCAAAAGTCCACGGTCGCGTTGACGTTATAATTCGGTTCTTTCGCGGCTCCCGGCGATGGCAGAAACCGCACTCCCGGTTGCATCACTCCAATGATGGTCGGCGGCACTTCCCACCGGCTGATGCGCACCGTCTTCCCGATAATCTGCGGATCGCCGCCGAACGTCCGTTGCCAAAACTCGTATCCCAGTAGGATCGCCTTCACCGACCCTTGCCCAAAATCCGAGTTCTCAAAGCCGCGCCCCAGCGCCGGCCTGAGGCCCATCAGAGACAGGTAGTCCTTTGTCACCCACATGCCTTGCATGGACTGGCTGCCCTCATTGCGAATCAAAAAATTGAACGTCCAGTCGTACGCCGCAATTCCTGCAAATGACTTCGTTTCCTTTTGCCACTCCATCCACTGCTGCGCCGCCCAACCGCGTGGGCTTTCTTGCTTTTGGCCATCAGTTCGTGCAGTAGGGATGAGCACGAGCTGTTGCGGCTTTTTATAGGGTGGCGGCGTCAAAAGCACGCCTTGAATCAAACTGAACACGGCCGAAGTCGCCCCGATTCCCAACGCTAGTATCAGCACGGCAATCAGGCTAAAGCCCGGTTGTTTCAACAGCATCCGAATCGCAAATCGCATGTCTCGCAGCATCTATCCCCCTGGCCGATTCCGTGAATCACCCCTTAAGGAAGCCCAATAAGGAAACGTTCCTTACCCTCCCGTGGTTCCCACCATCCTACCGGCTTTGACGAATAAACAGCATGCGGGTTAGAGGGGCTTGGATTACTTCCGGATGGCCCGTGGTAGGACAGAATCCGGACCAGAGACCTCGGGGTCCTGAGCGCTATTGACCGCAACAATTACCGCCGAGGCAGTCAGCTTCACATTTAGTTGCGTAAGACGAGGCGGCTATAGAAACGTTGGCCGTTTTATCAAGAAGGAGAATTCCTACTAAGTTGCAAATACGGGGCGGGCACTGTGGTACCCTGCCGCCGTTATCTTTGGAGGCCAGACATGAAGGCTTCTCGGTTTTATCGAATCGCTGCTGTTCTTCTGCTGCTTTTTGCTGTCGGACATACACTTGGTTTTCGCCAGTCCGATCCCACATGGGGAGTTGATGCGCTTCTTGGTTCAATGCGGTCAATTCGCTTTGACGTGCAGGGGTTCAGCCGGACATATTGGGACCTCTTTGTCGCGGCTGGATTCTCGGTCGGCGTGTTTTATCTATTCGCGGCGGTATTAGCGTGGCAGCTAGGTGGCCTTCGGGCAGAGACTTTGGCGGTCATGCGCGTCACTGTGTGGGCTCTGGCTCTTTGCTTTGCCGCCATCACGATTGTGTGCTGGAGATACCTCTTCATCCTCCCTATTGTTTTTTCAATCGTGATTACAGTGTGTTTGAGTGCGGCCGCATGGCTTTCAGCGAAGCCAATCTGAAGCCGTTCGTTCGCATCTATTCCAGCCTCCCTGGTGAACTGCGCCCGTACTCAGCCTTCTGGCGGTTCCGTTCCCATTGCTGGCGGATCGTCTAACCGGAAGATATCCGGGTTCCACGGTGCGTATTAGTCCCGCGAAGTCGGCATAGCGCAACAATTCCAGGGTCGCATGGCACCGGGAAAATGCACGGTTCTAAGCGCGTATAGCGGTACTGATCCAGCATCGCAGTTGGGATTGCTTCGGGTTTGCCCATCACTCGCAGAACAAACCGTGGCTAGCTGCCACGTGGAATAATCAAGGATGCTGGCACAGCTGTGTGCAGACAAGACGGGGTGTTTTCTACTATGAAACTGAGTGATGTTGCACTCAAGGTTTTGAAATGGTTTTCGCTTTCTGTTTTGATGCTGGCGAATGGCGCTCTTGCACAAACGACACCTCGGCAGGTCGCAATCACTATTGACGATCTGCCCTATGCGGACGCACGGCCATGCAATGAGCACGAGACCGTCGCAAATACAAAGAAATTGCTAGAGCCGATCCGCGCAGCGAAAGTGCCCGTGGTTGGCTTTGTAATCGGAGAAAGATGTGGGAACCTGGGCCCGGAGGAGAGGCGAGATCTTTTGAAGATGTGGATGGACGGCGGTGCGGAACTTGGGAATCATACCTGGTCTCATCCCGACCTCAATCGGGTTCCCTTGGAAGAGTACGAAAAGGAGATTCTTGCAACAGACGAATATCTTCATCACACCATCGGTCCCCTAAAGGTTAGGTATTTTCGCCCTCCGTACCTCCATGATGGAGCGACAGCCGAGACGAAGAGGCTGCTTCAAAGTTTTCTGACACGGCATGGCTACCAGGAAGCGCCGGTTACTCTGGACAATAACGACTGGGTGTTCGCAACGGCATATCGTCGAGCGATTAAAGAGAACGACGCGGCGCTTGCCGAGCGGATTGAAGATGCCTACATTCCCTATATGGAGTCGATCGCCGCTTTTTTTGAGAGGCGATCTGTCGAAGTGCTGGGCAGGGAATGCCCACAGGTCCTTCTTATTCACGCCAGCAGACTAAATGCAAAGATGCTCCCCACACTCCTCCAGATGTTCAGAGAACGAGGGTACACCTTCGTCAGCTTGGAGCAGGCCATGAACGACAAATGCTACCGTACGCCAGACACATACGTCGGTCGCAAGGGGCTCTCCTGGATTCATCGTTGGGGACTCGCGCGGGGGAAGCCGATCGAACCGGAACCCGAGGAGCCAGTTTGGGTTGACAAACTTTCGAGCCAACCTCTGAAATGATGATGTCTCCCACTGCTTGCGCTCGCAGCAACGAGTGCCGTGAGGCAATAGCGCTATCAATGTTCCCCTGTGAAACGCGAGCCCGTCACATTCGTCGTTGTAGTTTCACGGCAAAGTCCGGTATCTGTCTTCCAGTCGTTAGACGGATTGTGCACGGTTTCCGGATAGGCGGCCACACGGAAACGATCTGCTGCCGACTCGCCTTCACAAGATTAGTACTGTGAAGTTCGGCTTCTTGTCAGCGATCGGTCGGTGATAACAAGCGCGTTTGTCTGTACTATTCCGACGGACGAACCGATAACTTCCGGTTTCCCCGTCGGGAAGAACCTGCCCTGCGGCAACGTCTGAGACAAGTCGAATTCAGGGAACTTTGGAGACCGAAGCCGCGTATTTTGTCGATGAACGAGTGGGAGCTCAATGCCTCATCACAGTCGGCTGGCCAGTTTTTTGGTGGGTGCCTTCTGCATAGGCCATCTTTGCGCGCAAGGTCTCTGGCACTGGGAGGGCCCATCAACTCATAGCACGCGATTCGTCGTTAGCAAGCAACGCGATTTTCCCGGTGGAGCGA
>QHZB01000275.1 GCA_003224525.1 Acidobacteriota bacterium | reverse complement strand
GATTTTCGCGTATTCGACAAACTCGGTGTCGTCATGTCGCCGGACGACAAAGACGCAGCCCTTTTGCCCAGAAGGATTAACGGCTCTTGGGCCTTGATCCATCGGCCCATGACGCCACTCGGAGCTCACATCTGGATTTCCTACTCGCCCGATCTGCGGCATTGGGGCAATCACAAGCTCATGCTGGAGGCCCGCCGGGGGGCTTGGTGGGATGCCAACAAAATTGGAATGTCACCTCCACCGATTGAGACATCGCGCGGCTGGTTGATGATTTACCACGGCGTTCGACGCACACCGTCGAGTTCCATCTACCGGCTGGGGCTGGCTCTCTTCGACCTTGAGCAGCCAGAAAAATGCCTGATTCGAGGGGATTCTTGGATGTTTGCGCCTGAAGCGGAATATGAGCGTCATGGCGACGTGCAAGACGTGGTATTTCCTTGCGGCTATACGGTGGCATCGGATGGGGACACCATAAACCTCTACTACGGCGCCGCCGATTCGAGCATTGCGTTGGCGCACGGCAGCATTCGCAATCTCTTGACCTGGCTAGACGTCAATGGTCATTCCGAACATTCGCACGATCGACGGCTACGCAAGTAATCGCCTGGTTCTGCTGCCGGCACATTCCTCGCGATGAACTCGCGAATTGACGCTATAGAGAGAATCATGAGGTCGATTAATTGCCCGTGCTGTCAGAGTCAAAGAATCCATCGAGCTAAGCCTAAAGGTGTCCTTGAATCCAAGTCCCAGAACACCGATTCGCAACAAACGCAGCAGCTAGGCGAAAATTGCGGCTGCTAGTATAACCATTCATGCTGGGGATCAGGTCGATCTGACGCGCAACAGTGGCTTGCCCGCAAGCCTGGTTGAGGGCTTTCTATCGCTACATTGCCGCCTCTCACTGTGATTGAGAGCTGCCTGCTCTCCTTTGAGTCGGCACTGTCCACTATGCTTACCGCACTAGCAAAGCGCTGTCCAGAATCTGCAAACCGGGCCTGACACGATAGCCAACCGGTGTACTGCAAGTTGAGATCTGCCGTGGCGCCGGCCTTGAGATCAAGAACGACCAGCTTGTACCAACCGGTTTCAATCAGGAGGTAACTGATCTCCTTTTGCGTCGCGTTCACTATTCTCAGGTTCCCGGGTCGGCTCGTCGACCCGTCATTCATAACATCGCCAAGCTCATAAATATCTTCAGATCGAAAACGAGGGTTCGGATACAAATCTCGGAAGTCACCGTCAAGAAAATCGCCCGTGTAGAGCAACTTGTGTACGGTACGTGTATGACCATCCCGGTATACATTGACGAACACAGCTCTTTCATCGAAAGGGAAGGGACGGTACTGAGATACCTCGACTTTGTATCTCTGACGAGGCGAAACAGTTGAGAATAAAACCCTCGTAGCAATTCTGGGTGCGACCAGAATCGCGAGCAGCGCCGTGCAGACAGATGCAAAAACAGTAGCGGCTCTTTTCACGTTAGCCTCTCCGCAAGCGCGGACCAAGTACAGACCGCAAGGCTCCGGTCTGGATTAATCCTAAACCCTCTACGATATTTGACGAAACCAAGGCGATACCAGTCACGACGACGAGGGGTGGTCCGGATTCTGTTTGTGTCACGGGCAACCCTTCCGTCATCCGGTAAGGTAAGGGTTGCCGATAATGCACTCAGAGGCCACCATCAAACGCCGCACCTTTTCGAGTGCTAAACTTTTGCCACGCTATGGCAAGTGCTAACAAGTCGAATGGCTACGAAGACGTCGCATCAGTGTTCATAACCAACCGTGGTAGGAACAGTTCAGGTGTCGGGGCATCAGTTGTGGCTGGTTGGTCCCAGACGTTGCCTGGTGGTGGAACAGTTCTAGACCTCGGATGCAGGACCGGGGTACCAATTTCGCAAGTTTTGATCGACCGCGGGTTCAAAGTGTATGGAGTGGACGCCTCACCCACGATCGTGGCAGCGTTCCGAGCCCGTTTTCCAGGCGTTCCAGTGGAGTGTGCCGCTGTAGAAGATTCGGACTTTTTCGCTCGAACTTTTGATGGCGTGGTTGCCTGGGGGCTCTTCTTTCTGCTCGATGCGGAAGTCCAACGCAGATTGATCAAGAAAATTGCCGGCGTGTTGCAAAGCGGTGGCAGATTGCTGTTCACGGCTCCGAATGAAAGCGGTTCTTTTCCGCCCGATATCATGACCGGGCGACCTCAATTTTCCCTGGGCTACGAGGAATACCGAAAAGCGCTGGAGGCCGAAGGCGTGTCGTTGGCTGGAACACACCGTGATGAAGGTGAAAACCACTACTACTTTGCACAGAAGATGTAACTCCCGTGACATCGTACAGCCCTTGCTCGCCATTCTTATCGGATGACGGGCTACTCTTCAACGATCCAATTAGGGAACAGTCGCCGAGTACTCACCCGCAATAGAGCGCCAGAAAGATGTTGCAATAACTGATCGACTTTCACTCCATCGTGATGACGACCTTGCCGTTGTGAGTGCCTGCGCCAAAATGACGAAAGGCTTCCCGCGCTTCGCTCAGCTTATAAGGACCATCGATCACGGGGATCAGCTGTCCGGCTTCAAATCGTTCGTTCAAGTATGGCAGGTCCTGGTTCTGCTTCAGCATGACCAAGCGGACGGTTTTGCTTGTGGTTTGCCGAATGCACCATCCGAAAATTACAAACTGGAACAGTCGGGACAAGTCGCCACCGACGGTGGCATATGTTCCTCCGGGACTGAGCGAGCGCGTGTACGCGAATGGGGAACGAGTCGTTTTTGTATCGAGGATCAGGTCGTAGCGCCGCCCGTTCCTGGCAAAGTTCTCCTTTTTGTAATCGATCAGGTGGTCAAAGCCGATGGCCCGCATCATCTCGAACTTCACCGCGCTATCGACACCCGTAACTTCCACGTCCTGCGATTTGGCTAATTGAATGGCAATCGTGCCCACGCCGCCACCCGCCCCATTGATGAGGATCTTCTGGCCGGATCTCAGCGGTCCGGCCGCAAAGAGACCTTGCACTGCGAGCTGCCCGGCTTGCGGCAGCGCGGCGGCCTCTTCGAAAGTCATTCGAGACGGCTTCCGTACCAACGCCACTTCGGGCGCACACACATACTCCGCAAATCCGCCCCAGCCGCCAGAGCCGAAGCGAGACAGATCACCGTAGACCTCGTCTCCGACCGTAAAACGTTGAACCGCGCTGCCGACGGCGGCAACCCGTCCCGCGATGTCGGAACCCAGAATCCGTACACGTGGCGTATTGAAGCCGAGCGGAACCATCGGCCGCTGAAGCATCTGCCAATCCCAATCGTTGATAGAGGCCGCATGCACCCGCACCAAGACTTCGCGTTCCTTTGGTGCGGGCCGTTCGATGTCCCTTACTTCGAGCACGTCGGGCGGACCGTATCGGTCGCGAATCAGTGCTTTCATCATCGGTTCGTCCTTCAGCGGATAGGTCGAAAGGACCTGCTTATCAT
>QHZB01000274.1 GCA_003224525.1 Acidobacteriota bacterium | reverse complement strand
TAACGAACCAAGGAAACGATCAGACGCAAGAGTGCGTCGTCGTATCCGTTGCGGCGCAGCCTGCGGGCAGTTATGTTGCGTTTAAATTCCCCACCCCGATGCCGCAGTTCTGGCACGGGTTGGAAATTGGCAAGGGTACGCTGCGTAGCTGGATCGAATACTTCATTGAGGCACTTATTCTGCAAATCCGTGGTGATCGCACACCCGAAACGCCAGTTCCTGATAAGTTCTATAAGAGGGGAAGTCAAGAAAAAACACAACTGCATCGACCGGAGCTTTTCTTGCTTCCCAGCCCACGTGAATGAGCCTGATCGGTTCGAACCTTCCGCGCGCCAAAGACTCGGGTGGCCCAGGCTTTGCGGTTGAATTTCGGGTGCCCCAGCGAAGATCGTGAAGACGAACCAGGAGACAATCCCTGGGTTCGCGATAGTCGACACCCCAATAAGAGCGTCCGCGCGAATTACGCCTTCTGCGAACGCGGGTCGACGTGTTCCAAGAAGAAGCCGGAAGATACAGGGCATCCTGCGTCAGGCAAAAATTCAGACGACGCTCGATCTGTACGCGCGGGAAGACGGCGATGAAACACGGGCGGCGCAGGGGGAATATCTGACGGCGTTGGGAGTGGGTTGGCAGTTGGTGCAGTGAGATGTGGGTTGGATTGTGGGTTGAGGTTTTTGGGACAACACCCGGTAAGCGGTTGAAAATAATGGTGGGCCTGGGTGGACTTGAACCACCGACCTCGCTCTTATCAGGGTAGCGTGGTTAGGTTTTACAACTTACAAGACCGCGGGGACTGCCAAACTACGCGGAAGTCGTACAAGACATCAATGTTGTGGGTTGGGTTGTGGGTTGGAAAAAGTCCACGGCCTCCGAAGCAGGCCGCCGCATTCATCAGCCATCCCGTTAGAACACCGGTTATCCGCGGAGTACTGCAGATTTCCCGGGTGGATAATTTTTGCAAGCCTGCCGCCTGAAGGCGCTACAGCCGCTGTTTTCAGTTCGTGCTGCTTTCACGGTCGCAAAACGATTGGGAAATACTTGTCGCGCACAATACCGCCTCGATAGGCGTGCCAGGATACTTTCCGACATATGCTTTCGCTGGCCCCTTACTGTCGCTCTACGTTTCTACTCACATCTCCTCGACGAGCTTTTCGCTAGACTTTCCGATACCGGGACGAAAACTCTGTTCGTTGAACATGAATATCAATTACAGAATGCGTATGAGGCTCGTTCAGGTGTTGTCGTCAGATCTATCGTCCGCCCAAGATGTGTACTCGGAGAATGGCAAAGTCGTCAGAAGAGCTGCAGTCGAGGCGCTTGTTCGCGAGCTAGTGGACAAGTATGGGTTCAGGCTACGACTTCAAAAGGCGGTTAGGTCCCATAAAGGTGCTTATCGTTTGAAAATGGGTACTCCACGCAAGAATGCAAGAGATGCCACACAGCACGTCTACTTGGCAGGCAGGAGGACGGCCTATTACGCAAAGAGCTTCATGTTGCTTGCACAGAACATCCGAGCATCATCGGACAGCCGCATATCCTCGCTTCCCCGTTCCCAAAATTGCCGCGCTGCCTCGCGTGCATCCTCCCAAACTTCCAATGTATTCGCAGTCGCGTGCGGCAGCATAAGCTCGCGAGGTGGCACCTGGCCATCGGCGGTGGGCGCATACAGCATTGAGACTTGATCGAATGCTGGAGCTAGACGCAAATGAGAGCCTTCTGTAAAGAACAGTATGTTGTACTGATGGCGATCCGTGTTTGCGATGAGCGCTCCAAAAGCGTCAAGCCAGCAAAGCCGTTGGGCATCTTCATCACTCAAACGTCGTGCATCTTTTAGTGATATGGCCGCGCGTGCCCACGAGTCCGCGAGATCGTCGTGAACAGCCGCAAGACTTAAGACTGCGATCCTCCCGCGCAACCCCGAGCGATCAAATCGCTCGCTCTCCAGAAACCAATAGTCAGGCGTTTCGATGACGTTTGTATGTGCGGCCGGTATTCCGTGTGACGCTACGACTTGCAACGCAATTCCTTCTAAGATCAGCAGATCGCACCAGCGCCTGGCGACCACGTCGCCTATTCCTCCGCGCCTAGCAAATTTCACGAGCATATGGTGGTCGTCAACCAGCACTCCGAATTTCGGCCGCTCGCCGCCTGTGGAGGAGCCGGGCGGATGACCTGCGATGGTAGCCTCTGCAAGAGCCGGGTAATCGTCGCGGCTTCTGGAAACGGGCCCAAGTGCCTGCCATCGAGCGAAGGATTCTTCGCCGACAATCAAATTGCCCGGTAAATCTTCTCCCCGCCGAGACATCGCGAGCAAAATGTGATGGTCAGACCAGTCCGATAATCGGGGCGGTAGCCTGAGATCGGCGTGAGCGGCCGCGAAATGTCGGCCCAAGAAACCAGAAGGGCGAGCGTCAACCAATTCGACGGGAAGTCCACCAACGACCATGGCCATGGGCATCCAGGCTGACTGATGAGCAGCGAGTGTAATGAGCTCCCCTGCGGAGACCGCCGTGCCCGATTCGCTTATTCGGAATAACGGAAACCGTGAGCTGTCCAGGTTCGGCCACACCTGACGCAAGCCATATTGGGTCGCCCTACCTCGACCTATTCGCAGGATCTCCGGCCCGGCCTCTCTCACCATGCGCATGAGTGTCGCGGGCGACACACCCAGCCGCTCTCGGAAGTCCGCCGCAGGTAAGACCCCACGGTTCAGTTCGCTTAAAGCGTCTCTTGACATGAAACGATTATATACGAGCGTCCGTATCTATTTCATGCTTTATTTTAAAACAGTTAGCACGACGTATGCAATCATTTGTCAAATGATTCGTGAGACGATTTGTGAGACGATTCTTAGATATATCAAGGTCTACCTACAGAGCGGGGCCGGAATTGAGCTTCAAGTCCTCCCAGGCCACCGACCTCGCCCTTATTGCGGTCATTATTAGTATTAGTTTAATAGCGCACCAAGAAATGTCAGCTCTTTGAAGGAGCATGGCCTTGACATGTGCCCGACATGAAAGTATGCTTGTAGCATGTCAAAAATGATTCAGCTTCGCAATGTACCCGATGCCCTGCACCGCGGCTTGAAAGCTCGCGCTGCCATGGCAGGCATGTCGCTCTCGGACTATCTGTTAGCTGAGATCAAGGAAATCGCGGAAAGGCCAACGCTAGCAGAATTGCGGGACCGACTGCACACACGTAAGCCGGTTTCAGCGCAGATCGATACCGCTCAGCTGGTGCGAGAAGAGCGCGAGGCACGGTGATCGTCCTGGATGCTTCTGCTGCCGTTGACTGGCTTCTTCAGACATCTGCTGGGCAGAGCATCGAGAGGCGCATTTATTCGCATAACGAAACCTTGCACGCGCCTCACCTCCTAGATCTTGAGGTCACGCAAGTATTGAGGCGTCTAGCGTTGCAAGGAGTGGTCTCTGCACCTCGTGCTGACGAGGCGGTCCGCGATCTGCTTGATCTCCGTGTTACTCGGTATCCTCATCTCGTGCTTCTACCCCGCATTTGGCAACTCCGTCACAATTTTTCAG
>QHZB01000273.1 GCA_003224525.1 Acidobacteriota bacterium | reverse complement strand
GGTGTACCGTAGTTCATTATCCCAGAGTACGGGCTGACGTAATACACTCCGTTATTCGCGCCATTCACACCCGTGAGCTTCATTGTCGTGGTGCTGTCCGCCTGCGCCAGCGGCGTCATAATCATGAATGCAACTACAACCCAGAAGACCCTTGAAAGCTTCACCGGCGATTCTCCCTAGTTACAATGAGGTACATCGCTGCGGCGACGCTCGCGCTAGTACTAGCAATTGAGATACCAAAATTCATACAATCATATGTTGCTGTAAATACATGAGTTAGCTATAAGTCAGCACGTGTCACAGAGCAATGTTTTTCCGAGAGAACATATTCCAGTGCCATGCAGGCTTAGGTTTACGAACGCTCGTGCATTAAGGTCCCTTTGAGAAATTTAGGATGGGATCATTGCCGCGTACCCAAAGACGGCCTTGTTGAGTTCAAGGAATTCTTCGAGCCCGGCCTCACCCCATTCCCGGCCGTTGCCCGGCTGTTTGTA
>QHZB01000272.1 GCA_003224525.1 Acidobacteriota bacterium | reverse complement strand
CATCACCTGGATGCGTCAGCTCATCGAATGGTCGCAGGAACTTGAAGAACCGGGAGAATTTCTCTCCACGCTGAAAGTGGATCTCGCGCCGGTTGAAGTCTACGCGTTCACGCCGAAAGGCCGCGTGCTGGAACTTCCGCGCGGCGCTACCCCCGTCGATTTTGCTTACATGGTTCACACCGAAGTGGGGCACCAGTGCGTCGGCGCAAAGGTGAACGGCCAGATGGTGTCTCTGCGCCATGAAATCACCAGCGGCGATGTGGTTGAGATTCTCACCCAAAAGGGCCACCACCCCAGCCGCGACTGGCTCAGTTTTGTCAGGTCGTCCTCGGCGAAAAGCAAGATCCGCCACTGGATCAACGAGCAGGAACGCGAAGAAGCCACGGAAATGGGCAAGCGCCTGCTCGAAAACGAAGCGCGTCACTTCGGCCGCAGCCTCAAGAAAATTCCCGAAGCCGACATCCTCAAGCTCGTTTCCGATTACGGCCTTTCCAAGGTTGAGGATCTCTACGCCGCCGTCGGTTTCGGGAAATATTCCGCCCGCCAGGTCCTCACGCGCGTTCTCGGAGAACCGGAAAAATCCGCGGAAACCGAAGCAACGGACGCCAAGCCCACGCTCGTCAAAACCGTCAAACGCATGCTGGGTTTTGGCGAAGCGCCCCTGGTCGTCAAGGGCCATGACGACTTGCTAGTTTATCGCGCCAAATGTTGCAATCCCATTCCCGGCGACGAAATTGTCGGCTACATCACGCGTGGCCGCGGTGTCGCCGTGCACACCCGGGCGTGTCCCAACGTGCAGAATCTCATGTACCAGACCGAACGCCGCATCGCCGTCGAGTGGGGCGGCGGATCCGAAGCCAAATTTCCCGTCCAGCTCACCATCCGCGCGCGGGACCGCGCCGGTCTGCTTGCTGACATCACAGCCGTCATCAGCGGAGCCGGTTCGAACATTCACAACCTCGAGAGCCGTCCCGAACGCACCAACGCGCGCATTGACGCCAACGTCGAAATTGCCGACAGGCGCCAGCTCGAAACCATTCTCGTCAATATCCGCAAGATTTCCGGTGTTTTCGGCGTCGAACGCGTCTACCAGCCCGGCCATTAAAATGTTCTAAACTTGTACTTCACACCACGCGGTATTCAGCGCCGCTAAGATTTTCTTCCAGACTTGGCCTTTTCTTCTATCGCGCCCCACTGTCCTTTCGCCGGGTATCTCGCACAGCACACTTTCTGTGCTACCCCTTTGCTCCCGATACAATGGAGCTATGCGGTACAGACTCATTACTCTCGGCGTGCTCGTCCTCTTCCGGATGAACGGGTGCCACCAGCATCCGCTCACGGATTATCGTCCCCTCGATCAGGCGGGGATGTGGTCCAGCAACGTAGAACAATTAAAAACGCTGAACACCTCGGATAGGGAAGTCGCGCAACTCGTAAAGTTGAAGCAAGCCGGCATTGGTGACGACGCTTGCGTAACCCTGATTTCCGGCGCGCACCAGCGCCAGCATGCTTTTACGAGCGCCGATTCCGCAGTCAATCTTGTACGCGCTGGGTACACCGAATCGGTGATTCTGGAAATTGCGAAAACGGATCAGTTGGATATCATCGGCGGCGATGCCGTCATGCTGCGGCTGATCAGTCTTTCCGATTCCGCCATCGATTTGATCTTGCACAGGAGATTGAAGGGCCAGCCCACCATGAGCAGCGCGGAAATCGGCCGTCTGAAAAATACCGGGCTTACCGAGAAACAAATCCTCGAGCGCATCAATCAGGGTATGACCGACGCGCAGGCCGACAAGGAAGCGTCATTGCGCGAGGCCACGCGCAATCACGCGAACACGGGATTCGTCCGAACGCACGGCCGCCGGTCTCGCTAGTCTTTCACACCGCATTTTTAGCAGCGCCATCCTTCATTTGCTGTATGCTCGCCTGGAGTGCCTGGTGAATTTCACCCGCGCCACCGAGAAACTGCCGGGCGGCGGCCCCATCTGAAAAGGAGACTGCACCATGAGAGACGTCATTCTGACTGACCGGGGGCCAAAACCCATCGGACCGTATTCGCAGGCCATCCGGACGAATGGATTTCTGTACGTATCGGGGCAGGTGGCGCTGGATCCGAAAACGGGTGAGATGACGGGGGCTGACATTCGCCAGCAAACGGAGCGGACGCTTGAAAACTTGAAGGGAATACTGGAGGCGGCGGGTTCGAATCTCCATCATGTCGTGAAGACGACGGTTTTTCTGAAAGACATCAACGACTTTGCGGCCATGAACGAAGTGTACGCCAAGTATTTCACGGCGGCCCCGCCGGCGCGCTCGACCGTACAGGTGTCGCGTCTTCCAAAGGACGCGCTCGTCGAGATCGAAGTCATCGCCGGGTTGTAGCGAAGACCGCCTCGGCTGTCCTCGGAAGCGCCCATTCAGGTTGCCGCGGCCACGGAATCGCATGGCAGACGCCGGATACGGCGGTCAAAACTGTCGGGGACTGTCGGGGAGGTCGTCGGTCAATCTGTCCCAAAATAGAGAGTCAAATGGGAGTTCCGCTTGCGACTCTCGGAAGACTTACGGGCGGGCGGCGCTTTCGAAGACTTCCGTAAAGCCGAACACGGTGACCACGCCGGTGGCAGCGACGGCGAACCAGACGAACCGGCTTTTGGCGGCTTTCATCGGCGATCCGCCATAACCCTTGCTGCCTGCGCCGCGCGGCCCCTGCGGGTCAGCAGCGTTGGGATCGAGAACGATGCGATAGGCGGCGCCTTCCGGAATATCGCGCACGTCATCTTCGACGGCGATACTCAGCGACCCGCGAGTGCTCTTGACGATCAATTCCTTGGGATTCAGGACCGTAACTCGTCCGATGGTGGGCTGGTTGGTGTTCGGGCGAATCACCGCAGAAGCCACGTGCAAGGCAAAAGCATTTGAATTGGCGGTTGAAAAAGTGGCGGAGCCGAGAGTAAGCGTTGCGGCCGGGTTGGCGTCTTCTTGAAACAACGTAGCGATGCTCGCACCGGAAAGGAGCAGGCGGGCGGCGCCGGCGCGGACCTGGACACTTCCGGATTGTTCGGTGCTGAGTCTGTCACCGCTAAAAACGGTCGCACCAACGGAAGTCCGTGCGGCGCCAACGTGGGCGCGATCGGCGTAGACGACGGTACCAAGCGAAGAGGAAGGCGCGGCCCAGACAGGCGTGATCAAGAGCGTATAAGAAACCAATACTGCGATAATTCTACTGATGACCGTAAAACGATCAACGCATAGGCGCGACATTAAACGCCTCCAAGAGGGCCACAGGGAGAATACTGAGTAAACTTCGCGCCGTCAATCGGTAAACACCTTTTGAAAAGAAAAAGTCGCGCCGTCGGAGCGCGAAAGGGGTAATGGGCTAGTTTAAAGTAGCCCACTACCAGAACCGGGATGGCAGCGCCCAATCGAGTTCGCTCCTCAACGGCTTTCTGGCCCCCGGTTGGTGTCAGTGCGATGCTATCTCCCGGCTATTGACATCCTCCTCTCCCTGAAGGAAGAGGATTCCTACGGCCTCTCGCTGGTTTTTGCGAGATGGCTTCGGTGGGTTCCTCCCACAGCGCCTTGTGATGTGCGCCGTTTGTTAGAGATGGAGAACTCCGGGGGCGTGGCCTGATGGACATGCGGAAGGCCTGGAAAATTGGGCACAAGGAACTGCACCGGCCGACGGAAAAACCCAAAACGAATTGAAAACAAAATAGATAGTGGCGGGCGAGCCTGTCAGCAGGATTCCC
>QHZB01000271.1 GCA_003224525.1 Acidobacteriota bacterium | reverse complement strand
ATTACACATATTCGAAGTCGCTCGACAATCAGTCTGTAGACAATCAGTTTACAGTCTCCAATCCCGACCCGTTCGTTCCTGATTTCAATTACGGACTGTCGGATTTCGACACCCCACATAATCTATCCGTCTGGGGAATCTGGGATTTGCCGCGATTGAGCGGCAAACCTTGGCTCCTGCGCGCCGCTGTCGGCGGTTGGGAAACGGCCGGCGCTTTTGCCTGGCGCAGTGGCACACCCTTCACCGTCATCTCCGGACAGGATCGCTCGTTGAGCGGAGTTGGCAACGATCGCGCCGATCTTATCGGCGATCCAATTCTGCATGGGGACCGCTCCACGGCGGACATGGTCGCTGTGTACTTCAACACAACCGCTTTCACGCTGAACTCTCCCGGCACGTTCGGCACTTCCCCACGGAACCCGTTGCGCGGGCCGGGCCTGTTCAATCTTGATTGGTCGGTGCAGAAGTCTTTCGGAGAGAACCACAAAACGTCAATCCGCGCGGACTTCTTCAACGTTTTTAACGACGTTCACTTGAACGCGCCAGGGGCGAACGTGAGCAGCGCGTCCACCTTTGGGAAAATCACGGCCGCCGGCGATCCGCGTATTGTCCAGGTGGCACTGCGGTACCAGTTCTGAAGGCCTGGATCATGAAACGCTTTCTCGTCCTTGCGGTGTTACTGGTTTGCGGTGCCGCGCGCGCCAGCGGGCCGGAGTTTTTCGTGAACATGGCTGATCCGCAGATGGGCATGTACGCGGGGAATCAGAACACTTTGCAGGAGCAAGCCAACCTTACATTCGTGGTCGCCAGCATCAATCGACTGAAGCCCGCCTTCGTGGTTGTCTGCGGTGATCTGGTGAATCGTGCAGGCGACGCCGAGCAGATCGCGCAGTATCGGCGCATCATTCGTGAACTGGATCCGCAGATTCCGGTTTACAACGTAGCTGGCAATCACGACGTAGGCAATCAACCCACAGAGCAAACCTTGGCGCGGTACCGAAAGAACTTTGGGCCGGACTACTACACATTCGATTCGAACGACGTGCGCGGGATCGTTCTGGACTCGAACCTGATCGCAAGTCCGGAAAGTGTTCCTCAAGAATCAGAAGCGCAGGAGAAATGGCTTGTCAGGGAATTGCAGCGCGCGCATGTGGAGGGCGTGAAGCGCATTTTCATCTTCCAGCACATTCCGTACTTTCTCGAGCGCCCCGATGAGCCTGACCAGTACTTCAACATTCCGACGAGCATTCGCCAACATTACCTCAAGCTTTTTCATCAATATGGTGTGAACTACATCTTTGCCGGCCACTACCATCGCAATGCTTCGAGCCATGACGGCGACGTGCACATGATTACCACCGGAGCTGTTGGTTTGCCCATCGGCGCAAGCCGGTCGGGGTTTCGCATTGTGCGATTGGCGTCAGGCGTAGAGAGCCGTTTTTTCGACCTCGGTGCTATTCCGCACGCCATCGATCCCAATAAGGAGTTGCCGCCGGCTCCGGCCTTTGAGGAGCCGACTCCATGATTCCCCATTCGGCGAATTCTGACGGTCAAGTGTGGAAGGGGGACGGAAACTGGTCCCGGTGTACTAAGTTCGAAGAAGCTTACTTGTCTCTTGCTTCGGATTCCGTCAATGCCCGGGAGGCAGACTCACTCCATCCTCTTTGCAGTCCTATCGTAGTCAGACAACGGTTTACAAGACCGTTGTAGCGGCAGACGTAGTTCAGTTGGTTAGAACGCTGCCCCGTCCCTTGTTAGAATCCTGCACTGTCACGGCCAAGCCTAGGTCAGCGTCGTCGCTCCCACCGTAATTCCAGGCCTTTGCGTACGATTCCTTCCTCTGGCTGTTTATTCTTACGAGACGTCACGCACGCTCTAGGTCCTCCTTGCACCCGGTGGTGGGAACCTGTCGCGGTCAATCGGCTCGATTGCTCGCCTTAGCAACTTCTCGAAAAGCGTGTTGTCACCACGCATGAAACTTGCGTCGCTCGCCTGGTACAGTTCCTCTCGTGAAACTTTGCTCCAATCAATCCAATAGCTGTTCTTGTACGCGAGCACTCGCACGAATTCTCGCTGCGCTCTTCCATTTCCTTCCCGAAAAGCATGCACGGCGTTCAGTGTTCCTAGAATCTGTGCCAAGCGACTGGCAAACCGCTCTTGATTTAAGCCACGAAGATGTCGCTCCTCGGACAATTCCCCAAATAGGCCTTTCAACGTAGACTCGATGTAAGGCACGTGGGCAAAGTATGAATTCCCTTTTGCGATGTCGACCGTTCGAAAGTCCCCAGCCCATTCGTAGACATCTTGGAACAGGTAACGGTGAATTCCTTGCAGGTGTTCAATATCGAAGAGCCCGGATAGCGGACGTTCTATAAGCTCTAAGGACCGTTGTCCCACTCGGTCCGCTTCAATGCGGTCTAGTATTTCCTGATTACGAATCCCAGGAATGTTTTTGAGGACCGTTGTACCCGGATAAACGTACGGGTCGGAACTCATCGAGGAAACTACACACCTGTCGGGAGGGCTCGAATCAGTTCTCCGACTTGTTCAACGGAGACCTCACCCTCAATGTACCTTTGCCAAATCTCCAGTGCCTTCGGACTTGGTTCCAGCCCTTCGAGGCGGACATTGGCCACAGCGTTCTCAACGAACCGCTCGCGCCAAGCACGGGCTCCCTGTTCAGCGATCGGTTGGGAACGCAACACACTCATCGCTCTACCTCCAGAGTCGAGACAATCGACTATGCTGTACCTTTATTATACCAGAGCGGCCTGTCCCTGATTCACCGCTCCACGCCAGACCCCAATTAAGTGGCAACGAACGCCTGCCTGTCACGCAGGAGGTCGCGGGATCCAGTCCAGTCACGCTGATCTCCCAAGTATCGTAGTAGCGACCATTGCCGAATAGCCACCCCTTGACAATCTACAATTCTTATTGTAGATAACCATAGTATGGCGAAGCCAAACGATTTGGTCCAAGGAACACTCGACCTTTTGATTCTCAAGACGGTCTCGCTCGAACCTAAACACGGGTGGGCAATTGCCAAGCGCATTCAGCAAATCTCGGGAGAGGTACTTCAGGTCCAGCAAGGGTCGCTCTACCCGGCCTTACATCGGTTGGAACAGCGAGCGTGGATCAAGGCCAAATGGAAGGAAACCGAGACGGGAAGGCAAGCCAAATTTTATTCGTTGACCGCCGCGGGACGCGCACAGCTTGAGAAGGAAGCGGAGAATTGGAGTCGCTTGTCCGCAGCAATCAACCTGGTAGTAGAAACGACGTAGGAGTGAAATGTCATGTTGTGGGTTCAGCGATTCTGGCTCAGGTTGCAGACTTTGTTCGGTCGCAATCGAAGCGCTGAACGATTAGATGATGAGATTCAATTTCATCTCG
>QHZB01000270.1 GCA_003224525.1 Acidobacteriota bacterium | reverse complement strand
CCGAGCCAGATGCCCAGTCCGGCAAACAGGGCGGCGACCAGGGCGCCGTAAATCTCCACAGAATGCTCGACGACCAGGAAGCGGTACTCCGTCAGCTTCAGGACGGCGATGAGCAGGCCGCCGGCCACGCCGTAGAGCAGGATGTCGCGCACCGCGCGGCGGCGCGAACTCGGGGCGGATTCCCTCGTCAAGGTCACGGGAGGCCATGATATCTGAAGACTGCAACCTTGGGGAGCAATCCTGAAGTTATCGATTTCAGGTTAATGTTTGCCGGTTACCGGGAGTTAAACCGTGTGGACGGCTGGAATCACTGGGCAATCTCAGCGGACTGCCTTTAGAAATGTCAGCAGATCCGCCATCTGGTCAACGCTGATCTGCCTCTCCAAGCCTTCCGGCATCATCGAAACCTTGCTGACGCGCATGGTTTTGATGTCCTGGCGAGCGATGACAGTCTCCCTTCCTTGCTCCTGCCTGAGCGTGATCGTTGCGGGAGTCTGGGCGCTCATGATTCCATCGACGATGTCACCGGAAGTCAGCTCGACGACATACGTTTCATAACCTTGTTCGATCGATTTGCTGGGCATGATGATGTCAACCAAAAGCGCCGATGCGGGATGATTTCGGACGGTCCCCAGGTTAGGACCGACGGCTACACCCACGCCGTCGAGCTCATGACATCTCGAGCAGACGCGCGTGAAAGTGTCTTTGCCGCGCTTCACATCGCCAGACATGTTCAAAGCTGCTTGGTATTGTTTGAGAACTTGCTCGCGCTGAGCGGAGCTTTGCTCGAAGAGCGCTCTTGCTAACTGGCGAACCGCAGGATCAGGATCCATGAAAAGACGTGGCTTGTAGGGATCGAGCTGCCAAGTCTGGACATCGCCCTTCTTGACGGCCTCAAGGAGCAGGAGCACTCGATCGGAACCTCCGCTCAGCAACGTATTTGTCGCCTGCGCTCTTACGGGAGCGCTCATGCCATTCCACTTCGCGAGCAGCAACGGGCCGACTTTGGGGCCTCTGGCCGAGTTAAGCGCCCTAACGGCTGCGATTTGGACGCTGTCTGGCTCCGCCGGATCAAGCAGCTTTTCCAGTAGGTGCGCCTCCCGGTCAGAATTTGCGAGTGCGAGCAGATCCAATGCGTCGGCTCGTGCGGCGGCGTCAGCCTTGCGATCCGCGGCTATCGACTCGGCACGCTCCAGCGCCTCTGCGGCAGCCGAGTCGTTCGGAAGGCCGAGCACCGCCAGCAGATGAACCGCCGCATGTCCCACGGATCCCGGCCGGCGCACGAACATTTGAAGAAACAGATCACGGTCTTGCTTGAGGGCTGCCTTCGCGTTGGCACCGTTTGCGCGCACGCCCTCGGCCATCCCGTCGAGCGTTGCGCCGCCCCACCAGTCCGAATTGAGGCGAGAGCTCCTCGCCACAGTGGTGACAAGGCGTCGCATTTCCTTACCATCCGCTTTCATGCCGATCACAGCGCCCACTCGATGAAAAAAGTCGCGACGCCCTTTCGTCTCACTGTCCACGAACCGGGAAACGGCCATCTCAAAATACGGTAGCGCTCGGCTGTCAGGCGCACTTAGTGCAGCGACCTGCATCCAGGGATCTTCCATGCCATCCGCCAGGAGTTTTTTCTGCGCGGCTACGGATTCGGGAGAGTCCACGAAACCAAGTGTACAAAGAAGCTGGAAGCGAACCTTGGGATCAGTCTCACCGGCCATCTGCGTGAGCTTCTGCGCAAGTTCGGGAGCCTTCGTCAAGTACGGCTCAGCCAGACGAATTGCGTTTTCACGAACGCCCGCCACGGGATCATCGAGCGCTTTTGCTACGAGACTCGAGTCAAGTTTTCCCAGACCGTCGAGTGTCCACAAAGCGTGCACGCGTCCAAGCGGAGACTTGGTCTGTTCAAGAAATCGGACTAGAGGCGCAACGGCGTCGGGATGACGGCGTTCTACCAAAAGGCGCTGAGCTGTTCGGCGCCACCAGATGTTCGGACTCGCTAATTGTTCGATAAGCTCCACGTCTGAGGCGCGGCCGAGTCGAATATTTTTTGGCAGCGACAGAGGCAACCCTGTATCCGGAACAATTCGGTAGATTCGACCGCGGTCTTGGCCGTTATAAAGGTACCCGGCGCGATAGGTGTCCGCAGCCATCCACTCTGGGTGCTCGATGACTTTGCGATAGTAGTCGATCAGATAGAGAGCACCGTCAGGACCTATGTACATGTTGACGGGCCTGAACCAGGCATCCGTAGACGCTATGAACTCGGCCTTCTCTTCCAGACGCCGCGCGCTGTACGTCGCACCCGCATCCGACCAGACGTCGCAGTGCACCATATTGTGCGCAGATTCCGCCAGGCACGCGACACGGTCAAACGACGCAGGGAACGCGCCACCGAGATAAGGAAGAGTGATGCTGCAAGATGAAGTGAGCGTGCCAACGTCCGTGAGGATCTCAAATCGCGGATTGCGTGTGATCGGAAACACTGCATTGTTATCAGCCGTGGAGACATCCTGCTGCACGTTCGACAGCAACAGGGCGGGATTCCGCTGCACGTAACGCGCGGCAATAACTTCGTGGCGTCCGTTACTGTCGTTGGTGATCGTGAAGTGGCGTCCCCATTCGTCAAAAGCCTGCCCATATTGCGACCAACCGGATAAGAATTCGAGCTGATGCGTATCCGGCCGGAAGCGCACGCTACGTGACGCCATCTTTAGTTTCGGTCCTTGACCGTCGGCAAAGCGAATGTTGCTGCCGCGATCTCCGAAAGGGTCCTGGAATACCACGGTGTGAATGGGCCCTTGGTGGTTCAGGTAGATCCAATTATCCGGGCCGTAGAGCGGACCATTGACCATGTGTTGCGGATTTGTAAATGCGAAACCCGTAAGAACTTTTTCGCGGACGTCGGCCTTGCCGTTTCCCGTCGTGTCTTTGAAAAACCACACGTCCGGAGCAGCGGTCACCAATACGCCGCCTTTCCAGCACATCACGCTATTCGGCATGACAATGTGGTCCGCAAATACGGTACGTCGATCCGGGATTCCGTCGGCGTTGGTGTCTTCCAGCAAAACGATTCGGCCTGTTGGTCTCGCGTCGAGTGGATACCCAGTGTCCTCGGCCACATAGATGCGCCCATTTTCATCCCAATCCATTGCCACAGGGCTAGCGATCAGAGGTTCAGAGGCAAAAGACTCCAGGTGGAAGCCGCTGTGAACGGTGATCGTCCGGAGAGCTTGCTCAGGGCTGTAGGGCGGACCCATCGACCGGCGAGAACGCAGGAGGAGACCGGCGAGCGCCACGATAACCGCCAGCAGCGAAGTCGCAAGAAGCCAAACACGTCTGCGCGATACGGACACTGGGAGAGTTGACACTTTACGTTCCTGAGGTTTCAACGCTTAAGACTTCGCCGGTTTGGAAGCGCTTCATCAAAGCTGGTCTTCACAGGTTTATGTCGGCTGGTAGTAGCGGCAAAAGTGTATGCGCAAGCCTCGAAATGTCAAGCAGAGCCAGGCCTGCATAGCTTGCGCGTCACCCGGCCGCTCGATGCATGTTAAAAGATGAACTTGAGCGCAACTTGTCGCCACCGAGCACGATTTTGGGCCATTTCTACACATTGGTGATTGTCCGGAGTAACAAACCACTCTTCCGAAATCGGATTACGGAAGAGTGGCCGACGAACGGCCTGCCGCGCGCACGGCTTATGGGAGAGTGAAGGCCACTAGGGCGTCATTCAGCGTTGCCTTTCACGCTGTAAGTCATCGGCGTGGCATTACCGCTCGCTGGAAGTTGTGCCTTCCATAGTTCTTTTCCAGTTTGGACATCAAAGGCGCGAAGATAAGGGTCAAACGTACCGGCGATGAAGGCCAGACCGCTCGCCGTTATGATCGGACCGCCGAACCCAATCGATCCAGGGGGCAGAGGCTCATGACCTCCACCAAAATATTGCATCGAGCCGAGTGGGACCTGCCATTTGATCGTTCCCTGATTCATATCCACGGCGGTCAATGTTCCCCATGGTGGCGGAGTGCATGGAAGGTCCGACGCAGATTGCAGAAAGCGCCGGTACATTCCATAAGGAGCGCCCGTCTGCCGTGCGTAGTCTCCATCTTCCCCGGTCTGTGCAGCCTCTTCTAATTTGTCGCGCGGGATGAGCTTTGCCACGCCCGCAATATTGTTCGTAGGAACCACAAGCAAATCGCGCTCCGGATCGAACGCATAGCCGCTCCAGGTCATGCCGCCGATATTCCCAGGGATCACCAACGTGCCTTGCAGACTGGGCGGCGTGAAGATGCCTTCATTACGAAATGATCGAATCCATGTTTGGCAGGTGCTGTGATCTACGGGGTTAACGCTGAAGACGGCATCCGCAGAGAGTCGATGCGGCACGAGCGCGGGAGGGGCTACTGGAAAAGGCTGTGTCGGGGATGTTACTTCGCCCGGAACGTCGCTTTGGGGCACTGGTCGTTCCTCGACGGGAAAGACTGGAACGCCAGTCTCGCGATTCAGCACAAATAGAAGACCGGTCTTATTTCCCTGGATTACAACCGGAATCTGTTTCTCTGCACGTTGCAGCACCGCCAGCAATGGCGGTGCCGCAGAGTCGTAGTCCCAGAGATCATGGTGCACCAGCTGGAATCCCCACACAAATTTCCCAGTCTTTCCGCGCAGGGCGACAATTGAATCTGCCCACTTGTCATCACCGAGGCGCAGGCCGCCGTAGTAATCTGGGCTCGCGCTTCCCGTGGGAACAAAGATGAGATCGCGTTCAATGTCCACGGCCATGACAGACCAGGCATTTCCAGCACCGGTCTGCCACGTTTTAGCCGTGTTGGCGCTGCCAGCGGAAGCCTGGTCGTTTTTCTCGATTGGGTCCCAACTCCAGCGCAAAGCCCCTGTCC
>QHZB01000350.1 GCA_003224525.1 Acidobacteriota bacterium | reverse complement strand
GATCAGTCCGTCGAGCGCATCCACAAGCTCTATCCGCAATTCCCTTGCGAGCGGATCGCCAGCTTTCTAACTTCCTGGATCGAGCAATACGCCCCCGAGAACTACTCCGAGGAGCAACTAGACGAGCTCGATCGGCTCACGGAGTCGTGGATCGATGAATACGAGCGGCAGGTCAAATCCGCCGCAAAGCGGCCGAGAACTCGGCACTCTTGAGCACTGTAAATGAAGCCCAGAATTGAGAGATCGAGATGAGGGTTAAACGATGAGAGGCGGTCCCTTTCGGTTAGCGAATTTGATTCCTCTGTTCTTGCTGGTGCTGTGCTTGATTCTCGCATTACACGAGAAATCGGCCGCGCAGGAACGCGCGCACAGGGAGCCGCCTCCGACGCCCGGGCCAATGCTCGCTCAAGGCACGATTACTCTTGATACTCCAGAATTTACTCTCGACCTTGTGAGTTCATCGCAGACCGTCGCCGCCCTCAAACCTAAGGTGGCTCCCGAATTCGATTTCACGCCCGGCGATCTTCTCGTCGAGCGATCGAAGGACGGCTACTACCACTTGGGCGACCTGAACCTGCGAGTGCGAACCGGGGACTCAGGCGCCTGGAAAAACTATTCGACGGCTGTTGTCCGCAAACCCGTAGTCGCGCTTTCGACGTCAGGCACAACGTTGGCTGCTGCCGACCTCTCACCGACACTGCGCGCAGACATTCCATTGCAGATTTCGCGCACATGGGCGGTGGAAGCAGGGAAGCTTGTGCTGCGATTCGTGCTAGAGAACAAGACGCAGGAGAATGTACAGGTCGGCGCATTAGGCATTCCCATGGTCTTCAATAATGTGCTGAATGATCGTTCGCTGGAAGAAGCCCACACCAAATGTTCTTTCTATGATCCTTACATCGGCGAGGACGCAGGCTATCTCCAAGTCACCCGGCTCAACGGCCATTCGCCAGCGCTGTTAGTGGTGCCCGATGGCAAGACTCCCTTCGAAGCCTGCGGGCCAATCTTGAGTAAAGGAAGGCCGAGTAGTCGCGGCCCGGAGCCAATATTTACAGACCCCACGCCACGCTGGGTCACGTTCGAAGGATTCTACGATTGGATGGTCCACACTCAGGCTTTTGCCGAAAATGAGTGGAAAAACGCCGAGCAGTGGAACCCGCCGACTTCGCTTACCCTCGCCCCGGGGGAATCGAAAACCCATGGACTGAAATTCGTCGTAGCAGAGCATCGCGTTCGCCCAACGCACCTCCGCCAGCGAGGAAACCATAGGCAGCAGCATCTGCACGCTGCCGAACGCCGAGGCGCGGGCAATGGCGCGGAACTGCTCGCGCATCAGGTCTTCGTGATCGGCGTATAGGCGCGCGCCCCGATAGCCCAGGAACGGGTTTACTTCCCGTGGCAGATTCAAGTATGGCAGCGGCTTGTCGCCGCCGATATCGAGCGTGCGGATGAGGACGGGCTGCCCAGCAGCGGCGCGCACCGCCTGCTTGTATACCTCGAACTGTTTGTCCTCTGAGGGCATCCCGTCGCTCTCGACAAACAGCATTTCTGTGGCCAAGGTTCACCACTTTTCTCTTGGAACCGCGTAGTCAGATTGGCGGACCCAGGCGAAATAGTGGCGGGAATAGAAGTGATGAGGGGAAATGAAAGTAGAGCCATGCCAGCGACCAGGCCGATTGCTTTCTCATGCAACGCCTCCGCTCTCAAACAATAACACAACCATGCTAATCACAGGCCACTGGGCGAGTGACCAAAAATTTACTCAATTTTTCAAATCGCCGTAGGTGACGAAATCCCGAGGCTACATTCCGGCGGGACAGAAACTTCCTGGCCAACCGTCCTTCTGTGACCTTTAAGTCCTCGACCAGCTCTTCCGCCGTCGTTTTCCCGCAAGAAATCCAACAAGAGAACCTCATTCCGGGTCACATCCGTTGACCACTTTTGACCTGACCACTGAGGCAACTGGTTCAAAAAGGGGCATAGCGGTTAGCCCAAAGTACTGACGCGGCAGTACCGTGGGACCATTCGCTGTCGCAGTTTCGCGCAATATCCTTTCCCCTTCGAGCGTCTGCGGAAATGACGGAAGAATTGAAGCGCCTGTCACCTATGAACGTGCCATTTAGAGTGCTCGTATTTCTCCTTGTAGCCATAGGGGGAATCGTCGTCGCGTCCCGATTGGTAGCGCCCAAGAACTCCAAGAAGAAAGGGGTTGCCTGCTGCAGCGCCGAGGTCTGCGCTCGGAAACACCACCACGAATGAAGCCTGCAAAGCCGCCGGGAAGAGAGTCGGGTCACTGATCGGCGTGACTTTTGAGCGGGACGCCTCGGTCCTTGCTAACGAAACGATCGTCTCGCAAACGAAGGGCTGCGTAACACTCTCTTTCCGCTTTCTCTTTCCCCAGTGAGGCCGGACGCGTTTTTCCTAATCGCAGTCTTCCATGCGATGCCGGAATCCACGACTGCAATGGTCTGCGCACGTGTCGCGAAAACCAACTCGGGCTCGCTAAGTCCATGAAATATCTATTGCTTGTCCAATTGTTGTAGCAAAATGGGCGTTTCGCGACAGCAACAATTCTTGATACATGATTTGATGTTGCGTCTGGCGGGTCGCAGGGGCAAGATCGAACCGTGGAGACAACATTACAGTTGGAGTGCGCTTCATGCTGAAGAGGAGAAGCGTGCCGCCTGCGGAATTCACGGCTCGAATCGGCTTGGCGCTTAGTTTGCTTTTCTGCATCTACCTAGTGGGAAGGCGAGGGATCGCGGATTGGTATTTTCGTCAAGAGTCACCAACATCGGTTCAAGCCGCCACACAGTGGGACCGCGATAATCCGCAGTATTATGACGCGCTCGGCACCCTCACGCACTTCTACGGGACCACCAAAAACTTAGACGCGAGCGTTGCCTTTTACGAGAGTGCAACGCGCCTGAGCCCCTATGACGCTCACTTTTGGAGTGATCTTGGCGCCGCCTACGATTGGGCCGGGCGAACCGACGACGCGCTGAGCGCATTCAAGCGGGCCCTCCGGCTCTTTCCCAATTCGCCGGAAATCAACTGGAGATTCGCCAATTTTGCCTTTCGGGCTCACCAGACCCCCGAGGCACTGCGCGCCCTTCAGGTCGTCCTTGCAGGAAACAGCCCCGCCCACCGGGACGTGTTCCGGCTTGCCGTAAGCGCGACGCGGGACAATCGCGCGGTTCTGGAGATGCTTCCTCCCCAGGCATCCGTATTCTTTGACTATCTGAACTTCGAAATGGAAGCGGATGACGTGACGGCCGCGGAACAAGTTTGGCTGCGCCTGCTCCAACTGAAATTGCCATTTGACCTCCGCCAGACCTTCCCTTATCTCGACGCGCTCATCCAACACCGCGAGCCCGGCCGCCTGGCCGCCGCGTGGTTTGCACTGGCCGAACGCTTCCCCACGCAAATCGGCCCGCTTGTAAACGGCTCCAATTTAGTGGGAAACGGGAGCTTTGAACGCGACATTCTAGACGGAGGACTGGATTGGCGCGTTGTCCCCGTCGATGGAGCCGTGGTTGGGATAGATTTCGAGGGTGCTTTCGAGGGATCTCGCACGCTTCGCATCGAATTCAGCGGGAAGGGCAACCTCGACTATGGCCATGTATTCCAGTACGTGGCCGTCCAGCCGAACACGCGATACCAGTTTTCCGGCGCTATACGCGTGAAAGGGATTACCACGGACAGCGGGCCAAGGTTCCAGGTGTTCGATGCTTTTGACATGGGGAAGCTGTTCCTATCGACCGAGAATACCCTGGGCACGTCTGGCTGGTCCTCGATGCAATTTGAATTCAAAACCAAGGCCGATACGCGCTTACTGCTCGTGAGGGTCGCGCGGCCTGCGAGCGAGAAACTCGACAACCGGATTAGCGGCACTGTCTGGATCGACCGTGTCAGTCTCACTCCAGAAAACTAGCCGTACCCCCCTACCCCCCGAAGATTGCGCAGAGTTCTTGGTGGTTCAAAGCACTGTAATTCGGGTCAGTGCAGGGTTTTACCGGATTGAAGGTAGTGTTGCGTAAACCTAAGATTTAAGTGAATGATGGCAGGTTTCTTGCAGGATTCCTGATCCATGATTGCAGGGCATGCTGGGCACATTACATAGCGCTCGAAAAGCTCTCGGCGTCACCGAACGCCGGGCCCGGACACGCACGCTTGTTAACCCCCCGATCTACGTCGACCTGGGGAAGGTAAACGGCGGTCTCATCTACAACATGAGTGAGGACGGATTAGCCCTCTCGGCCGCAATGATTCTGGGTGGCGTCGAGCTTGTAAGCATGCGGATTCTATTGCCGGACTCCGGTGGCTGGATGGAAGCAACCGGACAGCTAACCTGGAGAAGTGAATCAAGAAAGACGGCGGGGATAAGATTCGTCGGCTTGCCCGAACAAGCACGCCAGCGAATCGCTGATTGGCTTGCCGCCGAAAGCTCAGAGCGCGAACCTAAGCCTGAAGCAGAGATACTCCCAAGACCGCAACAACATCCCGCGGGGGATGCGCCGACAAGAACACCAACGCTGTCCTTAGCGGATCCTGTGGACTCCAGCACCGTTGCCGAAGAACGGGTCCCTGAGCTGAACCTGCCGGAAGATAGTTCCGTTCTCACCGACCAACCGGCGGAGATTGTCGCGGAACTTTTTCAGCAAGCCACTCAAGCCACGTCAGACAACCTGGCCGGCGATGACTGTTCGACCCATCTTCGCGAACGCCGTAGTCATCCCCGGCAGCAGATAAGGCCTCTCAGTTTCATCGAGCTGGGCCGGGACAACGGCGGCGTCCTGCTTAACATCGGCGAAGGCGGTCTTGCTCTTACCGCGGCTATGACTCTGACCGAGGATGATCTCCCAACTATACGGATTCAATTCAAAGGGTCGAGGGATGAGATCGAAGCAAGCGGGCAGATTGCGTGGATCAGCGAATCAAAAAGAGAGGCCGGGATTCGATTCGTCAATCTCACGGAAGAGGCGCGCGCGATAATCGCCAGCCGGATTTCTCAGCCGGAGTCGCCGAGTGAACTTCAGGCGCAAAGTGCCAAGGCTCCCGACGGCCCAGCAGTTCATCGGAAAGTACCGAAGATTCCCAACCTCAGCATCCTTGCGCCTGTGGATTCACCCTCCGGTAGCGTAGTTCAAGAACACCGGCGGGTCTCGACTCCCCCGCCTCTTGCTGTGCCCAGTTTGCATGGTGACAAGGTAGCACCCGCATTGGCTGCATCGGAGGCCTTGCGTCCAAAGACCTCGAAGAAAAACGAATTCAAACGCAAATCGACACCTGCAATTCATCCCATGACTTCAGAAGGAGGAGCCGAAAGACGGAAGAGACTTGCGGTGGCCGTCATCTTGTCCGGTGTAGCGGCGGTGGCCATAGGATGGATTGCAACGCCGCCTGCCGCCCGAAATGAAGCGATTGGATTCATCGCACAGAATACCAAAGGCACAAATAAGCCCCTGGAGCCGAACAACGACCTTCCCGCGCATGAGACTACAGATGTTCCCCTTCTCCGATCCGAGAATGACGGCCCGCAAGCGCATGGCTTCGACCAGGTTCCCGCTGACCGTCCGCTGAATGGCTCCGAAAGGCACTTAGCGCCTGTGCGTCCGCAGGTACGCAACCTTGAGCGCCCTGCTGCGAGGCCCGCTGTTAATAGTGCGGTACGCCGCGCTGAGAGCACCCTGCCGAAGAGTGACCCGGCAAAGCCTCCCGAGCACGCCGCTGTCGCTGTGCCGAATCCAGCCGGGGAGAATGTTCAAAGCCAAGTTGTGGAGGCTTCGCCTACTCAACCGACAGAGAGCACCGCCACGCCGGCAACGAGCCTGTCCGAGAAGATCCCGAGTGGAACGGCGGTGGCTGAGGTGAAAGAAAAAGAAAGTCCGCCGCCTGCTTTGAAGCAGCCCAATGCTCCCGTGTCTCCGACGTGGTCGGTAGCGGTCAGCAGTGATCCTTATCCATCGATCCGAATCCCCGAGGACATCAGTTCGCAGAAACCGCCGAATGGAAGGAGCCTGCAAATAGGTCGCGCCATCTCGCGTGTTGAACCAGTTTATCCTGAGGACGCGAAGCGCCAAGGCATCGAAGGCACCGTGAAGTTACACGTTGTTGTCAGCGGCGATGGGTCCGTAGAGAGTGTCGAACTAACGAGCGGCCCGGCTTTGCTTGCAAAGGCGGCCACCAGCGCGATTCGCGAATGGCGCTACGGACAAACATTGCTTGGAGGGCAACCCGTAGAAACAGAACAAGATGTCGTGGTCAAATTTCGGCTGGCGGGTCCATCAAACTCCAAGAACTAAATGGAGAAGCTTCCGATGCAGCAGGATACCCAAAGAGGCCATTTAATCCATGTGCCGTGGCGATCCCGTTGGATATTGAAACCAGGCCTGAGGCAGTGCGCGACGGTTCTACAAATAGCTCGGAAGCACGGGCACCGACTTTAAGGTGAAGAAGGGCTAATGGGTTGCTTTCCGCCGCCGTGGCTTAGAGCCGCCACAGCTCCGGCTGCGCCAGCAGCTCCCAGCCCGAGAAAACCCCATCCCGTATAGCTACCCTTAGCCTTTTGGGTTCCCGAAGATGATCTCAGGGAAGGTGATTTCCCAGGGGTAGCGGCCTGCTGCACCACTGGAAACAATTGTCCATTCGGGGCAACGCTCACGGACTGACCAACCTGGAGAAACTGTCCCGATGTTCCCTGCAAGGTTAATACGCCCATGGCTCCGTCCGAACAAGTCACTAGGAAAGAACCATCCGGAGCCCTGTCAATTGACGCCAGTACCGTATGCTCTTTCATGGAAGGAACCAATACGTCGTTTCCAATTCGCAAGGTGAACCCGTTTGGTCCGCTAACGGAGTTCATCACCACCGCTCCTGCCTCCAACTCAGCCGTATATTCGTATTTGCCGGAGAAAAGGACCTGACTGCGTGGAGAGAGTTTGAGCGAGCCCTTTCCGCTCATGTTAAACATCGCGGAGCCGGATTCCCCCGTACGCACTCTATCGCCAGAAAAAATCGTGATTTCGGCGGGTGCCGGGGAGGCATTCACATATGCCTCCCCCATGCTTGTTAGGGAGCCCAAAGGCTCTCTCTCTGTTTCCTGCGGTAGTACCTGGGCGCGGCTCAATGCGGGAAGGAGTAAGAGGAGCGCGACAACCTGAACAAGACCAATAGAGATTGTGGGTCTTCGCGTCTGTCCTGCGGCGGAATGTGGCGTGGTAGTCAGAATCACCGGTATCTGCCTGACCGAAGAAGGTCGCGGAGGGCTGACAAAGGTTAATTAACATCCCCACAGTTCATTGTCGATAGGGAGGTTACCTCTGATGGGAATCCATGGAAACCCTAGGACAGACTAAGGGATCCACCCCTATAAAGGGATTCGCTGGTGCAAGGATTGCCGGAGAATAGTACCCCCAAACTCACGTCCTAAGGTTTTCACCCACGCCGCGATTACAGACTAAACCCTATCGACTGATTCTTGTTCAGTCTCTACACTTCGCCTGCTTGATGCGCGGCTGAAAGTGTCGGCTTATGCGCTCTCTTGAGCACAAAAGTGCGCTGGCAAAACGCTCTTTCTTGCAAATCAAGAGCTCGGGGTGGTCGATTTGATGCCCGGTGAACCTGTCGATCTTCGGACCCAGGCCTTTGGCCAATGTAATTCATTGCCAGAACGTGTGGTTCGCCGGCGGAGAGTCGCGTTTACGAATTCAGAAACCCGTGTGTCTTCCCCGCCGTTCCTAGCAAGTATCTTGGACTCTCTCTTGCCTGAGATTGACCGCCATGAACAACTCGAAACCGCGGTTAGCCGAGGCCACAGCATCCCGCGAGCGCGCCCCATCCTCAGCATGGGTTTGTTCGTGAAGAGAATCATGGATCTTTTGTTATCTGCCGTCGCACTTTTGCTCCTTTGGCCACTCTTGCTTGCGATTGCCTTGGCCGTCAAGCTGGAGTCGCCTGGCCCGGTCATCTATGCCTCCCCCCGCGCAGGAAAAAAGGGACAAAAATTTGTTTGTTACAAATTCCGGACCATGTTCGATGGAGCTGACGAATTGAAAGATTCGCTGCGCCGATACAACGAGCGCCAAGACCCTTTCTTTAAAATCGCTGATGATCCTCGCGTCACCCCGCTCGGCCGCTTTCTTCGGAAGTACAGCCTCGACGAACTGCCCCAATTTTGGAATGTGTTGAAAGGGGATATGAGCCTGGTTGGTCCGCGCCCCCATCCCGTAGACGATTACGCGCGATACCGTCCCGATGATCACAAACGACTGGAAGTAAAACCAGGCATAACAGGGCTCTGGCAGGTCATCGCGCGCTCGAATCCTTCTTTTGAAACGTGCATAAGGCTGGATCTTGAATACATGAAGCATTGGAGCTTGTTACTCGATTTCAAGATTTTGATGCGCACGGTTCCCGCAGTACTGACGGGAGAGGGATCGTAATGCGAAGTCTGCGGAGTTTGATTTCTTGGAGAGGTCCACGGAAGCGCAAAATTCTCTTGCCTAGCCTGGATGGGAATCGCATGAGTAGGAATGGAGCACTGGCACTAGGAGCCGACCACCTGACTGGTCCAGTTGGGACCGCTGACGGCCTCGCTGTCGCTCCCGTGTTGATCCGCAGGCAGACTCGGCTTGGCATCATCAACATCTGGCTAATCTTCATGGTGACCTTGGGAGCCGTAATTGCCGTTGCGGACGGGCTGACACGCGCTCCCAATCCAGAGTGGGAGCTACCGTCGCAGGGACCCTTGGAATATGAGCCCTACTATGCCGCTTTTCTGCTGGCGGCCGTGACGCTTCCACTGATGTTAGCCTATGCTAAAAGGGCACGCGCTTCGATTACCGAGGGATTATTCCTGTGGTTTGCATTTTGCACCGCAGCGTACATGAAGGATTTTTCCTATCTTCGCTGGCCGGGCGCTCCCCTTTTCGTCACCGATGTTATCCTCGTCGTTCTGCTCCTTTCCATCTACCTTCTATCGCGACCGCACCACTCTCGCAGCCCACTAGAGTTGAATATCTTCCTCTTGCTTTTCGTGGCTGCCGGCCTGCTGTCAGCAGCGAGAGGTTTCTGGGAACATCGCGATACAATTTTGGTGCTACGAGATTCGGCGCTGATCGCCTACGCACTCTTTTTGCTGGTCGGGTACCATCTGTTTCGGAGCTGGCTTTCCATTAAGCGAGTGGCTGTCTGGTTTTTACTCGGCACATCGTTGAGCGCCCTCAATGGGCTTGCCTGGTTTGTTGTTGCACCCGAACAAAGGCGCTTCATCGCGCCCGGAATTTATATTTTGATCTCGCTCGTTGCTACTGTGCTAGCAACGGTGAACGGACGACTTCGGCCTCGGGCTGGGTGGGTCTTTGTTGGCCTTCTCTGTTTCGGATTGATGCTCGCAAACGCCCGCAGTCTTTTCGTGACTTTGGGCATCATGCTCTTAATCGGCTTGTTGTACGGACGAACGGCGGACGGGCAGGGCAGGCTCGGGCGCACGCCCGCAACACTCCTCATGCCTACCATCCTGATCATCTTGGCTTCGTCCTTGTTTCTTCACACACAGAGCGGTCGCGATTTTACGCAGCGCTCCACCGAAGAACTGGATTCGGGAGTCCTCCATTCTGGCGAGGACCCAAATTGGCAATTTCGAGTTGCAGCCTGGAAAGAAGCTTGGAGGCGCTTTGAGGAATACCCTTTAGCCGGAGAGGGCTTTGGAATTCCATTTGTTTTTGGGATCTGGGATAACGACCCCAGGCCTCACAACACGTTCTTGACGGTGCTGTACAAGATGGGGCTGATTGGTTTCATTCCTCTGCTGGCCTTCCTCTGTTACTTCTTCTGGCTTGCCTCCAGGGCCGTCTATCGCAATCGGAAGAACCACCGCACTCTATTCTTACTGATCGCTGTCATGGGCCAAATGGCCTTTTGCGTTTACGGGATGGCGAATTTCGTGCTAGAAAGCCCGTTCCTGGCCTCGCTTTTCTGGGCGTCGATGGGTGTTGGTTTGCGCATGATACGGATCCTGGATGTAGAACAGTCGCTCCGATGGAACTTTTCCGTGGGGACACGACACCCATGAAACCATGAGACCAGTTGAATATTGCGCCAATGCCACCACCAAGCTGGGTCTTCTGCTGAGCTTGCTGTCTAAGGACCCAGGCGAGTTCCGGGACCGCCTGCACAATTTCTTAGAGGTGCGTTACGAACGTGTGAGATTGCGGCCGAATACGCACTCCACGATTGGATTCAATGAAGTTATCACACTTCTCAACGAATCCTTTCACTGGGACCTCGCTGGAGTACTTTCTGAAAAGGCACTGGAGCGTGTTGAGAGTTATCTCGACGGTCTTGCCTCAAGCGCATGCGTGAACGGGCCATTCGCCGCAAGCCACAATGCAGATTTAGAGTTGGCGCGGTTCTGCTATGCAGTATGCCGAGTTCTTTCGCCCAAGATTGTGTTTGAGACGGGTGTCGCATATGGGATAACCACGTCTTCTGTTCTGCAAGCCCTGGCTCAGAACAAACAGGGCAGGCTTTATAGCTTGGACCTGCCTCCGTTGGCGCCTAAGGCAGACAGTTCCACGGGGTTGTTCGTCCCTCGAAAGCTCAGAGAGATGTGGACGCTACAAAGAGGCTCAAGCCGTCGCCACCTGCCCGAATTGCTAGAGCGATTGGGCAGCATCGATCTTTTCATCCATGATAGCCTGCACACCTACGCGAATATGTATTGGGAATTTCAAGCGGTATGGCCCTACTTGCGGGCGGGCGGAGTTTTGATTGCCGACGACGTGGACGGCCACTCTGCTTTCTCGGATTTTGTCGACCTCGTAGCCCCAAGCTTTTCCGCGGTTATCCCCGAAAAGACCAAACGAGCCAAGTTTGGCGTGCTGGTTAAACGCCTATGAAAATATTAATTTGTCACAACTATTACCGCCAAAGAGGCGGCGAGGACACCGAATTCTTGGCAGAAAGTGCAATCATGCGCGAGGCAGGGCACCGCGTCTTGCAGTACACGCGCCGAAACGATGAAATTACCGAGCAGCACCTGTTTTCCAAACTGCAGCTCGGGCTGGGTACGACCTGGGCTCGCAACAGCATTGAAGATTTGCGGGGCATCCTCCGGAAGGAAAAACCGGACATCGTGCACTTCCACAACACGTTCCCCCTGATCTCGCCTGGCGCGTATTACGCATGCCAGGAAACTGACGTGCCGGTGATTCAAACGCTCCAGAACTATCGATTACTTTGTCCTGCCGGCAGTCTTTATCGCGACGGTGAAATTTGCGAGGAGTGTATGGACCGCGGCGTCTTCCGCGGAGTAATGCATGGCTGCTATCACGATTCGCATCTGGCGACAGCTGCGATTGGCCTAATGCTTGCGTTGCATCGCGGCATGAACACGTGGACCGAATTGGTGGACAGTTATGTCGTGCCGACGGAGTTCGCACGCCGGAAGCTAATTGAATCCGAGTTGCCCGCGGAGAAAATCAGGGTGAAGTCCAACCTTGTTTATCCAGACCCCGGCATGCGTGCGCGAGCAGGAGAATATGCACTCTTTGTCGGCCGCCTGGTTCCGGAGAAGGGGGTGCGGACTTTGCTCAAGTCTTTCAGAATTCTGGGAAACGCGATCCCCTTGCGAATCGTGGGCGATGGGCCCTTGCGTCATGAACTGGAAGAACAGAAGTGTCGGGAGAACCTTTCGAGTGTTCGCTTCGAAGGATGGCTAGCTCGCAAGCAGACACTTGAAATCATTCATAAGCATCATCGAGGCTTTTGCTTGTGGTGTCCCGGTGATTGCATCGCGATTAGGCGCGCAGGCGGAGATTGTTGAGGACGGGAAGACTGGCGCGCACTTCACTGCCGGTGATCCTGATGACCTAGCGGTCAAAGTACAGTGGGCTTGGGAGCACCCCAGAGAAATGGAAGTGCAGGGCAGAGCGGCCCGGGCAGAGTATGAAGCCAAGTACACGGCACGTCGAAACTATCAACAGCTGATGGAAATATATGGTCGGACCAAGAACGCAAGAAACTGAAGGTTCAGCAAAAACACATTCGAATGTACCGATAATGCGCAATCTGGTGAAGGAACTAGCCGCGAAGTGGAAGCGCCTAACGATGCAATATGGTTTCCGTAGAGCACCGGTTCTCGCCGTCAGCCGCTTAATCTCGTGGCGAGCTAAATGTTCGTTACAGAAGATGGCAATCGTAAAGTTCCATAAGTTGGATTTGCAGTTGCTCCTCCCAGTCAAATGGGAAGGCATCGGGAGATCCATTTTTGCCTTTCGTGAGCACTACGAACCTGAATTGGCGTTCCTACAACATGTACTTTCCCCGGGAGCAACTTTCGTCGATGTGGGGGCCAACCTGGGGATCTATACATTGATGGCAGGCAGAATCGTGGGTCATTTGGGCCGGGTGATTGCTTTTGAACCGTCAGCTCAGTCGTTCCCACTCTTGCGGCAAAACATCGAATTGAATCATTTGACTAATGTGCATGCTTTTCCTGTGGCGCTCTCGGAAAAAACGGGGGAAACCCTGCTTTACCATGCGCCGTGTCCGAGTGGCAATTCTCTTGGGAAAGACCCATCTTTCAATGGAAACTGTGAAGTGGTTGTGACGGAATCGTTGGACAACATTGTTCATGAAGTCTCCGTCGAACGCGTGGATGTCATCAAAATGGATGTGCAGGGAGCTGAAGAGCTCGTGCTGCGCGGAGCGCAGAACGTTGCCGCATCTATGAAACCGGTAATCATTTTTGAATTTTATCCCGAGGGTGCTGTACTCCTCGGGCTCTCGCCATATGGTGCATGGGAACTGCTTGAGGGATTGGGTTACGAATTTTTTGCTGTTTGTTCAGCCGGAACGATTTCCAGAATGAAGTCTCCGCCTGCGGACATCAAGTATGCCAACGTGGTGGCGATTCATAAAAAACTAAACTGAAGATGCTCTTCGTATGAAAAGTCCCATCAAGAATCTAGTGAAGAAATGGCACTGGCTCAGAACGCAAGCGGGCTTTCAGACGGCGCCCGTGCTCACCATCTTCCGCTTCATTTCCTGGGTGACTCGGTGCGCTCTCCGGAAAGGAGCGATAGTAAAGCTGGGAAGGTGGAATCTAAGCATGTTCCTGCCCGCTAGGTGGAAGGGCATCGAAAAACTTATTTTCGTTTTTCGCGAGAATTATGAATCTGAGTTGTCCTATCTGGAAAGCGCCCTTTCACGGGGAAAAACCTTTGTCGATGTGGGCGCCAACTTGGGCATATACGCGCTGGTGGCAAGCAGGATCGTGGGACAATCGGGTCGCGTGATTGCTTTTGAACCATCGGTTCAGTCATTTCCGAGATTGAAACAAAACATTGCATTGAATGGTATCACCAACGTGATGGCTTTGCCCGCAGCTGTGTCGGACAAGACAGGTAGGGCCTGGCTGTATCACGGGCCGGACGCTAGTCAAAACTCGTTGGGTAGAAATCCTTTCCTGGAACAGAAGGCGGAAGAAATTGTGACGGAGTCGCTGGACAATGCACTCCGTCAGGCTTTGGTAGAACATGTCGATGTGATGAAGATGGACGTGGAGGGGGCCGAGGAGTTGGTCTTATGCGGGGCAAATAGAGTTGTTACTTCATTGCGGCCCACAATTATTTTTGAAATCAATCCCCAGGCTTCCATGCGTCTCGGTCTGTCGCCACGTGGTGCGTGGGATCTGCTCGATAGTCTGGGCTACGACTTTTTCGTTTCTGGGCCAGACGGCTCGCTTAGCAAGGCGACATCGCCGCCGATGAATCGCAACGTTGTAGCAGTGCCGGGCAACTCCTCAACAACTACGATATTTGGCACGCGCGCACACCGTGAACATTCCCGAAACGTTGTCGTGAAACCGCACACAAGAATGCCCACCGAAAACGACTCCGAGTATTTTTCACCGGAACTTGGCGGATCTGCACCCTACGGGTTGCGTGCTGTAAAAAGGAGGATTGAGAATATCGGAGGGCTGCTACAAAAGAGCGGATTCGCAACCGTCGAGCACCTGAGATATGCGACGGGAAGAACCGCAGCCATCCGGTTTTTGAACGAGCGTCTTCGACTCTTAGAAAGCTTCAAGATCACAGCGCGTCGCGATTCTGGAGAAATGTAACGTGCGACGCACCGGTCTCTGGTCAAGGAGTGAACTGTGGAGGTCCTGGGCAGTTTCAGAAATCAAATCCTGCGCTGGTTAAAGCCCATCCACCGCAAACTGCGCCGAGAAAAGGTGGACCTGTTCTTGCGTCTAGTGGGAGATGCATCCGCGAGGGACACGCTACTGGACGTAGGTGGTGGGGCGGGAATTGATGGGGAATTCCTCGGCCTGTATCAAATCCCGACGAGCATTTGTGTTAAGACGGTTCAGGCAGATGGACGTAATCTGCCCTTCAAGTCAAAATCGTTTGACTGGGTTTTCTCCAATGCGGTCATCGAACATGTGGGCGGCTGGGCAAGACAAAGAGAATTTGCCAACGAGATCCGCCGCGTCGCGACAAAAGGTTACTTCGTGGCCACGCCCAACAAACATTTCCCGATAGAACCCCACACTCTGCTGCCTTTTTATCAGTTTTTGACGCCGAACGTGCAGCGCCACATCGTGCGCCTATCGCCTGGCTACATGCGAGAACCACTGGAGATTAACTTGCTCTCGCTCCCTGATCTCTGTTGTTTGTTTCCGGAAGCCCGCATTCTGAAGATGGGACTTCGTGTGTTTCCAAACAACCTGGCCGCCATGTACAGAGTGAATGAAGAGTGGCCGACCGAATCGTACCAACGGCAAACAGCCCGGGGAGCAAATGGCCTTCTCGGTGGAGAGGCGTGATGCTAGTCAGGCGCGGGCATTTTGAAAACACTTCGGGAGTAAACGCGATCAAGCTTGGAGGTCCCGCTTCCTATGGCTCGTACGCTGTTAGTAAGCGCATGGAGAAAATAGATCAGACTTTGGATCTTAGGGGCATGCGGGTCCTCGTGGCGCAGCGAGCGGAGTCCGTTTGCGGGATTGATCTTCATATGCCGCATTTGCATGCGTTCCGTGAAGCCATTCCGCGCGTGCAAGGGAGCGCAGAACATCTGCCCTTTGCCAGGGAGAGTTTTGATGCGGTCACCATGATCGAAGTCCTAGAACACACGCACTGCGACACGAAAGTGCTGGCAGAATGTTTTCGTGTATTGAAACCGGGAGGGCTGCTGGTCCTTTTTGTTCCGAACAAGTTCTATCCGTTTGAAAGCCATCCCTGCCGGCTGGGAACTTTTTCGCTTGGCCGGAATGTCCCCCTGGTTTCATGGCTGCCCGAGTCACTTCGCCGGCGCATATGTTACGCACGAATCTATACGCGCCGCGGACTCTTTGCTATGGCCCGGAAAAGCGGATTTCAAATTCAAAAGTCCGGATTCATTTTTCCTCCGCTCGATTCATTTCCGCTGCCCTTTAAGGACACTTACCGGCGGATCGCTGCGCGTCTCGAGGATTCTCCGCTTGGCAATTTTGGGGTTTCCATTTACGCAGTTTTGGCAAAACCAGCGCACCTTGTCCAAACAGTGCTGAGGGAGCCAAACGACGGGCGATTCGAAAGTGAGACGTTCGATGTACTGGGAGTTCGAGCGCACGCCGTGCAGATCGGGCAAGTCGTCGAGCGGATGAAAGGATGGATTCGTGAGCGCGACGGATGCCACTCCATAGCGGCCACCAGCATGCATGGCATCGTCGAAGCGCAGCATGATCCTTCCTTCAAGGAAATTCTGAACTCGACCGACCTGGTGGTGCCCGACGGCATGCCGCTAGTGTGGCTGGGTCGGCACCAGGGACACCTTCTGCGCAGGCGCGTCTACGGACCAGATTTGCTCTTGGCATTTTGTGAAGAGAGCGTCAAGAAGGGCTACCGACATTTTTTCTACGGAGGAGAGCCCGGTGTTGCCGAGCGCCTGGGGGCTTCGCTCAAGGCTCGGTTCCCTGAGCTGAACGTAGTTGGGACGTGCTCTCCTCCCTTTCGCCAACTGAGTGCGAAGGAAGATGAAGAAATGATAGGGATGATCGGCCGCGCTGCGCCCGATGTGCTTTGGGTAGGATTAGGGGCGCCAAAGCAGGAGCGCTGGATGCACGAGCACAAGGGGCGATTACGGGTCCCCGTTCTGGTAGGTGTGGGTGCGGCATTTGACATGCTTTCCGGAAGGCGGAAGCAGGCTCCTCGTCCGATTCGTGAACACGGCCTCGAGTGGTTCTTTCGGCTCCTGCAGGAGCCCCGCCGCCTATGGCGACGCTACTTGGTATATGGCTCGCAGTTCATCGCTTACCTGCTAGTCGAGAGCTTGCGGCTGAAGAATTTCCAGGCAAGCGGCAGCCGCATGCCAAAGCGGACACCGGGCCGCCAAGCGCGTGCCTAACCCTTCCCTCGCGGAGACGTTCGGCTCATTCAATCTCAGGTCTTCACCTGCATTCCAATTCAAGGGTACACCTTATCGACTAGCGCTTCTTTGTTTCGTAGTCTCGATTTGTCGAGTCTGCGTCTCGAAGTGGGAGTCAGAGCAATGCAAGTGGAAAAACCTGTGTCCAAAGGGCTGGTTCTCGGCGTCTTGGCAATCACTGTAAGACTATTGTGTTTCCCGGACGATCCTCTGTCGGCCAAGTCCAACAATTCTATCCAAGACGAGCAAGAAGTTCTCTCCACGCCACAATCAGCAACTCAGAATCAGAATACACCTCGGCCAAACTTGGAAACTGCCGAGGATTGGAATCGCCGCCTGAAAGAACTACTGGATTCCAATCCATCGGCACCGGCCGTAAGCGCCGGGGAATACCGCATCGGTCCTGAAGACGTACTCAACATCAATATTTTCGAAGCCCAGGAACTGAATCGCGAAGTCCGCGTTTCAGCAGGCGGCGACATTTCGCTGCCCTTGCTCGGGTCGGTTCGGGCGGCGGGATTGACCCCGAGGGAATTGGAATTTGTGCTCCAGGAACTCCTTCACCGCACTTATATGAAGGATCCTCACGTGAGCGTGTTTGTACACGAGATGCAAAGCCATCCTGTCTCGGTGATGGGGGCGGTGAGACGGCCCGGGGTTTTCCAGATCCGTGGAAGCAAGACGCTGCTTGAGGTTCTCTCCCTCGCAGAAGGCCTGGCCGACGATGCCGGAGAAACGGTCATCATTCTGCGAGGTGCGGCTCTGACCGCAGAGCCGCACCTCGCTGCAGATTATCCCGCTGGGTCGGATCATCCTTCTTCCAGCGCACAAAACGCTGCCGAAGGGACGGCAGTTTCGTCGGCCCTCAACAGCAATCGATTCGCATCCGAAGATGCCGTGCAGGTGAACTTGAAGGATTTACTCGAGTCGGCAGATTCTCACGGCAATCCCTTGGTTCATCCTGGGGACATCGTCAAGGTCACTCGCGCCGGGGTCGTTTACGTGATTGGCGAGGTTCGAAAGCCCGGCGGATTCGCCCTGAAATCGAATGAAAAGATTTCCGTTCTGCAGGCGCTGGCCTTGAGCGAGGGCCTCACTCGTACCGCTGCGAAGTCCGGAGCGCGAATCATCCGCACCGATCAGCAGAGTGGTGAGCGGAAGGAGACGCCGATTGACTTGGGAAAGATCCTGGCGGGGAAAGCTCCAGACCCGGTGCTCGAGGCGAAAGACATCATTTTCGTGCCAAACAGCGCTGCGAAGACGACGTTGGGCCGGGGAGTGGAAGCTGCAGCGCAAACACTCACCGGGATCCTGATTTTCCATTGAAAAAAACATGGACGACAAAAATCAAGTCGAGCTATATGGCCGCGATCAGCGGCTCGAGCGGCGCGGGCCGGACGCTCTCAATACGCGGGTCATAGAGATGCCTGATTCCTACGAGATCCTTGAGTCTGCCGAGGCACTCGACCTCCGCAGCTATGGCCGCATCCTTCGCAAGCGTCTGCCGACGATCCTAATCGTCTTTTTCATCTTGTTTACCGCCATCCTTATCGCGACACTCAAGCAGAGGCCCGTCTACCGGGCTCAGGTATTGCTGGAGATTCAGAAGGAGAATCCGGACATCCCGACCATCAAGGAACTCTATGAGCTCGATGCCGTGTCCGATGCATACCTGAGAACACAATACAGCATCCTTGCCAGTGACAGCTTGGCGCGCCACGCGATTGGCCAGCTCGGCCTGGAAACTCTCCCGGAATTCAACTCCCCTAGGTGGTGGAGATTCTGGCAGGAGAGGAGAAAACCCTCCACAACGCAAACTCTTGCAACTGGTCCGGTACCTGAAGTCCGGGATCGCGAGCTTTCGCAGCGGGTCCTTGAGCGATTCCTGGATCGGCTGACCATCGATCCCGTCAACCGCAGCCGCCTTGTGGCCGTTCGATTTGACTCTCACGATCCGGAACTTGCCGCGCGCGTCGTTAACACCCTGGCCGCGGACTATGTCGACCAGAACTTGGAAGCACGATGGCAGGCAACACAGAAGGCCGCGGAGTGGCTTTCTCAGCAGCTGGTAGGCGTGAAAGCAAAACTAGAGAAATCCGAAGATGAGCTTCAAAGCTACGCGCGGCACAATGGCCTAGTCTTCCTTGAAACAGATAAAGGCGCCAGCCAAAGCGTCGCGAACGAGAGGCTGCAACAACTGCAGGAGCAGCTCACCAAAACGCAAGCCGAGCGATATGAAAAGGAAGCGCTTTACCGGTTGGTCCAAGCGGGCGAGTCCGGGGCTTTGCCTGGAGTGTTCGAAAATAAACTGATCCAGGACCTGAGCGCACGCCTGGCGGAGCTCAAGCGCGAGCATGCCCAGCTATCGACGACGTTTAATCCGGATTATCCTCGCGTGAAGGAAATTCAGAGCCAAATTGATGAAATCGCGGCCTCGCTTCGAGAGGAGCGCCAGCGTGCGACCGACAGGATTGTCAACGATTATTCCGCCGCGGTGCGCCGCGAGAACCTGGTTCAGCAGGCATTGAACGACCAACAGAAGCAGATAAATCTGATCGCCGAAAAATCAGTCCAGTACAACATTCTGAAACGTGAGGCAGACACTAACAAACAGCTCTACGAAGGTCTGCTGCTGCAGCTGAAGGAAGCCGGGGTCTCCGCGAGCCTGAAGGCTAGCAACATCCGCCTCGTGGATTCGGCTCAGCCGCCAGCGAAACCGGTTACCCCGAGAACGCTCCTGAATCTGGCTGTGGCTATGTTTCTCGGATTAGGGCTCGGTATCTGCACCGCGCTCTTCCAGGAGCGCATGGACGACACGCTCAAAGGCGACGACGACGTCGAGCGGCTATTTGGCCTCCCTTCTCTGGCCCTGATTCCAGCTGTGCCTCCGTCAAACGGCGACCTGCAGGGTATTCATAGATTTCTCCCAAGGGATAAAGCTCTCATACTCGAAGGGAATGCCGCTGGCAAAAACTCGCGCTCTTTCTGGCACCGCATTGATCGGGATGGAACGCAGCATGCCGCCCTCGTCGAAGCGTTCCGTAGTCTCCGTACCTCAGTCTTGCTCGCGACTCCGGACCGGCCTCCAGGCTCGCTTTTGGTTACGAGCACGCAGCCTGCCGAGGGCAAAACCACCGTCGCGTGCAACCTGGCGATTTCACTGGGACAGCTTGGCCACAGAGTCTTGCTTTTGGATGCGGACCTGCGTTTTCCCTCTCTGCACAAATTGTTCGGAACCAGTGGAAGCCTGGGCTTGGTCAGCTACCTTACCGGTCAAGAGGATTGGCGCGCCGTAGTGCGTCCCTCTGGGTCGCGTGGCCTTGATCTCTTGGTCTGTGGCCCCGTGCCTCCGAATCCTTCCGAGCTTCTTTCTTCCCAGAGCATGGGAGCGCTGATCCGGTCCGCGAGCGCGGAGTACAGCTTCATAATCCTTGATTCTTCGCCTATGCTTGCCCTGGCCGATAGCCGCATCCTCGCCCCGCTCGTAAATGGGGTGCTCCTGGTGGTAAAGAGCGGGACCACGCCTCGCGAGCAACTCATGCACGCGCAGTCCGGAATCCGCAGCGTGGGTGGAAACATAATCGGCGTCGTGCTAAATAGCGTGGACATCCGCACTAACGGCTATTACAACTATGGCCAGTATGGTCCCAATGCCGACTCTTCTTCGCACGAAACTGTCGTCACGGCGAATTTCCAGATGCCGCCCCAACAAAAAGCGAGTGACTGATCCATCGCGGACCTTCTATGGTTCGATTGCTTGAAGTTGGCCTTATCGTTGCCGTGTGTGTAGCGGTTCTGGCTTTCGGGGGTACAGCGCCTTCGTTTTTTGCAGTAACGCAAGTGATCATCCTGGGGCTGGGGGTTCTCTTTGTTGTCTCCGGCCAGTTTTCGCGAGTTGCCTCCATCCACATTCCCCTCGCGAGCCCTCTCTTCCTGCTTGCCTTGGTTCTGCTGCAAGTCTGTCCGCTTCCCATCTCCCTGGCTCCCTTGCTCGGGAGATCGTGGGACGACCTGCCTGGCGGATCTCATTTCACAGTTAGCATGGCTCCGCACCAGACGATGTCGCACCTTTTTCTACTGGTCACTTATTTGACGGTTTTCTTCCTGACCTTGGTCCTTTGCCGAGACCATAAGACGAAAAAGCGGCTGGTCTTTGCTCTTGTGGCGCTCGCAGTTTTTGAAGCTCTCTATGGTCTGATTCAATATCTCACCAGCTGGCAGCAGATCTTCACCTACGTCAAAAAATACTATCTAGAAGAAGCCACCGGCACGTATATCAATCGCAATCATTTCGCTGGGTTTTTGGAAATGATCCTGCCGTTTGCCGTGGTTCTTGCTTTGCGCCGGGCAGCGCTTCTGTTTAAGAACACCTCAAGCGGAACAGCCGCACTTCGCAAAATTGCCTCCGGGACGGAGTTGCTTTCTCTGGTGTTGTGGCTCTTTCTTGCCACCCTCCTGTTCGTCGCCCTGGTCCTTTCGCGTTCGCGGATGGGGATTATTTCGATCCTGGTTTCACTCGTTGCCATTCTGGCGCTCGCCGGGACGGCCTCCATGCCGGCTCGAACAAGGGTGGCAGTCGCCACATTATTTTTTCTCGGCGTCCTCGGGCTTATCGTGTGGATTGGCATTGATCCGGTGATGAGCCGTTTTGAAACTCTCGGGCGGGAATACAATTTCAGCGGTCAGAATCGCATTTCGATTTGGCGCGATACGCTCGGGCTGATTCGCCATCATCCTCTTCTCGGAACCGGATTGGGGTCCTTTTCGGTAGTTTATCCGTCCGTCCAAACCGTTTTCCTCACTCTCCTCGTTGAGCATGCGCACTGCGACTACCTGGAGGTCGCTACTGACCTCGGTTTGCCTGGCGCTATTTTGGCGTTTGGCTCGATCTTCTGGGTGCTCGCCC